>NZ_JBEYVS010000001.1:0-462329 GCF_040644095.1 Streptomyces sp. NPDC047028
GACTGGATGGACGTGCAGAAGCCGGAGGTCCTCGCCAAGCTCCGCACCCTGCCCGTGGGCCAGGCACCCGCCGGCGGCTGGAAGTCCTTCCTGGCGGACGCGAAGGGCAGCACGAAGGGCAGCGGCAACGCCGGCTCCGGGGTCAACTCCACCGCAGGTACCGGCGCCTGAAATGTCCGGTGTAAATACGCCCTGAAATGCGGGTTTCCTCCCGGCAGGGGGGCGCGAAAGATCCCCGGAACAGGCATGCGAAACTTTTCACATGAGTACCCGTAGCCGTGCCTCCCTGATCGGTGCCGTGGCCGCCGTCGCGGCCCTGACCCTGTCCGCGTGCGGCTCGGGCGGCATCTCGGGCGGCGGGGGCGACACCAACTTCGTCACCGGCGACCACGGCGTCTCCACCGTCCCGCAGGGCAAGAGGGGCGCGGCTCCGGACCTGTCCGGCAAGACCATCGACGGCAAGACCCTCACCGTCGGCGACTACCGGGGCAAGGTCGTCGTCCTCAACTTCTGGGGTTCCTGGTGCGGCCCCTGCCGGGCAGAGGCCAAGTACTTCGCCAAGGTCTCCAGGGAATACGCGGACAAGGGCGTGCAGTTCGTCGGCGTCAACACCCGCGACACCAACGTCACCTCGGCCGTCTCCTTCGAGAAGGACGCCGGGATCACCTACCCGAGCCTGTACGACCCGACCGGCAAGCTGATGCTCCGGTTCAGGAAGGGCACGCTCAACCCGCAGCTGATCCCCTCCACCCTCATCCTCGACCGGCACGGGAAGGTCGCCGCGCGGGCGCTGGAGCAGCTCGACGCGACCTCCCTGACCGAGATGATCCAACCGGTGCTGGCGGAGAAGTGACGTGAGCGCACTCGTGACGGTGGCCGCGCAGAACGAGACCGTGCTGCACGGCACCCTGCTGATCGCCCTGCCGGTCGCCCTGCTCGGCGGGCTCGTCTCCTTCTTCTCCCCGTGCGTCCTGCCCCTCGTCCCCGGCTACCTCTCTTACGTCACCGGGGTCGCCGGCACCGACCTGGGCGAGGCCAGACGCGGCCGGATGGTCACCGGCGCCGCCCTGTTCGTGCTGGGCTTCAGCGCCGTGTTCATCTCCGGCGGAGCCCTGTTCGGCTACTTCGGCGCGAACCTCCAGGAGCACAAGGACACCCTGTCCAAGGTGCTCGGCGTGCTCATGATCGCCATGGGTGTCTTCTTCATGGGCCTGATGCCCTGGTTCACCCAGCGCGAGTTCCGCTTCCACAAGCGGCCCGCCGCCGGCCTGGCCGGCGCGCCGATACTGGGCGCCCTGTTCGGCATCGGCTGGACGCCCTGCATCGGCCCCACCCTCGGCTCGGTGAACTTCCTGGCCATGAACCAGTCCAGCGCCGGGCGCGGCGCGGTGCTGATGATCGCGTACTGCCTGGGGCTCGGCCTGCCGTTCGTGCTCGCGGCCGTCGCCTTCCGCAAGGCCCTCGGCGCCTTCGCCTGGGTCAAGCGCCACTATGTCTGGGTGATGCGCATCGGCGGCACGATGATGATCGTGACCGGTGTGCTGCTGCTGACCGGGGCCTGGGACCGCCTGGTACATGAGATGCAGACGTGGTCCGACGGCTTCACTGTGGGGATCTGACGCGATGAGCACGACCGAAACGGACAACGGCGCCGGCAAGGGCCCCGACACCGGCCAGGACGGCGAGGACCTCGGCGCGGCCGGCTCCCAGCTGTCCACCGCCCCCCAGGAGGAGGCCCCCGGTGCGACGGTCGGGCTGGGCGTCATCGGCTGGGCCCGCTGGTTCTGGCGGCAGCTGACCTCCATGCGGGTCGCGCTGCTGCTGCTCCTGCTGCTCTCCCTCGGCGCGATCCCCGGCTCGCTGATCCCGCAGACCGGCGCCGACATCAACAAGGTCGACGACTTCCGCAAGGCGCACAAGACGCTCTCGCCGGTCTACGACAAGCTCGGCCTGTTCCACGTCTACAGCTCGGTGTGGTTCTCCGCCGTCTACATCCTGCTGTTCGTCTCCCTCATCGGCTGCATCATCCCGCGCACCTGGCAGTTCGTCGGCCAGCTCCGCGGCCGCCCGCCGGCCGCGCCCAAGCGGCTGAACCGGCTGCCCGCCTACACCACCTGGCGCACCACCGCCGAGCCCGAGCAGGTACGCGAGGCCGCGCTCGCCCTGCTCAAGCGCCGCCGCTTCCGGGCCCACGTCACCGGCGACGCGGTGGCCGCCGAGAAGGGCTACGTGCGTGAGCTGGGCAACCTGATCTTCCACATCGCGCTGATCGTGCTGCTGGTCGCCTTCGCCTCCGGCCAGCTGTACAAGTCGGACGGCACCAAGCTGGTCGTCGAGGGCGACGGCTTCGCCAACGCCATCCCGATGTACGACGACTTCCGCTCCGGCAGCCTGTTCAAGGGCGACGACCTGGTGCCGTTCAGCTTCGACCTGAAGGACTTCAAGGGCACCTACGAGCTGACCGGCCCCAACCGCGGCACCCCGCGCACCTACGAGGCGAGGATCACCTACAGCAAGGGCGCGAACGGCAAGGAGCAGTCGACGACCGTCAAGGTCAACCAGCCGCTGCACATCGACGACTCCAAGGTCTACCTCGTCAGCCACGGCTACGCGCCCGTGATCACCGTCCGGGACGGCAAGGGCAAGGTCGTCTACCACGACGCCGTACCGCTGCTGCCGCTCGACGGCAACGTCACCTCCAACGGCGTGATCAAGGTGCTGGACGGATACCGCAACCCGCAGGGGAAGAAGGAGCAACTCGGCTTCCAGGCCTTCTTCGTGCCGACGTTCGACCCCAAGAGCGGCACGATGCTCTCGGCGTTCCCCTCGCTGCTGAACCCGCTGCTCGCGGTGAACGCCTACCACGGTGACCTGGGCAGCGTGAACGCCGGTGTCCCGCAGAGCGTGTACCAGCTCGACAAGACGGACATGAAGGAGTTCAAGGACAGCAAGGGCAAGCTGCTGAAGAAGCTGCTCCAGCCCGGCGACACCATGAAGCTCCCGAACGGCGCCGGCTCCCTGACCTTCGACAAGGAGATCAAGGAGTGGGCCGGGTTCGAGATCGTCCAGGAGCCCGGCAGCGGCTGGGCGCTCGGCGGCGCCCTGGCCGCGATCTTCGGTCTCGCCGGGTCGCTGTTCATCCAGCGCCGCCGCGTCTGGGTGCGGGCCGTGCGCGGCGCCGACGGCGTCACGGTCGTCGAGATGGCCGGCCTCGGCCGCAGCGAGTCCGCGAAGGTCCCCGAGGAACTGGGCGACCTCGCCGGCACCCTGTACGACCCGGAACTGGCCCCCGACGAGGACCAGGACCCTGCCGAAAACCAGGACCCTGCCGAGGACCCGGATCCGGACCAGGACCCGGCCAACGAACCGGCGCCGGGGGCCTCCCACCCCGACGACGACCCTTCCACCTCCCCCGACCCCCAAGCCGTACCTGCCGAAGGGGCTGAGAAGTGACTCTCGCCGCCGCGACCGACCTCGCCGTCGCCACCAACGAACACCTGGCGAGCATCAGCAACACGCTGATCTACTCGTCCATGGCCGTCTACACGCTGGCCTTCTTCGCCTACATCGCCGAGTGGCTGTTCGGCAGCCGCAGCAAGGTGGCCCGTACGGCCGCCGCGCTGACCGCCGACGAGGCCGAGCGCGAGGCGGCCGGGCCGGCGGTCACCGTGCAGAAGGCCGGCGGCACCGCCGTACTGGAGCGGCCGAAGGTCGTCGTGCGGTCCCAGTCCGGCGCGCGGGACGTGCCGGACGGCCCCGGCGCGCACGGCGGCGACGAGCAGGGCGACCTGTACGGCCGGATCGCGATCTCCCTCACCGTGCTCGCCTTCCTCGTGGAGCTGTCGGGCGTAGTCGCCCGCGCGGCCTCCGTGCAGCGGGCGCCGTGGGGCAACATGTACGAGTTCAACATCACGTTCTCCACGGTCGCCGTCGCCGTCTACCTGGGGCTGCTGGCCCTGAAGAAGAACGTGCGCTGGCTCGGCCTGTTCCTGGTCACCACGGTCCTGCTGGACCTCGGCCTCGCCGTCACCGTGCTGTACACCGCGAGCGACCAGCTGGTCCCGGCCCTGCACTCGTACTGGCTCTACATCCACGTCTCGACCGCGATCTTCTGCGGCGCGGTGTTCTACGTCGGCGCGGTCGCCACCATCCTGTACCTGTTCAAGGACTCGTACGAGAACAAGCTCCAGACCGGCGGCACCCCCGGCAAGTTCGCCACCTCCGTGCTGGAGCGGCTGCCCGCCTCGGCCTCCCTGGACAAGTTCGCCTACCGCGTCAACGCGGCCGTCTTCCCGCTGTGGACGTTCACGATCATCGCGGGCGCGATCTGGGCGGGCGACGCCTGGGGCCGCTACTGGAACTGGGACCCCAAGGAGACCTGGTCCTTCATCACCTGGATCGGCTACGCCTGCTACCTGCACGCGCGCGCCACGGCCGGCTGGAAGGGCCGCAAGGCCGCCTACCTGGCGATGCTCGCCTTCGCCTGCTGGCTGTTCAACTACTACGGCGTCAACATCTTCGTGACCGGCAAGCACTCGTACGCGGGCGTCTGAGCCGCCCGTCGGGGACACTGGTGTCATGAGCGGTTCCATCGCACAGGGCACCAGCCGGACCCAGGGGAACGCGCACATACTCCACTTCCTGGTGCGGGTCCCGAGGTCCATGGAAGACGTCTGGCCGGCGGTGGCCACTCCGGAGGGGCTCTCCGGGTGGTGCGCCGCCGTCGACGTTCTCGAACCCCGGCTCGACGGCGAGGTCCGGTTCCGCGAGCTGGGCGCCGGCCGGGTCACCGCGTGGGACGTCGACCGGGTCGCGGAGTACACGGTGGACGGCGCCGGCCGGATCCGGTTCCACCTGGAGCGGGACGGCGCCACCGCGTGCGTGCTGCGCTTCACCCAGGAGTTCCGGGGCGAGGACGGGGCGGAGGAGCAGTGGCGGACGAGATTCGAACGCCTGCTCGGCACTCTGGGGGTGTCCGCGTCCGGAACCTCGCCGACGGAGCCCGAAGGCCCCGTAGAACCCCTGCCGGGCCAGCTCACCTGACCGGCACCACCGGGCCCCGGGCGCGGCTACTCCCCGATGTCCTCCCGCCACAGATCGGGGTGCTCGGCGACGAAGCCCCGCATCAGCTCGACGCACTCGCCGTCGTCCAGCAGGACGATCTCCACGCCGTGCCGGGCCAGCCAGTCGTGCCCGCCGTGGAAGGTGGTGGCCTCGCCGATCACGACCCGGGAAATGCCGAACTGCCGGACCAGCCCGCTGCAGTACCAGCAGGGGGACAGGGTCGTGACCATCGTGGTCCCGCGGTACGACCGCTGCCGTCCCGCCGCCCGGAACGCGGCCGTCTCCGCGTGCAGCGACGGGTCCCCGTCCTGGACGCGGCGGTTGCGGCCCCGGCCGAGCAGGGCGCCGTCGGGGCCGTAGAGCGCGGCGCCGACCGGGACGCCGCCCTCGGCGCGGCCGGTGCGGGCCTCGGTGAGGGCGGTACCGAGCCAGACGCGCGCCTGTCGTGGATCCATGCCGCCACTGTGCCGCCCCCGTGCCGCGCCGGCCACCGCCCCGGCCGTCGCCCGTGCCCTCGCCCCGGCGCGCGTGCCCCTCAGTCCGGGCGCGCGGCGACCGCACGCCAGATCCGGTCCGGCAGGACCAGGGCCACCTCGTCGAGGTCCACCGCGTCCCCCGCCGACAGCCAGCGCGGGGTCACGGCGATGACCGGCCCGAGGACCAGCGCCTCGATCAACGGCAGGGGCGGCGCGGCCAGTTCACCGGACTCCACGTGCCGGCGCACGCCGGCCACCGGCGACTGCGCCACCGGCGGCAGCTCCCGCCAGTGGCGCACCGGTTCCGGCGGCACCCTGCACAGCGTCTTCAACGGCGGCTGCCTCGACCTGGCCTTCGGTGGCGGCGTCTCCACCCAGACCTGCACGTCCGGCGCCGCCTCAGCGCTGGAGCCGGGTCTAGCCCTCGCCGCGGACCCGCAGCAGCAGCTTGCCCGTGCTGGTCCGGCCGCCCAGCAGCCGGTGTGCCTCGGCGGCCTCTTCCAACGGGAACTCGGCGGTCACGGGCAGTGACACCGTGCCGTCGGCCGCCTTCGCGAAGGCCTCCTCGGAGAGCCGGCGCAGGGCGTCCGGCGCGGTCCGGGCCAGGTGCAGGATGGAGAAGCCGGAGACCGAGGTGCTGAGCCCGTACAGCTCCGCCGGGCCCGCGGTCCACGGCTCGGCCGAACTGGCGTTGCCGAAGGACACCAGGCGGCCGAAGACGGCCAGCGAGGCCAGCCCCGCCCGCAGGGTGTCGCCGCCGACGGGGTCGAGAATCACGTCGACGCCCCGGCCGCCGGTCGCCCGCCGTACCGGTTCCTCGAAGGCGCCGACGAACACGTCGTCGTAGCCGTACTCCTTGGCGTAGGCCGCCTTCGCCGCCGAGGACACCACGCCGTACACCGCCCCGGCGCCCGCCGCGCGGGCCAACTGGCCCGCGACCGTGCCGACTCCGCCGGCCGCGCCGTGCACGAGGACCGACTCGCCGGCCCGGAGACGGCCGACGGAGTGGAGCAGGGCGTGGGCGGTGGGCAGCACCGTCGGCAGCGTGGCGCCCGTGCGCAGGTCCACGCCGGCGGGGAGCGGGAAGACGGTCGTGGCGTCGGCGAGTACCACCTCCGCGTAGGCGCCGCCCCGCGTCAGGGCGGCCACCTCCTGGCCGACGGTGAGCCCCGTGACGCCCGCGCCGAGCGCCCGCACCCGGCCGGAGACCTCCAGGCCGGGGACGTACGGCAGCCGCTCCACCAGGTACCCCTCCGCGCGGGCCTTGACGTCGGCGAAGTTGACCCCGATGTAGGCCACGTCGACGGCGACCTGGCCGGGGCCCGGCTCGGGCACCTCGGCCGTCACCGCCCGCAGCACCTCGGGACCGCCGTACTCCTGGAACTGGACCGCGCGCATGCCGTACCTCCGGCCTGGTGTTCAACGAGAAGCGAACACTCGCGAGTGTATGGTTTTCGTCGAACACTCTGCAAGTGGTGTTCCAGCAAGCGGTCTCCCAGGAAGCGAGGAGGACGGCATGGCCCCCAGCCACCGCTCCGCCCCGGAGCACACCCACCCCGAGGACGTGCCGGTCCAGACCGTCCTCGCCGCCCTCGCCGACCCGGTACGCCTCGCCCTCGTCCGGGACCTGGCCGGCAGCGCCGACTGGTCGCGCAGCTGCGGCAGCTTCGACGTGCCCGTCGGCAAGGCGGCCCTCAGCCACCACTTCGCGGTGCTGCGCGGGGCGGGCCTGGTCGAGCAGCGCGACGAGGGACCCAGGCGGGTCAACCGGCTCCGGCGGGCCGAGTTCGAGGCCCGGTTCCCGGGGCTGCTGGCCCTGGTGCTCCAGGGGGATGGGGAGTGAGCGGTAGGCGGTCCCGCCGGTTGCTCAGTCCGTCTTCGGGTCGTCCCGCTCCAGCGACTTGAGGAACTCGGGGTTGTCGTCCGGCGCGACCCAGCCGGTCCCCGGACCGGGGTGGCCGTCGGCCGCAGCGCCCCCGGCGGCGGCCGTCCGCCGGACCCGGCCGGTGAGCAGCCAGGCGACCGGTCCCACCAGCACCTCGCCGAAGAGCAGGATGACGATCACCCACACCACCTTCGGCAGATGGCGGACTTCGTCCTCCGGAGTGTTCAGGCAGTCCACGAAGGCGTAGATCCACAGCGCCAGGACCAGCAGGAACGGCAGATACCTGAGCATGGTCGCGCGCACTCCCGACGGATGAGACGGCCCGGTGACGGGGACAGGCTACCGGCCAGGGCCACGAGGACGGCGGACGGCGCGGGGTACCCCTGACGGCCCCTGGTGGCCCCCGGTGGCCGGGCCGCGGGGGCCCGTGGCCGATACTGGTGGGCATGGCTTACGACGATCTTCGCTCCCTGCTGCGGGCGCTGGAGCGCGAGGGCGACCTCAAGCGCATCAAGGCCGAGGTCGACCCGTATCTGGAGGTCGGGGAGATCGTCGACCGGGTGCAGAAGTCCGGCGGCCCCGCGCTGCTCTTCGAGAACGTGCGCGGCTCCGCCATGCCGCTCGCGATGAACGTCTTCGGCACCGACCGCCGGTTGCTGAAGTCGCTGGGCCTGAAGTCGTACGGCGAGATCTCCGAGAAGATCGGCGGGCTGCTGCGGCCCGAACTGCCGCACGGGTTCGTGGGAGTGCGCGAGGCGTTCGGGAAGCTCGGCGCGATGGCGCACGTGCCGCCCCGCAAGGTCAAGGAGGCGCCCGTCCAGGAGGTCGTGCTGCGCGGCGACGACGTCGACCTCGACGCGCTGCCCGCCCTGTTCACCTGGCCCAAGGACGGCGGCTCCTTCTTCAACCTGGGCCTCACCCACACGAAGGACCCGGAGAGCGGCGTCCGCAACCTGGGCCTGTACCGGCTCCAGCGGCACGACCGGCGCACCATCGGCATGCACTGGCAGATCCACAAGGACAGCCGCAACCACTACCAGGTGGCGGCCAGGCGGGGCGAGCGGCTGCCGGTCGCGATCGCCTTCGGCTGCCCGCCCGCCGTGACGTACGCCTCCACGGCCCCGCTGCCCGGCGACATCGACGAGTACCTGTTCGCCGGGTTCATCGCCGGCAAGCGGATCGAGATGGTCGACTGCAAGACGGTGCCGCTGCAGGTGCCCGCACAGGCCGAGGTCGTCCTGGAGGGCTGGCTGGAGCCCGGCGAGATGCTCCCCGAGGGCCCCTTCGGCGACCACACCGGCTTCTACACGCCCCAGGAACCCTTCCCGGCCCTGACCATCGACTGCGTGACCATGCGCAGGCGTCCGCTGCTCCAGTCCATCGTGGTCGGCCGTCCGCCGACCGAGGACGGGCCGCTCGGCCGCGCCACGGAACGCTTCTTCCTGCCGCTGCTGAAGATCATCGTGCCGGACATCGTGGACTACCACCTGCCCGAGGCCGGCGGCTTCCACAACTGCGCGATCGTCTCGATCGACAAGAAGTACCCGAAGCACGCCCAGAAGGTGATGCACGCCGTCTGGGGCGCGCACATGATGTCCCTGACGAAGCTGATCGTGGTCGTCGACGCCGACTGCGACGTCCACGACCTGCACGAGGTTGCGTGGCGGGCTCTCGGGAACACGGACTACGCCCGCGACCTCACCGTCGTCGAAGGCCCCGTCGACCACCTCGACCACGCCTCCTACCAGCAGTTCTGGGGCGGCAAGGCGGGGATCGACGCGACACGCAAGTGGCCCGAGGAGGGTTACACGCGCGACGGCGGCTGGCCGGACATGGTCCTGTCCGACCCGGATACGGCGGCCCTGGTGGACCGCCGCTGGAAGGAGTACGGCCTGTGAGTTCCGCGTCCGCCGCGATTGCCCAGCCGGGGCGCACCAAGGCGTTCCTGCGCCTGGTGATGATCGAGCACTCCGTGTTCGCGCTGCCCTTCGCCTACATCGCCGCGCTCACCGCGATGTTCCAGTGGGACAAGAACATCCACTGGGGGCGGCTGCTGCTGGTCACCGTCTGCATGGTGGGCCTCAGGACCTTCGCGATGGCCGTCAACCGGATCATCGACCGGGAGATCGACGCCCGTAACCCGCGCACCGCGCACCGTGAACTGGTCACCGGCGCGATGTCCGTGCGGCACGCCTGGACCGGCGCGCTGATCGCCCTCGTGGTGTTCCTCGGCGCGGCGGCCCTGCTGAACCCCCTGTGCCTGGCGCTCGCGCCCATCGCGGTGATCCCGATGGTGGTGTACCCGTACGGCAAGCGGTTCACGAACTTCCCGCAGGCCATCCTGGGGCTCGCCCAGGCGATGGGGCCGGTCGGCGGCTGGCTCGCGATCAGCGGCGAGTGGTCCTGGGAGGCGGTGATCCTGGGCCTCGCGGTCGGCGTCTGGATCGGCGGCTTCGACCTGATCTACGCCTGCCAGGACGTGGAGACCGACCGGGAGACCGGCGTCATGTCGGTCCCGGCCCGCTTCGGCGTCCCGGCGGCCGTGTGGGGCGCGCGCGTCTGCCACACGATCACGACCGCCCTGTTCGTCTGGTACGCGCTGGCCACCCACGCCGGCGCCTTCTTCTGGCTGGGCCTCGTCGTCGTCGCGGGCGCCTTCCTCTACGAGCACACGATCGTCCGCCCGCACGACCTGTCCCGCGTGAACAGGGCGTTCTTCAGCGTCAACGGGTTCATCGGCATCGCCCTGTTCGCGTGCGCGCTGCTGGATCTCCTGGTGCGGGGGCTGACGGTATAGCGGAACCGGCCCGGAAGTGGCCGAAAACAATCCCCTCTCACAGTGCATTTGTTCGAAGCGGGTTAGGGTCTGCTTGACCGTTCAAAAAAAGCACTGAGGGGGAAAATGAAAGCCTCTATGCGTAAACGCGCTCAGACCATTCTCGCCGCCGCGGCGGTCCTGACCGGACTGACCCTGTCGGTGGGCGCGACCGGCGCCTCCGCGGCCACGCCGCAGAACGTCAAGTTCTTCTGGACCGGCACCGGCGGCAGCTTCCAGGGCATCGGTATCTACGTCAACGGCAAGCACTCCGGCGAGGTGTACTGGCACCCGAACGGGGACACGCTCGAAGCGGTCGACGTGAACGGCGACGGATTCGGTGTGTACGGCTACCTCGGCACGAGCCCGGTCCGGGAACTGAGCACGTACGGCCACAAGGCGCCCTACCGGACGACCAAGGGCGGGAATCTTCCGGAAAACCACACCTACACGTTCTGGGCCTGCATCGGCACGGACACCGGTGGTCTCGTCTGCTCCGACATCTACAAGGTCAAGTCGTAGCGGACAACAAGCCGGATAAGCAACCGGAAAAGTCTCTTCCCTGAATTCGTTCTGGTGAAAGCGTCACCGGTCTGCCGTGCATGAGGGGTGGATCACCGGCCGACGGGCCGGTGATCCACCTTTTGCGCTCCGCGCGGGACTCGCCTGGGTGCGGTCCGCAGGGGACTCGCCGGTAGGCTCAACGTGTGAACGCAGGACAAACGCAGCGTGTGCCTTGGATCGTGGGGGTGTCCGGAGCCTCGGGGACCCCGTATGCGGCTGCCGTGCTGCGGGCGCTGCTGGACGCCGGAGAGGCGGTCGACCTGGTGGTCAGCCGGGCCTCGCGGCTCACCCTGCTCGACGAGACCGGCATCGCCTTCCGGGACGGCCACTGGCAGCACGACCTGCGGGAATGGCTGGGCCGGGGCGCCGACGGCAAGCCCGGCGCCTTCGAGGCCGACGTGAGCGACGTGCGGTACTGGAGCGCGGGCGACCTCGCGGCCGGACCGTCCTCGGGGTCGTACCCGGCCAAGGGGATGCTCGTCGTGCCGGCCTCCACCGCGTGCGTCGCAGGTGTCGCCCTCGGCCTGTCGAAGGACCTGCTGCAACGGGCCGCGAGCGTCACGCTCAAGGAGCGCCGCACCCTCGTTGTCGCCGTACGGGAGACCCCCTTGAACGGCCAGACCCTGCGGCACCTCGTCGCCCTGGACGACGCCGGGGCGAGCGTGGTGCCCGCGTCCCCGGCGTTCTACGCGGGCGCGACCCACATCCAGGACCTCGTGGACTTCGTCGCCGGACGGGTGCTCGACGCGGCGGGCGTCGAGCACGGCCTGTACCGGCGGTGGAAGGGCGAACTGGGCGGCGGTACGTCGTAGCCGGCCCGGCGCTCCACAACCCCTCATCACTTCCCCATCACTTCAGGAACTCTTCAGCGGAAGGCTTCGATCGCATGGACGCGGTGGACAGGCAGCTCATCCAGGCTCTGAGAGAGAACGGCCGGGCCTCCTACGCCGAGCTGGGGCGCCTCGTCGGTCTGTCGGGACCCAGCGTCACCGACCGCATCAACCGGCTGGAGGCGGCCGGCGTCATCACCGGCTACCGCGCCACCGTGAACGCGGCCTCCCTCGGCCTCGGCGTCACGGCGCTGATCGGCATCTCCCTCTCCGACGCCGCCGACCACGAGGACGTGGCCCAGCGGCTGAAGGAACTCCCCGAGATCGAGGACTGCTGGTTCATCGCCGGCGACGACTCCTTCATGCTCAAGGCGCGGGCCGCCGACGTGGACGGGCTGGAGCGGATCATCCGGCGGCTGTCCGGGACCAAGGGCGTCTCCCGGACGCGTACCACCATCGTGCTCTCCACCAAATGGGAGAACCGGGTCGGGGAGCTGCCCGAGGAGGTCTAGGGATACCGTTGGCCGAGCTGTCGTAGAAAGGGTGTGTGGGGATGGACGTCGGGCTCAAGCGCGAGCTGGAGGACAAGGTCAGGGCTGGTGAGCGCCTGACCCGCGAGGACGGCGTCGCACTGTACGAGTCGGACGACCTGGCCTGGCTCGGTGGCCTCGCCCACGAGGTGCGCACCCGCAAGAACGGTGACGTCGTCCACTTCAACGTCAACCGGCACCTCAACATGACGAACGTGTGCACGGCGTCCTGCGCCTACTGCTCGTTCCAGCGCAAGCCGGGCGAGAAGGACGCGTACACGATGCGCATCGAGGAGGCCGTGAAGCTGGCCAAGGCGATGGAGTCGGAGAACCTCACCGAGCTGCACATCGTCAACGGGCTGCACCCGAACCTGCCGTGGCGCTACTACCCCCGGTCGCTGCGCGAGCTGAAGGCCGCGCTGCCGGACGTCTCCCTGAAGGCCTTCACGGCGACGGAGATCCACCACTTCGAGACGATCAGCGGGCTGTCCGCCTCCGAGATCCTGGACGAGCTGATCGACGCGGGGCTGGAGTCGCTGACCGGCGGCGGTGCGGAGATCTTCGACTGGGAGGTCCGGCAGCACATCGCGGACCACCGGACCCACTGGGAGGACTGGTCCCGGATCCACCGCTTGGCGCACGAGAAGGGGCTCAAGACCCCCTGCACGATGCTCTACGGCCACATCGAGGAGCCCCGGCACCGCGTCGACCACGTCCTCCGCCTGCGTGAACTCCAGGACGAGACCGGTGGCTTCCAGGTCTTCATCCCGCTGCGCTACCAGCACGACTTCGTGGACATGAAGGACGGGAAGGTACGCAACCGTCTTCAGGCGCGCACCCAGATGGCGACGGGCGCCGAGGCGCTGAAGACGTTCGCGGTCTCCCGCCTCCTCTTCGACAACGTGCCGCACGTGAAGGTCTTCTGGGTCATGCACGGCGTCCAGACGGCCCAGCTGGCCCTCCAGCACGGCGCGGACGACATGGACGGTTCGGTCGTCGAGTACAAGATCACCCACGACGCGGACAATTACGGTACGCCGAACAAGCTCACCCGCGAGGACCTGCTCGACCTCATCCGGGACGCCGGGTTCCGTCCCGTCGAGCGCAACACGCGGTACGAGATCATCCGCGAGTACGACGCCCCCGACCCCCTCCGCCGAGAGTCCCCCCAGCCCATGCGCCTCTGACACCTCCACCCCCCTCGACCTGCCGCCGCGCCCCGCCGAAGGCGCCCCCAGGGGGCTCCGCCCCCCGGACCCCCAGCCCTTGCCCACCCACCACCCGACTCGGTGGGCTGAAAAGTCGGCAATCCGACAGCCGACTTGCCGGGCGGAGGCGGAGCTGCCGGTCTGGCCGCGCGGAGGCGATGTGGCGGCACTCGCCCGGCTGATGGGTAGGGACGAGCGTGCCCACCCAAGGGGCGCGGGGAACTGCGCGCTCAGCCAGCCACGGTCCGCACCCGGCGAGGGAGCGCCCCTCGTTCCGCGCCGCACCGCAGGGGTCTTCCATGGGCGCGAGTGAGCCCACTCAAGGGGCGCGGGGAACTGCGCGCTCAGCCAGCCACGGTCCGCACTGGGCGGCGGATCGCACCCACTCGGCTCGGCTGATCGGTGGGGGGCAAGTGGTCCCACTCAAGGGGCGCGGGGAACTGCGCGATCAGCCAGCCACGGTCCGCACCCGGTGACGGAGCACCCCCCGTTCCGCCCCGCACCGCAGGGGTACTCGGTGGGCATGGTGACTACCAGGGCCCCCGAGGACGCCTACACGGCGGAGCCGTTCGTGCCGGGCCCCGGTGTCGGCCTCGCCGCGCTGCGGAACGCCGCCGCCGGCTGCCGCGGCTGCCCCCTGCACAGGGACGCCACCCAGACCGTCTTCGGCGAGGGAAGGACCAGCGCCCGGCTGATGCTCGTCGGCGAGCAGCCCGGCGACCAGGAGGACCGGCAGGGCAAGCCGTTCGTCGGCCCAGCGGGCAAACTGCTGGACCGCGCGCTGGAGGAAGCCGGCCTGGACCCGGCGGACGCCTACATCACCAACGCCGTCAAGCACTTCAAGTTCACCCGCACCGAGCCCCGCAAGCGCCGTATCCACAAGGCACCCAGCCTGAGGGAGATGACCGCCTGCGGCCCCTGGCTGGCCGCCGAGCTGGCCCTCGTCGAGCCCGAACTGATCGTGATCCTCGGCGCGACCGCCGGAAAGGCCCTGCTCGGATCCTCGTTCCGGGTGACCCAGGTACGCGGGACCGTGCTGGAGCGGGACATCCACGGCCGCCCCGAGCGCCTGGTCCCCACCGTGCACCCCTCGGCCGTACTGCGCTCGGACGACCGCGAGCAGGCGTACCAGGGGCTGCTGGCCGACCTGGAGGTCGCCGCACGAGCCCTGGGGTGAGGGATCGGACGGCGGCCCGAGGTAATGGATACTATTGCCACATGCCCCTTACCTTCACCCTCGACCCCGCCGTCGACCGCGACCTCCGCGACGGCATCCTCGACCTCTGGACGGACGTCACGAACGCGGGCGGCGCCGTCGGCTTCGTCGCCCCCGTCACCCGGGACGAGATCCGCCCGGAGCTGGTGCGCCACTTCGTGCACATGGCCGAGGGCCATAGCCGGCTGCTGATCGGCCGGGACGAGACGGGGCAGGTGGCCGCGGCCGCGTTCCTCACGTTCAACACGCACCGCCTGATGACGCACTGGCTGTGGCTCTACACGGTGATGGTCCACCCCGGCCACCAGGGCAAGGGCCACGGCCGCGACCTGCTCACGGCCGCCGCCGAAGCCGCCCGCGGCCTGGACGGCATCGAGGCGATCCGCCTCACCTGCCGAGGCGGCCTCGGCCTGGAGCGGTTCTACGCCTCCTGCGGCTACAAGGAGGTCGGCCGCATCCCGGACGCCATCCGCGTCGCCCCCGACGACACCCGGGACGACATCCACCTGTGGCTCCCGCTTCGCTGAGCGCCCCCACCCCCTGCCAAGATCGGGGTCCGGGCGTGCTTCACTGGGTGATGTCCCATTTTCGGATTCGGAAGACTGGATTGAGATGCTCCGCTACACGCTGATGCGCCTCGGCATCTTCGCCGGCTGCCTCGTGGTCGTCTGGGGAGCCGTCTACTCCGGCATCTTCCCGCGCGGCTTCGGCGAGTCCAACGGACTGTGGATGCTGCTGCTCAGCCTCGTGCTCTCCGCGCCGATCAGCTGGGTGGTGCTGCGTAAGGAGCGGGACAGGGCCTCCGTGCACATCGTGAACAAGGTCGACCGGATGAAAGCCAACCTGGAGGCCAACCGCAGCCAGGAGGACCTGGCCGACGACTCCGCCCGCGCGCAGGGCCAGGCCGGCTGACCGACCGCCGGCACACGGGGCGCACGACGGCGCCACCGCCCAACTAGGCTGACACCCATGGGTGCCGTGAAGACCAAGCGGGTGCCGCGTGCGGTGCGGGAGCAGCAGATGCTCGACGCCGCCGTGCGGACCTTCGGACGGCGGGGCTACATGGCCGCCTCGATGGACGAGATCGCCGAACTGGCGGGTGTGTCCAAGCCGTTGGTGTACCTGTACCTGAACTCGAAGGAAGACCTCTTCTCGGCCTGCATCCAGCGTGAGGCCCGCGCGCTGACGGACGCGGTCCGCTCGGCCATCCGGCCCGCCCTGCCCGCCGACCGGCAGCTGTGGGACGGCCTGCGGGCGTTCTTCGCGCACACCGCCGAGCATCCCGACGGCTGGTCCGTGCTGCACCTCCAGGCCCGTACGCACGGTGATCTCTTCGCGGCCGAGGTCGAGGCGATGCGGGCGGAGACCGTCGCGTTCGTGACCCACCTGATCGCGATCACCGCCCGTGAGGCGCACCGCGACCCCGACCTGCCCGAGCGCGAGGTCGCCGGGCTCGCCGAGGCCCTGGTCGGCGCCGCCGAGTCCCTCGCCACCTGGGCGAACACGACACCCGGCGTCACGGCCCGGCAGGCGGCGGCCACGCTGATGAACTTCGCCTGGTCCGGCCTGGGCAACCTGATGGCGGGCCGGCGCTGGCAGCCGCCGGCCCAGCAGGCCGAGGGGTAGGACTCCGTCCGGGAGGGGGTCACCCGGGAGGAAGGCCACCCGCTCAGCCGCCGTCCGCCGGCACCACGTCCGCCCGCTCAGCCATCCGTCGGCACCCCGTCCGCCCGCTCAGCCGTCCGTCGGCACGACCTCCCCGGTCAGGTGTACCCGCTCCCCGCCGCGCAGTTCGAACCGCCCGTCCTTCGCCGCGTACGCGACCGTCCCCGGCAGCAGCACCGGCGCCCGGAACTCGGCCCGCATCCGCACCGCCCCCTCCGGCGTCCCGTGCGCGGCGAGGCAGCGGGCCACCGTCCACATGCCGTGCGCGATGGCCCGGGGGAAGCCGAACAGGCGGGCGGTGAGCGGATGGAGGTGGATGGGATTGCGGTCCCCGGACGCGGCCCCGTACCGCCGCCCGACATCCCCGCCCAGCCGCCACTCGGCGACCTGCGGCAACGGCTCCCCGGCAGCCGGATCTTCCCCGCGTTCCCCGCGCGACGTCGCGGAGCCGCTCGTCCGGTGCCGGGCGAGGTAGGTGCTCCGGGAGTCCCAGAGGGCGTCCCCGTCCGCCCGTGCCTCCGTGCGGACCGTCGCCTCGGTGCCCCGGCGGTGCGCGGACAGGCCCTCGACGTGGACGGCGAGTGCGTACTCCCCGGTGGCCGGCAGGGTGCGGTGCCGGGTGATCTCGATCGACGTGTGGACCAGGCCGAGCAGCGGCAGCGGGAAGTCCCGCTCGCTCATCAGCCGCATGGCGGCCGGGAAGCCCAGCACATGCGGATAGGTGAGCGGCAGCGCGTCCGCACCGGTCGGGAAGCCGCACACCCGCTCGTACGCGGCGAGCCGGGCCAGGTCGACGCGGACGGCGGGCAGGACCAGGCGGGTGCCGGGGACATCCGCGTCGGGGCGGGGCCGCTTGAAGGGGGAGCGCAGGGCGCCGCGCACGAGGAGCGGCGCCGGCGCGGGGGAGCGGGAGAGGACGACGTCGGTCACTACGCCCCCAGCAGGCTCTGGCCGCAGACGCGGACGACCTGGCCGTTGACCGCGCCGGAGGCCGGGTGGGCGAGCCAGGCGGTGGTCTCGGCGACGTCGGCCGGGAGGCCGCCCTGCGCGAGGGAGTTCATCCGCCGCCCGGCCTCCCGGATGAACAGCGGGACCGCGGCGGTCATCTTCGTCTCGATGAACCCGGGCGCGACGGCGTTGACCGTCACCCCGTGCTCGGCGAGTGCGCGCGGCGCCAGGGACCGGACGAGTCCGGCGATGCCGGCTTTGCTCGCGCCGTAGTTCGTCTGGCCCGCGTTGCCCGCGAGCCCGGCGATGGACGCGGTGGCCACGATCCGCCCGCCCGTCCGCAGGACGCCCTTGGCGAGCAGGGCGTCGGTGGTGCGCAGGACGCTGCCGAGGTTCACCTCCAGCACGGAACTCCAGAGCTCGGCGGGCATGTTGGCGAGCCGGCGGTCCCGGGTGATGCCCGCGTTGTGGACCAGTACGTCCAGGCCGTCGGGAAGTTCGGCGGCGATCCGCTCGCCCGCGTCGCCCGCGCTGATGTCGAGGGCGAGGGCGGTGCCGCCGAGCGATTCGGCGACCTTGCGCGCGTCGCCCTCCGCCGAGGGCACGTCGAGTACGACGACCTTCGCGCCGCCCCGGGCCAGCGTCTCGGCGACCGCCGCGCCGATCCCGCGCGCGGCCCCGGTGACCAGGGCGGTCCGCCCGGCGAGGGGCAGCTCCCAGTCCACGGGCGCGCCCGCGCTGCCCGCACCGTCGCCGTCTTTGACCTCGATGACCTGGCCGCTGACGTACGCCGACTTCGGGGAGAGCAGGAAGCGCAGGGTCGACTCGGCGGCGGACGCGTCGGTGAGCCGTACGAGGTTGACCGTCCTGCCCCGGCCGATCTCCTTGCCGAGCGAGCGGGTGAAGCCTTCCAGGGCCTGCTGGGCGGCGGCCTGGTGGTGGTCGGCGGGGTCCGGCGGGGCGCCGAGCACCAGGACGCGGCCGCTCGGGGCGACGGACCGTACGACGGGGTGGAGAGCCGCGTGGACCTCGGCGAGCGTGTCGACGTCCCGTACGCCGGTCGCGTCCAGGACGACGGCCGCGGGTTCGCCCCGGTCGCCGGGAGTGAGCCCGGTGCGGGCCAGGACGGGGGAGAGGGCGAGGACCGACCTGCCCGCCGTCAGGTGCAGCAACTCACCCTTCGGATACGGCTGTTCGGGCGTCCAGCGGGTCAGGGTCGAGGGTTGCGGCAGACCCAGCCGTCGGGTGAGGAAACGGCCGGGGGCCGTGCCGGTGAAGCTCAGGTAGCGGTCGGCCACGTCCATCTCCCACGGGACTCGGTCACAGTGCTTACTCTGGAGTAAGGTTACCGACGGTAAGTCTATGTCACGGGTGAGAGCAGGTCGAGATGAGTGCCCCTTCGATCAACCGAGCCGGCCGCAGTGCCTCACCCCTTCAACCCGGCGAGTCGGGTGGTGGGTGGGCGAGGCTGGGGTCCGGGGCGGAGCCCCGTGGCGGTGCGGTGGGGGACGGTGCCGCCTGCCCGACCGAGCCGGCCGCAGGCCCACCGCGGAGCCCCGTGGCGGCCGGACCAGCCGGCGGCACCTCGTGGCACAGGGAACACAGACCCACCCCCAGCCAACCCGAACCCCACCCGAACACCCCCCCACCCCCGGCCCCATAACCCCTCCGACCTCGCACAAGCCCCCCACAGAGCCCCCGTACGATCACCCCTAACCGTCGGTAACCAATTCCCGGCCCCCGGCCCACCGCACGGTGAACGCCTCGGTGCACGAGGCACGTACGTCATGCAGCAAGCGCATCACCGCTGCACCCCCGAGGAGCCGCCCGTGTCCACCCCGCCGTACCCGAACCCCTCCTTCCCCCGCGGCACGGCCACCGTCCCCAGCACCGACTACGACGGCCGCCCCCTCCTCGTCACACCGGAGACCAAGCGGCTCGGCGGCGCCGTACGGGAAGCGGCCGTACCCCCCTTCGCACCCCCGCTCACCCACGGCTCCCTCGCCGACCTCCCCTTCGACAACGCCGCCGCAGGCCCGAACGCGGTCGTCCTCAGCCGCAGGGCCCCCGACGGCACGTGGACCGATGTGACGGCGGAACGTTTCGCCGCCCAGGTGCTCGCCGTGGCCAAGGGTCTGATCGCGGAGGGCCTGGTCCCGGGCGACCGGATCGCGATCATGGCCAGGACGACGTACGAGTGGACGCTGCTGGACTTCGCCGCCTGGGCGGCCGGCCTGGTCACGGTCCCCGTCTACCCGACCTCCTCCGTCTTCCAGACCCGCTGGATCCTGCACGACTCCGGCGCCGTCGCCCTGGTCGCCGAGACCCGCGCCCAGGCCGCCGCCCTCGGCCCCGAACTCGACCGGCTGCCCGACCTGAAGCACCTGTGGGTGATGGACGACGGGCATGTGGACCGCCTCGCCGACGCCGGCGCAGGCACCCCGGAGGCCGAGGTCGCCGTACGCCGGGGCATGCTCGGACCCGACACCCTCGCCACCCTCATCTACACCTCGGGCACCACCGGCCGCCCCAAGGGCTGCGCCCTGTCCCACGGCAACTTCTTCGCCGAGGTCGACAACGCCATCGAACTCCTCTACCCGGTCTTCAAGGCGGACAGCGGCGAGGAGCCGTCGGTCCTGCTCTTCCTGCCGATGTCGCACGTCTTCGGCCGGATGGTGGCCATCGCCTGCGTCCGCGCCCGGGTCCGCCTCGGCCACGCGCCCAGCCTGAAGGCCGAGGACCTGCTGCCCGACCTCGACGCGTTCCGGCCGACCTGCCTGCTGACCATCCCGTACATGCTGGAGAAGATCTACAACTCGGCGCGCGCCAAGGCCGAGACCGGCGGCCGGGCAGCCACCTTCGACCGGGCGGCGTCCGTCGCCCGGCGCTACGGCGAGGCGCTGCAGGACCGCCAGACCAACGCCGGCAGCGGCCCGGGCCGCGCCCTCAGGACCGCCCGCTCCTTCTACGACCCGCTCGTGTACCGGCGGATCAGGGCGGCCATGGGCGGCAGGGTCAGGTACGCCATCTGCGGCGGCTCCCCGCTCGGCCGGCGCCTCGCCGCGTTCTACGCCGGCGCCGGCATAGAGATCTTCGAGGGCTACGGCCTCACCGAGACCACCGGCGCCTCCACGGTCACCCCGCCGCTCAAACCCCGCCTCGGCACGGTCGGCTGGCCGCTGCCCGGCACCCGGGTGCGGATCGCCGCCGACGGGGAGATCCTGCTGGCCGGCGACCACGTGCTGCGCGGCTACTGGGACCCGCAGGCGGGCGGTGTCGTCCCGGCGACCCAGGACGGCTGGCTGCTCACCGGCGACCTCGGCGAACTCGACGACGAGGGCTATCTCACCATCACCGGCCGCAAGAAGGAGCTGCTCATCACGGCGGGCGGCAAGTCGGTGGCCCCGGCGCCGCTGGAGAACTGGCTGCGCCAGCACCCGCTGATCTCGCAGTGCATGCTGGTCGGCGACGGAAAGCCGTACGTCTCCGCCCTGTTCACCCTCGACCCCGACGGCATCACCCACTGGCGCCTGATGAACGGCAAGCACCCCGTCCCGGCGGAACTCCTGACCGACGACGCCGAGTTGACGGCCCTGCTGCAACGCGCCGTGGACGAGGCCAACAAGCTCGTCTCCCGCCCCGAGTCCATCCGCCGCTTCGCCGTCCTGCCCGTGGACTTCACCGAGGAGGCCGGGCATCTGACCCCGTCGATGAAACTGCGGCGCGAGCAGATCATGACGGACTTCGCCACCGCCGTCGCTGGGCTGTACGAGAAGCACTGATGTCCCCGGTGCCCGCGGGGACGGTCGGCACCCGCTCCCGGCCGAGGAGCGGGTTGCCGCCTGGGCCTGCCCGCCCACGATCGTCGTACACGCGCTGAGCCCGGTCAATCCTTGGGTTTAATCGCCAGACCCAAGGGACAGCTTGGGTGTTGTGACCCTGGACGACCTGCGTGTGTTCGTGGCCGTGTGCCGGGCCGGCAGCCTCAGTGCCGTCGCCCGCGACCTCGGCCGCACCCAGTCCGCCGTCAGCCAGCACGTCCGGCGGCTGGAGAAGGAGACGGGCGTCGCCCTGGTGGAGCGGCAGCCGCGCGGGGTCGTGCCCACGCAGGCCGGCCGGATCCTCCAAGCGGCCGCCGCAGAGGGCATCTCCGGCCTCGACCTGGCCGTACGGCGGCTGCGTGAACTCCTCGACGGACACAGCGGGTACGTCCGCGTGGCCACCGGCGCCACCACCGTCCGCCACTTCATGTCCGACGCGGTGGTCACCTTCCGGCGCCGCCACCCCCGGGTCAACCTCGAATTTCAGACGGTCAGTTCGGGCCGCGGCAGCTTCGACGCGCTCGCCGACGGCACCCTCGACCTCGCCTGGATCACCCTCGGCCCTCCCGTGCGCGGCATCGAGCAGCGGGCCGTCGTCGAACTGCCCTGGGTGCTCGCCGTCCCCGCCGACGACCCGCTGGCCGGCCGGGACCGGCTCGACGCCGCCGAGCTGAGCGGCGTACGGCTGATCCGGCTGCCGCCCAACTCCACGTCCGCCGCCCATCTCGACGCCGCCTGCGCCGAGTCGGGCGTGACGTTCTCCCACGACACCAGCGTCGCCGACTGGGACACCGCCCTGCTGCTCGCCGAGCTGGGGGCCGGGCGGGCCGTCGTCCCCGCCGTACCGGGACTGCCCGTACCCGGCCGGGGAGCGCTGCGGCTCGTCCCGCTCCCCGGCCTGCGGCCCCTCCCCGTCGGCTGGGCCGTGCGCCGCTGGGACGCCCTCAGCCCGCCCGCCAGGGCCTTCGCCGACACGGTCGCCGAACGCCACCACCCGTCCCACGGGACCGGGCCGGCCCCCGTCACCTGGCCCGGGTGAAACTGCCCCGGGCAAGGGAAGCCGGGACGCGGGAAAGCTGTACCGTACGGAACAAGAATCTGTCGCCGTACGCCCGTCGGCCGCTTCGGGGCGGGCGGTGGGGGGCCGGCGACAGGCCTGGGGGAACCGGTCGGGACCGGATCGGTAACGCCCGCTCGTAGCCTGCCTTTCCACCCTCGCCGACTCCGTCCCACGAGCAGAGGCATGAACGAACACAACGACGTCCGCCGGATCTTCCTGCTGAACCCCGACCAGCGCCTCGTCCGCGAGGCCGCGCGGGCCGGCGTCCAGGTGCGCGCCGCCCGCGTCGACGCCCACGACGAGCCCGCGCTGCGCGCCTCGCTCGCCGAGGCGGCCGAGGCCGGGCTGTGCGTCAACCCGGCCCGCGCCCTGAGCGTCCTCGCCGCCCCGGCCGCCGTGGCCCGCCTGGTCCGCGACAACCGGCTGTCCCCGGGCGGCGCAGAGGCGGCGCCGGACGACCCGCGGCTGACCGTGGAGACCCTGAGCGTGCACGGCATGCACCAGGCCGTCGCCATCACCGCCCACACGCCCTACGGCCTGCTCCACCCGGCCCCCCTGACCGACGACACGGCCGCCGAGGTCCGTGCGGTGGTGACCGCGCTGCTGGACCTCACCGGCTACCAGTACGGACCGGCGCACACCAGCGTCGCCCTCACCCCGCGCGGACCGGTGATCACCGGTTGCCGGGAGGGCCTCGCCGACGACCCCGTGCCCGACCTGGTCAAGGCGGCCGGCGGCTGCGATCTGGCCGCCGCGGCCGTGGAGGTGCTCTCCGGGCAGCTGGTCGACACGGCACGGCCCCGCCGGTTCGCCGCGGCCGCCGTACTGGACGCGCCCTGGCGCCTGGAGACCGCGGAGGTCGGTGTGCTGCCGCACGTGCGGCACGTGTCGCCGCCGGGTGCGGGGGGTGGGCCCGGACATGTGGTCGTCCACGCGGACTCTCCCGAGGTGGCCGCGCAGCGGGCGACGTCCGTGCGGGGGCTGCTGGTCGAGGACGGCTGCTGACGGACTGGCCGTCGGCTCGGCCGTGCACGCCGTTCGGCTCGGCCGTGCACGCCGTTCGGCTCGGCCGTGCACGCCGTTCGGCTCGGCCGTTCACGCCGTTCAGTTCGGTCGGACAGGTCGTTCGGCGAGTACAGCGCCGCTGTGGCTGGTCGCGCAGTTCCCCGCGCCCCTTGGGGCGCGCTGCTGATCGAACTTGGCGGTCGGCGACCGGATTGTGATCGGGAACGGATCGGGAACGGATCGGGAGAGGGTCGCGGCATCGTTGGTACGTCGCCGGAAGAAGGACGACGACGCCGGTTCGTCAACGGGAGGCGGGGTCAGGATGCTGAAGTTCTCGATTCTCGGGGCACTGCAGATCCGCACCGAGTCCGGCCCGGCGGAGATCTCCGGCGATCTGCAGCGCACCCTGGTGCAGACGCTGCTGGTCAGCGAGGGGCAGCCGGTCTCCGGGGAGAGCCTGGTCGAGGAGATGTGGGGTGCCGCCATGCCCGACAACCAGGCCAACGCCCTCCAGGCCCACGTCAGCCGGCTGCGCCGCAAACTGCGCGCCCTGGAGCCGGGGCGGGCCCCCTCCCGGGTGACCATCCACCCCTCCGGCTACCGGCTGACCGTGGCCGAGGGGGAACTGGACGCCGCCGAGTTCATCAGGAGCGTACGGCTGGCCGAGACGGCCGCCCCGGTCGACGCGACGAACACCGCGCGGCTGCTCGGCGCGGCGCTGGCGCTGTGGCGCGGCCCCGTCTTCGGCGGCTTCCCCGGCGGACCTCTGTGCGAGCTGGCCGGCGCCCGCTACGAGGAGTACCGGATGCGGGCCATGGAGCTGCGCTTCGACGCCGAACTGCGCCTCGGCCATCATGCCGCCGTCCTCGCCGAACTCACCGAGGCGCACACCAACCACCCGCTGCGGGAGCGGTTCTGCGAGCAGCTGATGATCGCCCTGTACTGCTCGGGCCGGCAGGCCGACGCCCTCGACGTGTTCCGCCGCATGCGCCGGCACCTCGACGTGGAGCTAGGAATCGAGCCATCTCCGGCCCTGCGGCAGGTGGAAAGCGCCATTCTCTGCCACGACCCGGCGCTGGCGGGCGATGCGCGTTCTACCCTCCTCCAGCTCGCGTGAAGACGGTTAGGGTCGTCCGGCGGATCGGGCAGCGGCAGCTCGGCGGTGACTCCAGCAGCACGGACGTGTGCACCGGAGTCCCGGGTCCGCGGCACGATCCGTCCGGCAGGCCCTAGCCTTCGGTACGGACCCCGGGCACCGCGGGAAGCGTGAAGTCGCCTTCCAGCGGTGCTCGTTCGGGTGCAACCTAGGATTGTCCCGAGTATCTCGGGCTGGGCAGTGCAACGGGGGCAGGGGGACTGGTTCGTGGAGTCGGCGGCGGCATCCGGTCGTCCGGTCGTGCGGTTCAACATCCTCGGCTCGCTGGAGGGCTGGCACGGTGACCGGCGGCTGCGACTCGGCAGCCCCACCCAGGAGCGCGTGCTCGTCACCCTGCTGCTGGAGCCGGGCCGCATGGTGCCGGTGTCCAGGCTGGTGGCCGCCGCCTGGGACGACGAGCCGCCGCAGACGGCCGGCCACCAGATCCGCAAGGCCGTCGCGGCCCTGCGCACCCGCGTCCCCGACGGCGCCGACGTGATCCTCACCGACGGCGCCGGATACCGCGCCGTCCTCAAGGAACACCAGCTGGACCTGCACGAGTTCACCCGGCGGGCCGCCCTGGCCCGGGAGGCCGTGGCCGGTTCCGACGCCGGCGAGGCGGTCGGGCACCTGCGGGCCTGCCTGGACCTGTGGCGCGGACCGGTCATGGCCGGCGCGGGCGGCTCCGTGATCTCCGCCGCCTCCGCCGCCCTGGAGGAACGGCAGATGGCGGTCGCCGAGCAGTACTTCGAGCTCCAGCTCGAACTCGGCCAGTCCGCCGAACTCGTCGGCCCCTTGCGGGAACTGGTGACCGCGCACCCCCTGCGGGAGACCCTGCGCGGGCGTCTGATGCTCGCCCTGTACCGGGCCGGCCGGCAGGCCGAGGCGCTGGAGGAGTTCGGCCGGGTCCGCACCCTGCTCGTCGAGGAACTCGGCATCGACCCCGGCGCCGAACTGACCCGGCTGTACGAGGCGATCCTGCGGGACAGCCCCGAAGTGGCGCCCCGCGTGCCGCAGTCCGTCGCCGAACGCGCCGCCCTGCTGGTCCCGGCCCCCTACCCCGAGCCGTCCCCGACCGAGCCCCCGCCCTCAACCCTGCCGTACGACCTGCCGGACTTCACCGGCCGCGACGACGAACTGTCCCGCATCCTCGCCGTCGGCGGCGACCCGGCCTCCGGCAGCACCCGGATCATCGGCGTTGACGGCATGGGCGGCAGCGGCAAGAGCGCGCTCGCCGTGCACGCCGCGCACCTCCTCGCCGCCGACTACCCCGGCGGACAGCTCTTCGTCGACCTGCGCGGCTTCAGCCCCGGCGAGAAGGCCCAGGAACCCGGCGCCGTCCTGCACTCCCTACTGCGCACCGTGGGCGTCCCGGACGACCGGATACCGGATGACCTGGAAAGACGTACGACGCTGTGGCGAACCGTTTCCGCCCAGCGCAAGCTGCTGCTGCTCCTCGACAACGCCGCCGACGCCGCCCAGATCCGGCCCCTGCTGCCCACCTCCGAGGACTGCCTGGCCCTCGTCACCAGCCGCGTCCGCATGCTCGACCTGGACGGCGCCGAATGGCTCTCCCTCGGCCTGCTCTCGGCCGACGACAGCACCACGCTGCTCACCCGCATGCTCGGCACCGACCGCACCACGGCCGAGCCGGGCGCCGTCGACGACCTCGCCCGGCTCTGCGGGGGCCTGCCCCTCGCCCTGCGCATCACCACCGCCCGGCTGCGCAACCGGCCCCGCTGGACCGTGCGCTACCTCGTCGACCGGCTCGCCGACGAGACACGCCGGCTGCGCGAGCTGAGCGCGGGGGAACGCAGCGTCGAGGCGACGCTGCGGCTGTCGTACCAGGCGATGGACGCCGACCAGCGCGCCGCGTTCCGCCTCCTCGGCCTGCACCCCGGCAGCACGATCGACGTCCACTCCGCCGCCGCGCTCCTCGACGCCGACCTCCACGACGCCGAGGACATCCTGGAACACCTCCTCGACACCCACTTGATGGAACAGCACGAGGCCGGGCTGTACGGCTTCCACGACCTGGTGCGGACGTACGCGATGAGCGTCCGGGAGACCGAGGACGACGAGGAGGGGGCGGTCGAGCGGCTGGTGGCGTACTACGCGCTGGCCACCGACTTGGCGTGCGACGTGCTGTTCCCTGGGCGCAGCCCATACGGTGACCTGCGTCCCGAGGGGGGCGCGCCCGAACTTCCCCGGCTGGACGGGGACGACCGGGCGCCACGCTGGTTCCACCGGGAACGCGAGACGATCCTCGCGGTGGTGGCGAAGGCCGGCACCCAGGGCCTGCACCGGTCGGCCGCACTGCTCGCCCGCAACCTGCTCTTCTACCTCGATCTGTGCGGGCATTACGAGGAGTTCCGCGTCGTCAGCAGGATCGGAGTCGGTGCCTGCCGCCAGCTCGGGGACCCGGCACTGCTCAGCCTCAGCCTGGGCAACCTGGCCGTGGCCCACTGGTGGCTCGGGGACTTCCAGGACGGCATCACCACCGCGCACGAGGCCCTGGAGGTCACGTGCGACGACGGGGGCCGTACCCAGGCCTTCTGCCTCGGTGTACTCGGCCTGCTGTACGGGGCCATCGGCAACTTCGCCGAGGCCCGTGCCTATCTCAGTAAAGGCATCACACTGCACCGCGAGCTGGGCGCGTACCGGATGGAAGCGCAGGCTCTGGTCAACCTCAGCAGCGTGCAGACCTGGACGGGCCACTATGCCGACGCCGTCCGGCACGCCGCACGGGCCACGGAACTGAACCGGCGGCTGGGCGAACACGGCAATGAGATCTGGTCGCTGACCTGGCTGGCGCTGGCTCATCTCGGCACCGGGGAGGATGAGCGTGCGCGCGCCTGTCTGGCGCAGGCCCTCGAACTGTGCGACGAGTCCAGAAGACCGGGGAACGTGGCCCTGGTCCTCGCTCACTGGGCCCGGGTTTGTCAGCGCCTGGGTGAAGGGGACTCGGTCGTGGAACACGCCGAGCGGGCACTGGAGTTGGTGTCCGCCGAAGGGACGGCCCTGCGCCAGTCGGCCGTTGTGAACACCGTCGGCTCGGTCCACCTGCACCGGGGGGCGCCTGACCGGGCGATGGACATGTACCGCCGTGGACACGAGCTGGCCTCCCGTCTCGGGTACCACGTCGAGACCGCCCGAGCCCTGCTCGGTATGGCGATGGCGGCGCAGGCGCTCGGCGACGAGGCGACGGCCCGGCGGCACCGGCTGGCGGCCGAGGCCCTGTACGACGCGATGGGCGTGACGGAGGCGGGGCGGCGGCTGTAGCCGGGCCCGGCTCACGTGGAAACGGCACCGGCCGGGGTGTGAGCCCGGTCGGTGCCGTTGATCTGGAGAGCGTGCTGTGCGCGGAGCGGAGGGGTCAGCCCCCCACGACGCCGGGCCCCTGGCCGTTCGCCAGTACCGGAGCGTCGTGCCCCTGAACCCCGCCGGAGGCGATGTGCACCAGTGCGTCGGCCACGCCGGTCGCCGGGACGGCCGCCGCGGTGCCGAGTGCCAGGACACCGGCGCCGGTGAGCGCGGCCAGAACCGTCTTCGTACGCAGTGCGATGGTGCGCATAGGTGTAATCCCCCAGGAAGAGACGGATCGTCATCCGGTCGCCGGGCCTTTCCCCGGCGCCTCGACCGATGCTCGATGGCACCGATCCCAATGCCGTCCCCGCTGGTTACCGGCCCCCGGGAAACATCGGGTAGTCCTGGTTTCAAGTGCCTCTCGGGGCTCTTGAGTGCCGTTCTACACCTTGCGCCCCGCGCCTACGCCTTGCGTGCGAAAAGGAACGCCTGCGGGACCGATTCCGCGAGGTCCGGGTCGGGTTCGCGGACCGTGCGGGAGACGAGGGCGAAGCCGGCGCCGGTGAGGAGTTCCGCCATGCGGCCGGGGTCGCGGCGCCGGAAGTCCAGCGAGACGGGGTGGCCGAAGGGGTGCTCCAGCCGGCGGGGCCGGTCGCCGGCCTGGAAGGCGAGCAGGAGGTGGCCGCCGGGGGCCAGGGCCCGATGGAACTCGTCGAGCAGGGAGGTGAGTTGGCCATCGGGGGTGTGAATGGAGGAGTACCAGGAGACGACCCCGGCCAGCGTGCCGTCGGGAACGTCGAGGTCCAGCATCGAGCCCTGTTCGAAGCGCAGCCCGGGATTCTCGCGGCGGGCGATCCCGAGCATGGACTCGGAGAGGTCGAGCCCGAAGACGTCGAGTCCGAGGGAGGCGAGGTGCCCGGTGACCCGTCCCGGCCCGCAGCCGAGATCGGCCACCGTGCCGCCGCCCGCTCCGACGAGCTCGGCGTAGACGGCGAGCAGCCCGCGCTCCAGGGCCTTGCCGACGTTCACGGCCCGGAAGTGCTCGGCGTAGTCCTCGGCGATGGCGTCGTAGAAGGTCCGGGTGGAGGCGAGGAAGTCGGGGCATTCGGACGCGGTGTCGGACGTGGTGTCGGTCATGGGCCGGGACGGTAACGGCCGCCACTGACAATCGCCGTGGCCGTCGGCCCACCCGGTTCGCCCGCGCCCCCCGTGCCACCGCAGCCGCGCTCAGCCCACCCCGGCCGCCCTCAGCCCCGCCGTGACTACGGCCGCCCCCACGACCACCACCGCGAACGGTGCCCGGCGCCAGGCCAGTAGCCCCGCCGTCAGTACCCCGGCCGGGCGGGCCCAGCCCGCGAAGGCGCCGCCCTCGGTGAGGGCGCCCGTGGCCAGCAGGGCGACCAGCAGGACGACCGCGCCCGCCGAGGCCAGTTCCTGGACCCGGGCCGGGACGGTCACCCGGCCGTGCAGCAGGGGTCCCACCAGGCGGAAGGCGTACGTGCCCACCGCCAGGGCCAGGATCATCGCGACGGTGGCGTTCACGCGGCGGCCTCCCCGTTCCCGTGCCGGCGGTGCAGCAGCAGCCCCGCCAGGGCGATCAGCACCGGCACCCCGGCCGGCACGGCGGGCGTGAGAGCCAGGGCCAGGGCTGCGCCGGGCAGGGCGCACCGCCGTACCGTCGGGTCCGTGCGCAGGACGGGCAGGACCAGCGCCACCAGGACGGCCGGGAAGGCCGCGTCGAGGCCCCAGCGGGCGGTGTCGCCGAGTGCGCTCCCGGCCAGAGCACCGATCAGCACGCCGGTGTTCCACGCGGCGAACAGGCCGAGCCCGGAGATCCAGAACGCCCGCCGCCGCCGACGGGGGTCGGACTGGGCGAGGGCGAAGGCGACGGTCTCGTCGGTGACGAGGTGGGCGCCGAGGAAGCGGGCCGCGCGGCCGGTGCCGATGATCTCGGCGACGGCGAGGCTGAAGGCGGCCGTCCGCGTGTTGAGCAGCAGTCCGGTGGCCGCGGCGGCCAGCGGTCCGCCCCCGGCGAGCAGCACGCCGACCGCGCTGAACTGGGCCGAGCCCGCGTACACCACCACCGACATCACCACCGGCACCCACAGCGGCAGCCCGCCGGCGACGGCCACGGCGCCGAAGGACACCCCGACGATGCCGCCGGCCAGCCAGACGAGGGAGCTGTCGCGGATCAGGGACCGGTCCGCGGCGCCCTGGGGGGTGGCGGCGTCGGGCGCCGGGCGCGGTCGATGCGGGGGCCGGGGTGTTCGGTACAGCGAACGCATGTTTTCTACAATGGACAGCACTGCCCCTGTCCGTCAAGCCGAACGATCGTACCGACACAGCGAACGGAGCGAAGGTCATGTCCGAGGCCGCACCCGCCCGGCTCCCCCTGGAGTGGATCGCCGCGTCCCTCAGGCGCGAGCGCACCCGCGCCGGGTTCTCCCTGTCCGAGCTGGCCAAGCGCGCCGGGATCGCCAAGTCCACGCTGTCCCAGCTGGAGGCTGGCAGCGGCAATCCGAGCATGGAGACGATCTGGTCGCTCGCGGTGGCGCTCGGCGTGCCGTTCAGCGCGCTCGTGGAGCCGCCCACGCCCGCCGTGCAGATCATCCGCTCCGGCGAGGGACCCACCGTCCACTCCGAGCAGTCCAGCTATCTGGCCACCCTGCTCTCGGCGAGCCCGCCGGGCGCGCGCCGCGATCTGTACGCCGTGCGGCTGGAGCCCGGCACCGTGCGGGATTCCGAGCCGCACATTCCGGGGACCGTCGAACACATCGTCGTCAGCGAGGGAAAGGTGAAGGCCGGCCCGCGCGGGGAAACGGCCGAGCTGGGCCCCGGGGACTACATGTCGTACCGCGGGGACGTGCCGCACGCGTACGAGGCCCTCGCCGCCGGAACGCGGTTCGTGCTCGTCATGCAGCACGCCTGAACCGGCCGGCCGGCCGGTCGGCGTCGGCTCCGGGCAAGGCAGGAGCCCCGTCGCCGTAAGGCGCGGGGCTCCTTGGGTACTGCTCTCAGGTTCTGCGATCAGGCAGTGATCAGACGGGGGTGACGTTCTCCGCCTGGGGACCCTTCGGACCCTGCGTCACGTCGAAGGAGACCTGCTGGTTCTCCTCGAGCGAGCGGAAGCCCTGGGCGTTGATCGCCGAGTAGTGGACGAAGACGTCGGGGCCGCCGCCCTCCTGGGCGATGAAGCCAAAGCCCTTTTCGGCGTTGAACCACTTAACGGTTCCGGTAGCCATAAGCCCTCCTTGGGCTCAAAAGGGTTGCCCTGCTCCAGAACCTGCACGTGCGAAACGGTGCTGCACAACTGCATTCGTCTGAAAACGACGAGAGCCCGCGGTCACATGCTCCGCAGGCTCTGTACTGCAAGGGAAACCAAACTGCAACTTGCGGCGAGCCTAGCATGGGGGCAGCCGAAAGCAATAGAGGTCAAGATCACTTCACCCGGATGTTTGAACGTCCGGGTAGCCCGTTTGACGGTGGGGTGGGTGACGGCACGCTATCGCACGGGGTCTAGTCTCGCGATGTGGACAATTCTCGCACCCGGCCGCGCGTCGGCCACATCCAGTTCCTGAACTGCCTGCCCCTCTACTGGGGGCTCGCGAGAACCGGCACGCTCCTCGACTTCGAGCTGACCAAGGACACCCCGGAGAAGCTCAGCGAGCAGCTCGTGCGCGGCGACCTCGACATCGGGCCCGTCACCCTGGTGGAGTACCTGCGCCACGCCGACGACCTCGTCGCGTTCCCGGACATCGCCGTCGGCTGCGACGGCCCGGTGATGTCGTGCGTGATCGTCTCGCAGGTCCCCCTCGACCGGCTCGACGGCGCGCGTGTCGCCCTCGGCTCGACCTCCCGCACCTCGGTCCGCCTGGCCCAGCTCCTGCTGGCCGAGCGCTACGGGGTCCAGCCCGACTACTACACCTGCCCGCCCGACCTCAGCCTGATGATGCAGGAGGCCGAGGCCGCCGTCCTCATCGGCGACGCCGCCCTGCGGGCCAACCTGCTCGACGGCCCGCGCTACGGCCTCGACGTGCACGACCTCGGCACCCTGTGGAAGGAGTGGACGGGCCTGCCGTTCGTCTTCGCGATCTGGGCGGCCCGGCGCGAGTACGCCGAGCGGGAGCCGGCCATCACCCGCCAGGTGCACGAGGCGTTCCTGGCCTCCCGCAACCTCTCCCTGGAAGAGGTCGCCAAGGTCGCCGAGCAGGCGGCCCGCTGGGAGGCCTTCGACGAGCCGACGCTCGCCCAGTACTTCACCACCCTCGACTTCAGCCTCGGCGCCCCCCAGCTGGCGGCGGTCGCCGAGTTCGCCCGCCGGGTCGGCCCCACGACCGGATTCCCGGCGGACGTGAAGGTGGAGCTGCTCCAGCACTGAGGGCGTCCCGCCTGGCGGCCCCGCCAGGAAGTGCTCCGGAGTCGCTCCGGCGTCCGGCGTCGTGGCGAAGCCGGCTTCGTGCGGGGTTTGACTTCTGGAACCGGGACGGCCGAGTCCGGCGTGTCTGCCCGCGGGGGTGCCTGCGGGGTGCTTGCGGCGTGCGGCGCGGGCCGCCCCGACACAACCGCGCCCCGACACAACCGCGTCCCCGAACAAGCGCGCCCCGGCAAGGCCGCGCGGGGCCGGATTCGGTGTGTCGGCGGCGGACTCGCTTGCGGCGTCTCGGTGGAGCCGGCTCGGTGGTCGTCACTAGGCTGATGCCGCAGGCCGTGGTGCGGGGGAGAGGTGGACGCCGGTGGACGCCAGCAAGCAGCCGCGGGAGGCAGTGCAGCCGCTCGGGGCCGACGAACCAGCCGCCGTCGGGCCGTACCGGCTGCTCGGCCGGCTCGGCTCCGGCGGCATGGGCCGGGTCTACCTGGGTCGCAGCGCGGGGGGCCGCACGGTCGCCGTGAAGATCGTGCACCCGCACTTCGCGCTCGACGAGGAGTTCCGGGCCCGGTTCCGGCGCGAGGTGGACGCCGCACGCCGGGTCGGCGGTGCCTGGACCGCGCCCGTCCTGGACGCGGACCCGGAGGCCGCCGTGCCCTGGGTCGCCACCGCCTACGCGGCCGGCCCCTCCCTGACGGCCGCCGTCACCGACGGCGGCCCGCTGCCGGACCACACCGTACGGGTCCTGGGCGCGGGCCTCGCCGAGGCGCTGGCCGCTGTCCACGAACTGGGCCTGGTCCACCGGGACGTGAAGCCCTCCAACGTGCTGCTCACCCTCGACGGCCCGCTGCTCATCGATTTCGGCATCGCGCGGGCGACCGACGGCACGGCCTCCCTGACCTCCACCGGCGTCTCCATCGGCTCGCCCGGCTACATGTCGCCCGAGCAGATCCTCGGCAAGGGCGTCACCGGGGCGGCCGACGTGTTCTCCCTCGGCGCGGTGCTGGCCTACGCCGCGACCGGCGCGTCCCCCTTCCCCGGCGACTCCTCGGCCGCCCTGCTCTACAAGGTGGTCCATGAGGAACCCGAACTCGGCGCGCTCAGCGGAGAGCTGCGGGACGTGGCCGCCGCCTGCCTGGCCAAGAACCCGGCGGACCGGCCGGCCCCCGGCGAGGTGGCCCACCGCCTCGCCCACTCGGGAGCGGCCCGGCTCGTCGCCTCCGGCTGGCTGCCGGGTCCGCTGGTGGAACAGGTCAGCCGCAGCGCCGTACGCCTGCTGAACCTGGAGACGGCGGGGGCGACGGAGCCGGCCGACACCGCCCCCTCGGGTCTCGTCGGCTTCACCAGCCCCTCGGTGGACGGGATGCCGGAGGCCCTGCCGGGCGGCGTCCCGGCGGGCGGGACGGCGGCGGCACCGCCGAGCGGCCTCGGCGTGTTCGGTCCGGCTCCGGTGATGACGGCGGGCGGCGCGGAAGGGGCACTCCCCACCGCTGGATCCGAAACCGGCCCCGGGCACGGCCTCGGTCCTGGAACCGATCCCGGATACGGACACGGGCCCGGTCCTGGAACCGGTCCCGGGCACGGACCCGGACACGGACCCGGGACGCAGGGGCAGTCGAGCGTCGTACCCGGGCCCCGGGACCCCTCAACTCCCGCGCCCCCCGGCCGGCTGACCGTCAGCGTCGCGGCGGACTCCGCCCGTGGCGAGGGCGGGCGCGGGCGCCGGGTGAGCTGCACGGTGGCCCTGGCCGTCGCGGGCGCGCTGGCCGTGGCGACCCTCGGCGTCGGCGCGCTGCTGCGGCCGTGGGCCGGTGGCGGGCACGACACCGAGGGCGGCGCCCAGGCCTCACCGCCGGCGGACGCCCACTCCCCGGCCACCGGTACGACACCGGAACCGAGCGACGGCGCGACGTCCGGTACGACGCCTTCGCCCAGCTCGCCCAGCTCGCCCAGCTCGCCCAGCCCCAGTGCGAGCGGCGACACGGCCCCCACGCTCCCCGCCCGCTATCTCGGCACCTGGGAGGGCCAGGCCACCGCCCTCGACGGCAACCTGCCCATCGGCACGTTCCGCATCACCGTCCACCGGGCCGGCGTGGGCGAGGAGTTGGGCCGCCTGATCCAGACCGACCAGCTCGGCGGCGTCTGCACCGACGTCCTCACCCTGAAGCAGGTGACGAAGACACAGGTCCTCGCCACCTCGGTGGGCAGCGGCACCAACCACAGCGGCTGCGACCCGGCGCCCCACACCGTCCAACTGACCCCGGTCGGCGACGACCTGAAATACACCGCGGACAGCTCGGCCGAGGGCAACCCGGTGGCCAGGATGTCCAAGGTCGGGTAGCGACCCCGGTCACCCGGCGGACGTCTCCCCGCGGTCCACAACCCTCACCAGCGCGACCACGACCAGCGCCCCCACCACCAGCGTCCCCGCCAGCCCCACCGCCCACAGCCACGGGTACTCCTGGTGGACCCAGCAGGGACCGCCCCTGTCGAAGCAGTCGCTGGTCCAGTCGCGGCGGTGCTTGGGCCGGGTCGTCCTGAGGATCACGCCGGCCAGCAGCCAGCACAGGGCGAGCCCGGGGAGGGCCGCCGTCGCCCACCCCAGCGAACGGACCCTGCCCGCCTTCCAGTTCATGCGGGAGAGCGGTGCGATGAGGGCCGCGAGTCCGAGCGGTACGACCGCGCCGACCGTGCCGGCGAAGGCGTACGCCCCGCCGGGCCAGGCGGGAGCCAGGTCGGCCCACACCCGGTCGCCCCAGCGCATGTCCGCCAGTGCCATCGGCACCAGGAGAGCCAGGAACACCAGCATGAGCAGCGGGACGAACAGGCACCCGCCCCACTCCCGCTTCTTCGGCCCCGCCGGCCCCTTCCGGCTCCCGCGCGGGTACCGCAGCGCCGCCGGAGCCGCCCTGCCCCGCTTGGGCCTCGCCGACCCGGAACTCGCGCTCACGTGGGGATGACCACGGTACGCAGCTCCCCGTCGCCCAGGTGCAGCATGCCCCGGCCCGGGGTGACCGGACCGCCGATCATGCTGCGGGTAACGCGGGTGCCGATGAGGTCGCCCGAACCGCTCTCCTGCGGGGACAGCAGGATGCCGCGCCGGGCCTTCTTCGCGTCGACCTGCCAGCCGGAGAAGCCGCCGCAGATCTCGTCCTCGTCCCCGGCGAGGACCAGCGCGAGGCCCTCCTCCGCACCCCGCTCCACGACCCGCTTCAGGACGTCCTCGGCGTCGCAGTCCTCCAGCACCTCACCGTCGTCGACGAGGACGACCACCGGCGCCTCGGGCGAGGCCGTACCGATCAGCTCCTCCAGCTCGTCCTCGTCGATGTCACGGCCGGTGAACACCTTCAGCACCCCGTCCTGGCCGTCGAGTTCCCGCAGCGGGGACGGACGCGGCGCAGCCAGGACGACGCGGACGCCCTGCGCCAGGAAGGAGCGGGCCATGCCCAGCAGGACCGTGCTGCGGCCCGACTTGGCGGGCCCGCCGACCACGAACGACGGCACGCCCAGGCTCAAGTCGGGCCCGAACGCGGTGAGGTCGTCGCCGCCGACGCCCGCGAGCGCCCACAGCGGGGAGGCCGTCACGGCCGGGTCGCGCAGCGCCCACGCGTCCGCGAAGGAGATCCGGCTCGGCAGGACGTCGACCCGGAACGGCCGCCGGGAGCGCGGGACGTCGGCGTCCCGGGCCGCGGCCGCCTCGCCGATGGCCTGCAGCGCCGCCGCCTGCCCCTGGCCGGTGGTGTCCTCCGCCAGCAGCGCGAACTGGGTCTCGGTGGCCGTCTCGCTGCGGAACGCGCGCCCCGGCGGGATCTCCTCGGGCACCTTGCGGGCGTTGATGTCCAGCATGGAGAAGTCGCCGCGGTCGGCGAGCCGCAGGCCGTACTTGTCCTCGGTGAGGGAGGAGATACGGCCCGACAGGAGCTGCCGGTCACCGGTGAGGACCAGGTGCAGGCCGACGCTCGCGCCCTCCCGCATCATCGCCATGATCTGGTCGGTCAGATCACCGTGGTTGTGCTCGCCGAGTGTGGGCAGCCAGCCCTCCCAGCGGTCCAGCAGCAGCACGATGTGCGGCAGCCGCTCGTCGGCGGCGACGGCGGCCCGCTGCTCACCGATGTCGGCGTACCCCTGGTCGGCGAGCAGGTCCTGCCGCCGGGTCATCTCCCCCGACAGCCGGTTCATGAGCCGCTCGACCCGCTCCAGCTGGTTGCGGCCGACGACGGCACCGCAGTGCGGCAGCCGGGTCAGCGCGTTCAGGGCGCCGTTGCCGCAGTCGATGCCGTACAGGTGCACGTCCGCACATGAGTTGGTGCGGGCCAGCGAACCGGCGATCGTGCGCAGCAGCTGCGAGCGGCCGGTGCGCGGGGCGCCGGCGACGATGAGGTGCCCGAAGGAGGCGAAGTCGACGGCGACCGGACGGCGGTCCTGGTCGGCCGGCAGGTCCTCGACGCCGTACGGGGCGGCGGGCAGCTCGCCCTGGGTGGTGACGGCGGGGATCTCGTCGAGGAGCAGGGTCTCGTCGAGCGCGGGCAGCCACGGGGAGTGCTGGGCGGGGATGGCGAGCGCCCGGTTGGCCTCGCGCACGGCGTCCACCAGCACCTTCAGGTCGGTGATCTCGTCGTCCTCGCGGGACTCCGTCTTGGGCTTCGCGAGGGCGGCTCGCCCCAGGTCCTGCCAGGTCAGCGGGGCCGCCCAGGGCGCGAGCGCCTTCGGGTCCGCCGCACCCGGCCGACGCCCGCCGACCCGGCCCGACTGGAACGGGATCAGCGAGGCGTGCCCGAGCCGTACGTACGCCCGGCCCGGCGTGCTCTTCGCGATGTGCCCGGCGTCGGGCGCGTCGATGACGTCGGTGGACTCCCCGGCGTCGGTCACGCGCAGCGCGATGCGCAGGTTGGTGTTGGCGCGGATCTCAGGGGAGACGACACCGCTCGGCCGCTGTGTGGCGAGCAGCAGGTGGATGCCGAGGGAGCGGCCCCGCTGGGCGATGTTGACGAGTCCGGTGACGAAGTCCGGCAGGTCACGGACCATGGAGGCGAACTCGTCGATGACGATGAGCAGCCGGGGGACGGGCGCGTGCGAGGGGTCCCGCCGCACGAGGTCCTGGTAGTCCTCGATGTCCTTGGCGTCGGCGGCGGCCAGGATGTGCTCGCGCCGCTTCAGCTCCGCGCCCAGCGACTCCAGGGCGCGTTCGACGAGGTGGGCGTCGAGGTCGGTGACCATGCCGACGGTGTGCGGGAGTTTGACGCAGTCCTTGAACGCGGAGCCGCCCTTGTAGTCGACGAGGACGAACGTCATGTTCTCGGGCGTGTTGGCCACGGCCAGCGCGGCCACGATGGTCTGCAACAGCTCCGACTTGCCGGAACCGGTCGTACCGGCGATCAGCCCGTGGGGGCCGTCCCGGCGCAGGTCGATGCCGAACGGGCCGTCGTACGACTCGCCGATGACCGCCATCGTCGACTGGCCGCCCGTCCGCCAGCGTGCGGCGATCGCGTCCCGCGACGGCGGTTCCAGCTGGAGGACGTCCAGCAGGCGGCTGGCGCCGGGCAGCGCCGAGTCCTCGGCCTCACCACTGATGTCCCGCAGCGGGGACAGCGCGCGGGCGAGCCGCAGGCACCAGGCGGGCGAGACGAAGTCCGGCCGCACCTTCCGCTGCGTCAGTGCCCCGCTCTGCTCGACCCGCAGCCGCAACTCCTGGTCCTGTGCCGCCTGTTCCCGCCCCTGCGGAGAACCGGCGTGCCAGGCCTGGAAGGAGGGGAACCCCCCGGGCGCCTGGGAGGGCACGGGCGGCAGCCCGCCACCGGTGGAGGGGGCTGTGGGACCGTGGTGCGGTTCGGCGACGACGACGGCCTGGCACTCGCCGGGCAGGAACCGCTCCTCCTCGTCCAGGCAGAGCGAGCGGATGGCCACGTCCGGGCCCTCGCGCAGCAGCCGTACGACACCCGGCAGGGACCGCAGCCGCCGTGAGCCGTCCCAGACGACGACGATGTCGGGGTCGGAGAAGAGGGGCCCCTCGGCGTTCTTCCGGCCGCCCTTCTGCAGGGCCTGCAGGCGGGCGTCGAGCAGTTGGGTGAGTTCGCCGACGCGGGCGCCGACGGTCTCGGAGTCGGTTCCTATGAGGACGTTGACGTCCTGGCCGCCGGCCGGGCGGGCGTGCGGCAGCCAGCGCACCCAGTCCCAGCGGGTGTCGGCGGAGTTGTCGGTGAGGACGTAGAACTGCACGTCCATCGGGCTGTGCAGCACGGCGGTCTGCGCGACCGCCCAGCGCCCGAGCGCGTGCGCGGAGTCCCCGGGCCCGGCGACCCCGACCACGCCCAGGTCGCGCAGCGACAGGGCGACCGGGGCGTCCTCGATGTACCACCGCACCTTGCGCTTGTGGTCGTCCTGCTCGGGGTCGTCCAGTTCGACCTCGGAGGGCAGCCGTCCGGTGCCGAACCTGAGCCGCAGATGGTCGGGGTCGGTGCGCCGGCGCTCCCACAGGCGGGTGCGCGGACCGGTGCCGTAGGCAAGCACGGCGGCCGGGTCCGGCACGCTCTCGCGGCGGTCCGTGCGCTCGGCGACGAGCGCCTCCCGCGCGTCCTCCTCGATCCGCGCCTTGTGCTCCTTGTACTCCTTCAGCTGCTTCGCGTGGGACTTCCGGCCGTGCTTCTTGTCCATGAAGTAGTTGCCGAAGAGCATCACCGGGCTCATCACGGCCATGATCAGGTAGTACCAGCGCCCGAACATCATCACCGACACCACGGCGCCCACCAGCGGCAGCACCGCCATCAGCCAGGGCAGCGGCCGGGCCTCGTAGGTGCCGGGCGGGTTGGGCAGCGAGAAGGAGGTCTGCCGCACGGGCGGACGCAGCCGGGGCGGCCGGTTGTAGTCCAGCCCGATCCCGTCGTCGGACCACTTCAGGGCCGCGTCGGGCGGGCTGTACGCGACGATCTCCAGCAGACTGTTGCCGACGGCGAGCTGCCCGCCGAGCGGCCAGGCGCCGCCGCTGAACTCCTCCCCGTCGAGCAGGACGCTCTTGTCATCCTTATGCAGGGTGACCTGGCAGGTGCCGTCGATGGCGATGGCGAGGGAGGCGACGCGGTCCGCCAACTCGGCGTCGTCTACGCGCAGATGAGCGGCGCCCCCGCTGCCGATGTCGTACTTCCCGACCCCGAGCCGGTGCACCGCGCCCGCGCCCGGCCCGCCGACGACGCGGAACTCGACGACGCCCGTGGGTTCCCCGAGCAGGCACCCGGCCGGGTCGTGCAGGCTGACCACGACGCCGTCCCGCAAGGGAGACCCGACGACGGTGGCGGCGGGGTCGAGGGCGTACCCGTCGACATAGGCGAGGGGCCCGCCGCCGGCCGGCTGTCTGGGGCCCCCGATGGGAATGACCTGGGCGCCGCCCTGCCCCCCGAACCCCACTTGCCGGGCCAGCTCCTGGGCGACGTCCCCGACGGTGGTCTCGGGATCGGCGTCGAGCACGACATCGGCACTGCCCCCGGCGACCGGGTCGACGACGGTCAGACTCAGGCGCACGTTCGTCCTCCTCGTGACTCCGAGGCCGCCCCCGGCACGCGGAACCCACTGCTCACACTCAACTCGGTGCGACCGACCTTAACCGCCCCCGCTTCCCGCTTTGCAACGGGAGCCGCCCGGATTCACCAACCCCACGCACGGGGCCCCTGTGGTCCCAAAGGCCACACCCGTAGGATCTTTGCGCATGCGGACGGCCGGGCGGCTCGCCCCCGGCCGACGCAGGAGCAGCCACGGGGGCGGTCCCTGCGGCACTGCGTACGGGAGGGAGATCCGTCATGGGCAAGTCCGGCAAGGACGCGGACCTTACATATGCCGAGATGGAGAAGGTCGCGGGTGACCTGATCAAGGACATGCACGACCTCGAAGACAAGATCAAGAACATCGAGAAGCGCGTCGGCAACCTGGTCGAGCAGGGCTTCACCACCCAGAAGGCCTCGGGTGCCTACGACGACTCCGTCAAGGAGTTCACCAAGGGCGCCGCCAAGACCATCCACGGCCTCCACGGCCTGTCCTCCTTCCTGAAGAAGGCGAAGGACGCGTACGAGCAGCTGGACGAGCAGCTCGCTCAGCAGGCCAAGCACTGATCGCTGACGCGAGCCCGACGAGCTCGACGGGCCTGACCCGGGCCGGCCGATGAAGGCCGGTCCGGGTCAGGCCCGGTGGGTCGCCGTCGAAAGACGGACGTCCGGTTCGCGACGCACACCGAACCCTTGGGGGAAAACCGAACCAATGGGGGAACGCATACATGTCCAAGGCTGACCTCGTCGTGAGTCTGGCCGGGCTCGACACCCTGGCGGGCGATCTCCGGTCGATCAAGAAACGTATGGACGACACGGGTCAGGTCGACCGCAAGCTGGGCCACTGTGAACTGGGCTCCAGTTCGGCGTACGACGCGATGGAAGACTTCATGCACGGCTGGAAGGACGGCCGCAAGGAGATCGACGGAGGCCTCGACGGCGTGGCGGAAATGGCCCAGGCGATCGTCGACAAGATGACGAAACTCGACGTCGACCTCAGGAACGCCCTTCGCGAGCACGAGAAGGAGGGCAAGGGTGGCCACTGAGATTCCCGTGACGGCCGTCACGGAGGAGGACCCCTTCGCCGGCGCGGCTCCCGGGGACGTCATCGGCATCAACATCCAGGTGCCGAGCGCCTGGTACGAGTTCGACGTCCACCCGGCCACGGTGAACCGCTCGATCCGCGAGGCGGTGGCGGCGCGCGTCAAGCAGCGGCCGGAACTCGCCTCGTGTCAGGCCGATCTGGTCAGAACGCTGAAGAAGGTCGCCCGGGAGGCCAGGCGGGACCACGTGGTGTACTCCGGTTCCATGTGCGAGATCGTCGACGGCGAACCGATGGTCGCCAGCCTGACGGTCAGCGTGAACCAGGCCGTGAACGAGGCCACGGGCGAGACCGCTCCGACCGGCCTCGACACCCTCCTCGGAGTACTGACGCCGATCGAGCCAGGCCGCCGGCCCACGGACCCCTGGCGCCGGGTGCACCTGGTGGACCTGCCCGACGCGGGCCGTGCGGTGCGCGCCGAAGGCATCGAGGACATCGAGATCCCCGACGACAACCGCAGCTACCGGGCCGTGATGATGCAGACCTTCGTGCCCTTCCCCGGCGACGATCCCAAGGTCGCCGTGATCAGCGCCAGCACCCCCCAGTTGGCCCTGGTCGAGCCGATGCTGGAGCTCTTCGACCTGGTCACCGGCACCTTCCGCTTCGTCCACCGCGCCGACCTCGACCCGGAGAGCTGAGTTCGATGGCCCGCCCCACCGACTGGCACAACCTCGACCTGAGCGAGGACCCGACCCCCGGAGACCCGCACGAGGTCAAGCTCCAGGGCCGGCGCTACAAGACCTTCGCCTCCGACGTGTCCACCGCCCTCACGGGCATGCGCTCCGCCTCCAAGGACTCCACCCTGGAGCACGCGGAGGGCAAGGCCATGAAGGAGTTCAAGGAGCGGATCGGCAAGCTGCCGGGACAGCTGAAGAAGCTGCACGACTCCTACGACCTGGTCGCGGACGCCCTGCTCAGCTATGCCGGGACCTTGGAGCACGCCCAGTCGACGGCGGACGGCGCGCTCGCCAAGGCCCGGATCCTGCGTGGTGACCTCTCCAAGGCCAAGACGCGCCTGGCCACCGCCACCACCGCGGCGAACAAGGCCAACTCGGCCCAGGACAAGCTGAACAACCCCACCGGCGACACCCCCCAGCCCGACCCGGACAAGGTCCGCAAGGCCACGCGCGACGCCCAGCACGCGAACAGTCACCAAAAGACCGTCCAGGGCCAGGTCGACCACCTGAACGCCCAACTCGCCGAGCTGAAGTCCAAGGCGCAGAAGGCGGGCACGGACCAGGACAAGGCCGTCGTGAAGCTCGTGAGCGACATTCACGACGCATCCGACGCGGGGATCCACAACAAGAAGTGGTACCAGAAGGTGGGGGACTGGCTGGGGGATCACTGGGACAGCTTCGTCACCCTCTGCAAGTTTGTCGTCGCGGTCGCAGGAATCATCGCGCTTTTCGTGGCTGCCCCGTGGCTTGTGGTCCTCATCGTGGCCGCTTCACTGGTCGTCCTGGCCGATACCATCGTCAAATTTACCCAAGGGAAAGCGGGTTGGGGAGACCTCATCTTCGCGGTGCTCGACTGCATCCCCCTGGTCGGCAAGGTGGCCATGCTGGCCAAGGCCGGCAAGTTGGTCGGTGGCTTCAGGATGGCGCTGAGGGTCAGGAAGGCGGAGATCGCGTGCAGCCGCCTCATCAAGGCGTGGCGCATGGGCGAAGACCTCAAGGGATTCCGGAAGGTTGCCTACGGGCTGGCCTCTGGTGAACTCAAGACCACACTCAAGGATGCCTTCAACGGTGGTTGGAGCGAGGTCAAGAAGAACGCTCTCTCGAACTTCGTCGGAAACACCATCGGTGCGGGAATGACCCCCTTGGTCAGCAAGGGGCTGGACAAGTTGCCCAAAATCATCAATGACAGCCGATTCACGAACCTGAGCCGAAAGGAATACGCACACCTGGCCACGACCCTCAAGGGTAAGAACCCTGTCGGCAAGAGCCTGGTCGGGGGTGCCGAGGGCTTCGTGAAGAGCGTGACGCGAGCTACCGTGGGTTCGGTATTCTTCGGCGCGGACTTCGACACGAATGGCGTCATCCTGGACGGATTGAGTGGCGCCGGCGGCGGTGGTGTGAGCTACAAGCCCGGGCTCCTGCCCGCCAAGACGGCCTTCAGCCAGTGAGTGACCGGCGTACGTCCTGGAATGCGGCGATGGCTTCCGGCAGCCGATAACGGTAGTCGACGTACTCGATGGTGCCGTCTTCTGTGACCGTGGTGTCCTCAGTCGGTGCCTTGATTCCTGACAGGTGACTGTCCGAGAGTCGCTGTGCCGCTGTCCCCAGGGATTCGGCGACTGCCTGGGGAGACGAATCGTCGAGCACCGTGAACATGCGTCTGATCATCAGGACCCGCTCCTTCTGCCTGAACGTCACACCGGCGTCGGAGCAGGTGAATCTGCCGCGGCCCCGTCGCAGCAGACCTGCTACGCCGTCGAGCAGATCCACCACGGCCGGCAGGAGGAGGATCCCCATACCGCCGTCAGGGTCACGGGGGCTGCGAGTCGTGGCGGACCCGGATTTCCCCGTGATGTCGATGTGCCCCAGGAACATGCCGTCGAGGACGTCCTCTTGACCGGCGAGTGGGGTGAAAGCGAATTCAGGCACGGGAATCTCGCTTCTCGACAGCTCGCAGCTCCTGCTGCTGTTCTTCGGTGAACGGCGATCCCCCGGAGATGCCGGCTGCCCGGGCATGCCGCCAGGCCGACTCGCTGACCTGGTCCGGCCGGGCTCCCCTGCTCGGGGCGAGAGCGTGCGTGGGCCGTGCCGCACCCAGCTCTTCGACTCCCCGCAGGGCAATAACCGCCGCGAACCGCGGATCACCGGCATATCTGAAGCCCTGGGCTCTGGCATGGGCCACCGCGCTCCGCCAGCGCCGCCCTGAGAGCCCGCAACGCCGAACCGCGACACTGACACCCTTGTCACGGTCGTCGGGGCTGGGAAGCTTGAGATAGGTGACGTCCGGGGCGCCGCTGCCGTTGAGCGCGGGATGGTCCTGCCAGGGGTAGGTGGCCAGGATCCCGCGCATGGTCTTGAGCTGCACCCGACGGGAATCGGACACGGCGATCCCGATGACCGCGACCAGCACCCATGCGCCGATGACGTAGACAGGCAGTGACCCACCCACTTGTGATTCCCAGAAGAGTGTCGCCGCCACGAAGAAGGCGGGCAGCGACAGCACCCAGAAGGTCGTGGTCGCGATGGCGTGACGCCGCGCACGCCGCCACGCGCGCAAGGTGCCCGGATCGTCGAATGCACTGCGGGGCGTTTCGTCCCCCATGCGGTGAGCCTCCCCACGGCTGGGCTGTCTGATCCGACCGTCGCGGGCATGGCGGGGGACCGCCAGGTTCCGCCGCGCGACAGGCCGACGGTACCAGCAGGCACGTTTGCAGCCCAGATGGGGCGAAGAGGCGCGCACGACCGCACCCGGCCCTACCCGGAACCCCAGAACCGCTGGGCTGACCTGCGCCCGGCGTGCTGCCCGCTGAACGTTCCCTTTGCAGTTCGATCGTGGCGAGGGGGGAGTCTCAGCGGTTGACCGCCTGCACCTCCCGGACCTTGACCGCCTGATTCCTGCCGTACTGGCCGTCGGGCAAGTCGCCGCCGGTGCCGTCGGAGCCCTTCCAGGAGATCTTCCAGGTGGCGGTGGCGCGCAGGTCGAAGGTGCCGTCGCCGGACGAGCGCAGGTACGTCACCCCGCACGGGGGCGTCTCGTCGGCGCTGCCCGCGGTGTACTCCCGGCCGATGGACCCGTCGCTGTTCGCCGGGCATGTGCCGGAGGACGGCAGCAGGTCGGCGTCGTCGGTGCCCGCCTCTATCGTCAGACCGCTCGGTGTGGCCGTCGTCGTCGCCGAGATGCTGAACCCGGGGACGCTGAGTGACGCCGTGACGGAGACCGGCTTGAACCTGCCCTTGTCCAGCCAGACCCACGTCGGCAGGTTCACCTTGCTGGCCTTGGCGGGCGCCAGGCTCACCCTGGTGCCGGGCACCTGGATCTGCTGGTAGGCGAGCCCCGCGAGGATCTCCGGGCTGACCGCCTCCTTCACCGGCGGCTTCTTGCCCTGCGGAACCCAGAACGGCGGCTTGTCGCAGGCCCACTGCTCCTCGTACGGGGCGTCCGGGTTCTGGACGGCGGCCCAGTACCTCCCCTTGTCCCCGTCGTGGTACTCGTCCTTGGCGTACTTCTGGTTCTCGTCGGAGATCTCGCCGCGGAAGTCGTCCCCGTCGGGGTCGTGCACGACGGCGAAGTAGATGCTCTGCCGGACCTTCCGGAACTCGGCGGATGTGTAGGTCGGCGCGTACCAGCAGCCGGGCGGGGTCCAGTTGCTGTCGGCGGACGTCAGCGCACCGGAGCCGTGTCCCGAGTGGGTGGACCCGGAGTACCGCACTTTGACTTGGGCGCCGATGGTGCCGGTGGCGTTGTCGTTGTGCTTCGCGGTGCCCGTTGCTCTTCCGTAGTCATCTTCGGCAGCCGCCGGCACGATGGTGGCCAAGGCGACCATCGCTCCTGCCACGGCAACAGCCGATACACGGCGCCGGTTTATCGCACGCACTGCTTTGCCTCCCCCGTGACCTGGACCTCCTTGGCCCGCCACAGCCCCTTCGTCTTCTCGGACGGCGCCATCTGGATCTGCCAGAGATAGAAGTCCTTGACGCTCTTCTGGGTGCGGTGGACCTTCCCGCTCTTCACCTCCTTGCTGAAGTACTTGGAGCCATCGCTGCACATGCTCACGAACGCTGTGCTCTTGCTGTCCGACAGTTTGACCGCGGCGTTGTAGTAATCGCGCTCGCCGGTGACCGTGACGCCGGCGTCGACGTGGCCCTGGATCTGATCTCGCGCATACTTCAGGGCCGTGCCCTCGAACTCGCTGTAGAACGTGTGCGCCGGATCTTTGGGATCCTGCTTGACGATGCCGTATTCGATGGACCTCAGATAGTTCTCCGCGTCGTTGAGCGGAGCTTCCTGCCCGGGGCCCACCTGAGCCGGGGCGAAGACAAGTTTCACGTCGGCCGGGAAGGCCATCCGCGGCCGGTCGATCTTCGGCCCCTTGCTCGCCGACGCCGACGGCGCCGCAGTGGACGGCTTCTCCGACGCCCCCTTGATCTTGCCGTTGCCCGAGTCGTGGTCACCACCCCCGCACCCGCTGAGCAGCAATGCGGCCGCGGCCGTCAGCGAAGCGGCGAGTGAGAGGGAACGGAGGGGCTTCACGAATGACTCCTGGTGGGGCTGAGACTTCGGGCTGGCAAAGAGACGTTATCGAGGCGGGAGTTGGTTCCGTGAGGGCAGGGGAGCGAAGTGCGCCGGATCTCCCCATCCGGCTCGTGCCTGATTCACCGTAATTACCGAAATCTCCGTCCCGACGACGTGGACCCGTGTCCATCTTGAGTCCGACCCTTTGCGGTTTGTTGGTTGCAGCAGCGAAAACATCGAAGGATGGTAACTTCGGCCACCCCCTGCCCGAGGTGGCCGAAAGCTGTCTGTGCACGGGGGTCGAAGTGGCGGAGCACGTCAGGGTGTCCACGTCGGAGCTGAAGGAGATCAGCCGGTCCGTGGCGAAGCTGAAGTCGAACTTCGAGCATGCCAAGGACATCGTGGACTCGTACGACACCGAGATGGGATCCGGTGACGTCGCCTCCGCGCTGGACGAGTTCGCGGACGACTGGAAGAAGAAGCGCAAGCAGCTCTGCGACGGGCTGGAGTTCCTGGGCAAGACGGCCGGCACCGCGGCCAAGGCCTACGACGGGCTCGACCAGCACCTCGCCGACGCGCTGCTCAAGGCCCAGCCGAAGGACGGGGGCAAGGGCAAGTGAGCAACCGTGACTTCTCCGGTGTCGACTGGCAGACGGCCCGCTACGACGACAAGGACTTCGCGCCGGGCGACCCCTACGAGGTGGCCCGGCTCGGCAAGCGCATCTCCGACACGGCCAAGCTGATCCAGGACCAGGCCACCAAGCTGGACAACCTCGTCGACGGCAAGGGCTGGGACTCCGACGCCGGCAGGGAGTTCAGGAAGAAGACCGAGGACACGGTCGGCCTGCTCGGCAAGACGCACAAGCGGTACGCCGCCGCCGGCGGTGCCCTCGGCGCGAAGGTGGGCGGCGCCCCCGCCGACGACCAGATCCACGTGGACTGGGCCACCGCCCTCGAACACGCCCAGAGCCTCGTCCGCACCGCGTTGAAGAAGGCGAAGACCGCGGACGCGGACAGCAGCCACTACCAGGGGCAGCTCGACAAGCACCCGGCACCGGATGACCACCCCGACAAGCAGAAACTGAAACGGCAGAAGGAGGCCGCGGACAGCGCGCTGGACGCCGCCAAGAAGGACCTCGATCACGCCCTGGACTACCGCGACACCCAGGCCGGCTACGCGGCCTCGGCCATCCGCGACGCCGCCGACCACGACGGCCTGAAGGATCCCAAGCACCACTGGTGGGACAACTGGAAGGACTGGGTCGCCGAGGTCGGGCACTGGGCCGGAGTCGCCGCCGCGGCGCTCGGTGTGCTGGCGCTCGTGCTGAGCTGGGTCCCCGTACTCGGAGAGGTGCTGGGGGCGCTGGCGCTGATCGCCTCGGTCGTCGCCCTCGTCTGCGACACGGTCTCCGCCCTGGACGGCAAGGGCACCTGGCTGGACGTCGCCATCGACGCCGTCGGCGTGCTGTCGTTCGGCGCGGGCCGGGTGCTGGGCACGGCGGCCAAGGAAGCCTCGGTCGCCGCGCGCGGAGCGTCTGCCGTCAAGGACGTGCAGCTGGCACGGGAGGTGGGGCTCAACCCGGAGGCGGCTCGGGGCCTGGCCGAGTCCCTCAACGGGATCAAGCCCGGACAGATCGGGAAGGCGCTCGCCGAGGGCCCCTCCACGCTGTTGCCGCGGATGCGTTCGGTGGTCAAGGAATCGCTGAACGCCAAGGCGTATCTGGACGACATTCGGGTCGCCGCGGGCAAACTCCCCGGTGAGGAAAGCCTTCTCACCGAGAGTGCCCCGAAGCTGTCGCAGATCGCGGACTCCTCGTTCAAGAGCATGGCCCGCACCGGCCAGGCCCTGTATTACGGCAGCCAGACCCTGCCACTCGCGGCCGGCTGGCTGAACCTGGCGCACGTCCATTCCGGGGAGCCGTGGGTGACCGGGCCCGACATGTTCAGCGGGGTCAAGGAGATCCCGGGACTGGGAGCGAACGGCATTCCGTTCTACAACGGCAAGTGGAACGTCAGTTCCGATGGATGAACCCGACCGGCCGCGGCCGCCAGGACGGCAGGGCGCAACCCACAGAACCTTTCGAGCAGGAAAAGCACTTCGGCGAGGAAAGCCAGGACGACGTGGCGAGTGAGGACGAGCGGAGCGTCGACGACCTCTTCGCGGAATTGCCCGAGGACGGGCGGCGCACGCTGGAGCAGGTCGGCATGGGGCTGCCCGAACTGCGCCGCATCGCCGCCGGCGAGGGCGGCATGCGACAGGTGCGCGGCATCCTGTCCGAGTTCACCGCGACGGCGGACCGACGACGGCGCGGCGACGACGAGGGGCCCGTCCAACGGGCCGCGGTGTGGCCCTGGCTGAGGCTGTTCCTCGTCGCCGTCGCCGGAGCCGTCGTATGCGGGGTCTTCCACCTCGTGCTCGGCGGGCTCGCCCTGCTCGTGGGGGTGGCCTGCGGGGTCGGCGTCATCATGGCGGCGCTCAGGACCCGGGAGTCGGGGGGCGGCCTGGTCCTGCGCTGGGCGACGGTCGCCGCCTACTTCGTGCTGATCGTCGTGGCGTCGTACGCCGCACAGGAGTGGTACCTGCAACTGCGCGGCACGGAACAGACGGTCACCGTCGCCGAGCCGAGCCACGAGTGGTCCCACGGGGCCCGGCAGACCTACTGCAGGGTGCGGCTGCCGGACGGCTCGGTGCACCGGGTGTTCAGCAACAGGGAGAACTGCGCCGACCGCGTCGGTGAGCGGACGACGGCTGTCGTCGACCCGTCCGGCCGTTACGGCCCCTTCCTGGGGACCAAGTCCGAGATCGACGACACCGTGGAGACCGTCGTGGCGCTGGGCGCGCTCGGCGTCCTCGTCCTCGCTCCGGCGTGCGCCGTCGCGCTGGGCCGGAGTCGGACCCGACGGAACGGAGCGAGCGGAGCCACCGTATGAGTGAGAACACGACCGCCGCGGAATCGCCCGAGGAACGAATACCGGCCGATCCGCCCCCGCCGCCTTCTGATTACCGCCTCGCCGTCCCCGAGGGCTGGGAACGCATCGTTCTCGATCCCGACCGCTGGACGCACCGCATCGACAAGGTGGTCAACCGCGGTCTGCGCCGTACGAAGGCCACCCCGCAGCTGAAGGCCGCGGTCGCGGAGCGGATGCGGGAGCAGGCGGAGGCCGCGCACGCGAACGGCGGCGTCGAGCTGTACGTGATGAACCAGGTGCTCGGCCAGGTGCCGGTCTCCGCCGGTCTCGTCGTCAGCGTGCTACGGCCGTCACCGGGCACAAAGCCGGGAGACCTGTCGGACATCGCGCTGTCCCTCGGGATGAAGGGCGAGGAGGACGTCACCCTGGCCGACCTCCCCGCGGGGCCCGCCGTACGCCACCGGTACCTGCGGCGACCCGCCCCCGACGACCCCGACGGCAACAAGCTGGCCGTCACCCACCTCGACGTCTACCTCGCCGTACCGCACAGCGACCTGCGCCTGCTGCTCTCCTTCTCCACGCCCATGGAGCCGCTGGCGGACGCCCTGGTCACCCTCTTCGACTCCGTCGCCCGCACCCTGCAATGGATGGCCTGATGCCCGCGCTCTCCGCCGCCACCGTCCGCATGAGCGCGCCGCAGGAGGCGGTCTCCCTGCCGGTACGCGAGCTGGTGGACCTCGGCGCGTGGGCCACGGGCGAGGCGCGCCGGCTGCTGAGCGGCGACGACCCGGAAGTGCGTGCGGCTCTCGCCGAGGAACTCCGGGAGGCCGCCGCCGACTCCCGCACCCGGGCTCCGATCACGGCACTGTCGTACGTCCCCGAGCCACGGCTCGGCGAGCAGGCCCGGATCGAACTCTCCGCGCTCGTCGCCGACGACACCCACCCGACGCTCACCGTCGACCTGCTCCACCGCTACCTGGCCGCCCCTACCCCCGTCTCCTACCGCCCGCCCGAGGCGGAGCACCGCACCCTGCCCGCCGGCCCCGCGGTACGCGTGCGGCACGCCTACGTCCAGGACGTCGGCCGCGACGGCACCGGGACCATCCTGGAGACGTGTGCGTACGGCATCCGCGCCGACGAGACCTGGGCGCTGGTCCTCCTCGCCTCCTGGCGGGCGCTGGCCCACACGGACGCACTGTGCGCCCTGACGGACGAGCTCGCGGCGACCGTCACAGCCGGGATCTGAGAGGCTCTCCTCACCGAGGAGGAGGTCCGCTGATGCGCAGGGTGACCTATTCGATGAACGTCTCGCTCGACGGCTACATCGTCGGGCCGGACGGCGGCATCGACTGGACGGCGCCCGACGAGGAGCTGTTCCGGTTCGCCACCGACGAGATCCGGGAGGTCGGCGTCCACCTGCTGGGGCGGCGGCTGTACGAGACGATGCTGTACTGGGAGACCGCCGGCCAGGATCCCGCGCTCGGCTTCTCGACGCTGGAGTGGGCCGACCTCTGGACGTCGCTCCCGAAGGTGGTGTTCTCCCGCACCCTGACCGCGGTCCAGGGCAACGCCCGCCTGGCGTCCGGCGGCCTGGCGGAGGAGATCGGGCGGTTGCGGGCCGAGCCGGGGGAGGGCGACATCGCGATCGGCGGCGCCATGCTCGCCGCCGGGGCGGCCGAGCTGGGTCTGATCGACGAGTACCGGGCCCGGGTCCACCCGGTGCTGCTCGGCGGCGGCATCCCGTTCTTCCCCCGGAACGAGCGCCGGGTCGATCTCGAACTCGTGGAGACCCGCACCTTCGCCTCGGGAGTCGTGTACCTCCGGCACCGCGTCGTGCACGGGCCCATGCCGTGAGAACGCTGCCTCCGCGCCGCGCAGGGGGGCGGCTCCCCGGCCCCGTAGTCGGCGCGGTGGGACGTCGGGCGGCCGCCGGCTGAACCGGCGCGGGCGGGAGCGCCGCGGGCGGGAGCGCCGCGGGTCAGGCCGGGCGGACCAGGCCGGCCCGGCGTCGGACGGCCCAGGCGACCGCTGCGAGGGCGAACCCGTAGACCGACACCAGTCCGTGGCCGTTGTCCTGGGCGATCCACATCGCGAGGCCGAGTGCCGGGACGCCGGCTGCCAGGGCGATTTCCTTGGGGATGCGGGTACGGGTGAGGAACGCCAGGGCGAGGGTGGCGCCGAGGAAGTAGGTGGCCCCGGAACTGCCGGCGAAGTTGCGGGGGTCCGTGCTGGGACCGTCACCGAGGCCGAGCAGGGTGTCGATGCGGCCGGGCAGCAGGATCCCGGCGAGGAAGAAGGTGAGGGTGAGCGGGCCGCCCCAGTACCACTGGGCGAGTGCGGCGACGGCGGCGAGGGTGACGAGGTTCCACAGGCCGCCGAAGAAGCCGCCGTTCTGCATGAACACCGAGGTGAGCTCGCGCCACCAGCCGGACTTGGAGGGGTCCGCGTCGAGCGCGTCCATGGCGCCGGGCCAAGCCAGTTGGAGCAGCACACCGCTCACGGCGAGCGTGGTCAGGGCGATTGCCGCCCAGGGTAGCGGCCGTTCGCGCAGGGTGTCGCGGCCGACGACGCCCATCCCGCAGTTGAACATCATGACCATCAGCGCGGCCGTGGTCACGTTGAAGACGATCGCCTCCATGTCGGCCCCTCCCCCTGTCACGGTGATTCCAACACCGTTCGAAAATCTGTCGACGTCAAGGTAGCACGATTTTCGAACAGTGTTTGAAAGAGGCGTACGGTGGTATGCATGAAGCTCACCAAGGAGCGCATCGTCGATGCGGGGATGGCCGTTTTCGCCGAGGTCGGCTATCAGAACCTTTCCATGCGCCAGGTCGCCGAGCGCCTGGACGCCCACGCGGGCAGTCTCTACTACCACGTTCGCGACAAGGACGAGTTGCTCGCCCTGATGGCCGACCGGGTCTGCCGTCAGGCCTACGACGCCGGAACCGCCGCCCTTGCCGCCCTCGCGCCCACCGTCGGCTGGCAGGACCGGGTCGAGGCCCAGACCGCTGCCCTGCGCCTGAGCATCAAGCAGCACCCCGGAGGCGCCCAACTCCTCGCCGAGAGCCCAGGGATGCTCAGCCCCGGCGCCCTCTCGCTGATGGAACGCCTGCTGCGCACCCTCGTCGACGCGGGCCTGCCGGCCGACCACTGCGGCATCGCCGCCGACACGCTGCTCAGCCACGTCACCGGCTTCGTGCTCCAGGAGCAGAACCAGCCGGTGACGCCACCGGCCGTCACCGCCGAACTCCACGCCGACCTGCGCGCGCGGTTCCCGCTCGTGATGGGCCCGCTGATCCCCCGCCTGAGCCCCGACGAGAAGTTCACGCTGAGCGTTCGTCTGCTCTGCACCGGCTTCACCGCCCTCGCGTAGTCGGCCGAAGGGAGAAGAGGGGCAGGAGGAACAAAGAGCGGGGAAGAAGGTGTGGTCGTCGGCCCGTTCAGGCGGCCGCCGTAGCCCGGAAGACGTGGGCGTTACGGGTGCACCATTCGGCGAACGTCCGTGGCCGGCGACCGAGCAGCCGCTCCACGGTGTCCGTCCGGAAGCCGACGGTGTCCGCGCGCATGAGGGTCAGCCCCTCGGTGAGGGCTGCGGCGAGGGCCGGCGGAGCCCCGTCGGGGAAGCGGAACCGTACGGCCTCGGCCGGGGTCGCCGCCTTCCGGACCTCGATGTCGCGGCCGATCGTCTCGGAGATGATCCGGACCTGCTCGGCGATGGTGAACGTCTCGTCGCCGGTGATGACGTACTCCTGGCCCTCGTGCCCGGCCTCGGTGAGGGCGAGGGTGGCGACCGCCGCGATGTCCGCCGCGTCGATCGGGGCGTAGCGGCCTGGCCCCACCGGGTCGAGGACGTAGTTGTCCGCGCGGATGGTGGGCAGCCAGTCGAGGGCGTTGGTCATGAAGCCGCCCGGTCGCACGAACGTGGCGGGGATGCCCGAGGCGCGGACCAGCTTCTCGCGTTCGTGGTGCCAGCGGCCCATGGCGGGGATCGGATCGAACGTGACGTGCGCGGAGGACAGGTGCACGATGTGCCGTACCCCGGCGGCCTGAGCGGCGGCGAGGGCGGCCTCGGCGTGGGCGGTGCCCATGCCCTGGGTGAGCAGGAAGAGCTTGTCCACGCCGGCGAACGCGGGAGTCAGTGTCGCGGGGTCCCCGAGATCGCCGACGGCACGCTCGGCGCGCTCGGGCAGTCCGACGGTGCGGGCGGGGTCGCGGACGAGGAGCCGCAACGGCGCGCCGGTCGCGTCGAGTTCGCGGGTGAGTTCCCGGCCGATGTGTCCGGTTGCTCCGGTGACCAGTATCATCGTGGCTCCCAAAGTCGTTTGCCGTCTAGCGAGCTGCCGCTGCGAAAGTTAGCCGGTGAATGATTAGCCGTCAATCGAAATGCTGGGTCGTCACCGAAGGGCCGCGATGTCAGAGTTCCTGGACCTGCACGGCCGAACGTCGAAGGTGCTCCGAGCGCTGGCCGACGCGGCCATGCGACGCCACGGCCTGCACGTCGGCCAGAACCACCTGCTCGCCGCGCTGTGGGACCGGGACGGCAGCACCCCTGGCGAGATCGCCGCCGCGCTGAACGTCACGACGCCCACGGTCGTCAAGATGGCCGACCGGATGACGGCGGCCGGCCTCCTCACCCGTCGCCGAGACGACCGGGACAACCGCCTCGTCCGCCTCTGGCTCACCGACGCGGGGCGCGCGCTGCGGACGCCGGTGGAGACGGAACGGCGCCTGATCGAGGAGAAGGTCACCGCGGACCTCACCGCGGCCGAACGCGAAGCCCTCATGACCGCCCTGGCCAAGGTCCACCGCGCGGCGAGCGACCTGCTGAAAGAGCCGATCGACTACGGCGACTCGGCCGGCGGCTGAGCTTTCCCGGGCAATTCACGGGCTCATGGTGCGGCCCGGCTCTTGAGGGAACCTGGAGCCGACTGCCGCCCGGGGACTACCTGTTGACGGCCTGAATCTCCCGCACGGTCACGTCCTGCGCGTGCCCGAAGGCCCCGTCGGGAAGCTTCCCGCCGGCGCCACCGGTGCCGGTCCAGCTGATCCGCCAGGTGACGGTGGCCTTCAGCTTGAAGGTTCCGTCGCCGGAGGAGCGCAGGTACTTGATCCCGCAGGGCGGCGTCCGGTCGGCATCCCCTCTGGCGTACGCGGCACCGATGCTCCCGTCGGAGTTGACCTGACACACCCCGTCGGCCGGATACGTCTCGGCGTCACCGGTCCCCGGCTCCAGCTTCAGGGCCACGGGCTCCGCGGTCGTCGTCGCCCGAATGTCGAGCCCGGCGACCTTCAGTGACGCGGTCACGGACACCTTCTTGAAGGTGGCATCGTCCAGCCAGGCCCAGGTGGGGAGGTTGACCTTGGTGGTGTCCTTGGGGGCGAGGGTCACGTCTTCGGTGGGCAGTTGGATGCGGTTGTACGCGAGCTCGGCAAGGACCTTCGGGGTGGCGGCGTTCTTCACGTCGGGCGTGTCATTGTTCTTGACCCAGAAGGGGAGTTCGTCGCAGTTCCACGCGTCGAGGTCGTCGAGGCGGCTCGGGTCCTGGACCGCGACCCACCAATTCCCCTCGTCCTTCTCCTTGAGGTTGTAGTTCTTGTACTTGCCGTCCTTGTAGATGTCCCGGTACTGGGCCGTCGCCACCTTCGCGTAGTTCGGCTGCGCGGAATCGTTCACGACCTGGTCGTACCCGGCCTCGGTCCGCTTGGCGAACTCCTCGGCCGAGATGGGCTCGTACCAGCAGGCGGGCGGGGTCCAGTCGCCGACGGGGATGACGGGGTCGGAGGCGGCGGCACCGCTGCCGCGGGTGGAACCGGAGAAGGTGATGCGGGAGGTGAGGGTGGTGCCGGATGCCTCGCCTGTGGTCTTCGCACCGCCATCCGACCCGCCTGGGCCGCGTTGTGCCATTGCCGCGCTGGGGAGGAGAGCGCATGCGACGGCCAGCGAGAGTACGGCCAACCACTTATGGCGACCCCTCACGGCGTGCACGTCTTGTCCCCCCTCTTGGACACGAGATTCGTGGTCTGCCAGACGCCCTGCTTGTTCTTCTTCAGACGCGTGCTGTAGAGCAGATACGAATCATCCGTCGTCGGAGTCTTGTCGACTTTGCCAGTTTTCCGGTTCTTGTTGTACGCCTTGCTCTCGTCTGAGCAGAAGATGACGGCGGCAGAGCTCCTTGAGAAGACGGAGACCTTGGGGTCGTAGTACCGGACTGTTCCCGTGTAGGTGATGCCGGCATCCACGAAGGACTTGACCCACTGGGCGCCACTGACCAGGGCGGCGCCCTGACGGTAGAAGGCAAGGGCCGGCTCATCCGGGTTTCCCTTGATGATGGCGTAGTTGGTGGCCGTCTGAGCTCGAGCGGCATCAGCGAGTACCACGTCCTTGGTCGAATCGCCGGTCTTCCACCCCTCGAAGTCGTCCTTCACATCGCTGGGCAGCGTGATGTCAGGACGTTTGATTTGGTCAGCGGGGCTTGCACTCGGCGAAGTCGGCATTTTAGGGGTGCCGGTCTCCGCACCCGCGATCTTGTCGTTCCCCTTGGACTGCTCACCCCCACCACCACAGGCCGTCAGGAGCAGGCTCGCCGACGCGACGAGCGCGGCAGCAACGGGCAAAGAGCGGCGCTTCACAGTGGACTCCCCGTGAGATTCGAGTTCAGCCGAGGACACCGACGGTATCGGTGGGGCTCGCGGCGCCGCCAGGACGGGTCGGGTCCCGGAACCGCTCCAAACCCGGGCTTTACCGGTCTCATGGGGCGCTGCCCCGCATGTGAACTTGCCCAAATGGGGGATGGCCCGCCCGCGTCGACGTGACGCGGACGAGCCGATGCCCTTCCCAGCCCTCCTTTGCTAACGCGCCGCTCCACACCGCGCGCAGCCGCACGGTGGGTACGCGGTCGTACGCGGCACCGGAGTGCTACGGCCGTCGGCGAGGATCTCGACCGTGCCACGGTCCTCGGTCACGGCCCCCTCGGCGTCGGTCCTGTAAACGCGGAGCCTCATACGGGAGCCGGCACCGGCCGGCTCCAGGAGTTCGAACGGGTCCGCCTGAGGCGGATAGTGCCCGGCACAGTCGCGGCAGGCGTACACGTTGAAGCCGGGTCCGGTCGCCGCGTGAACCTCGTGCACGAGGACCGGCTCGCCGGTCGTGCGCTCGCAGCGGGCGCACATCCGCACGGTTGGCCGGGTCACCGGGCGCCCGCCGGTACCCGGACGCCGTGAATGCGCCGCGGCCCGACGTCGATGCCGAGGGTCGCCAGACCGGCGGCCCGGCGGCGTTCGCGCTGCCGACGCCGCTCGTCCGGCGTCAGCACGTAGGGCCGTACAACGGCGGACGCGCTGCCGTCGAGCAGCTCGGTGAACCGTGGCGGGGGCGGCGGGACGGGGATGAAGCGGAGGGGCGGAGGCGCGCCCAGCCGATGACGCCCCTGAGGCCGTGGAGTGAGCGGGCTCAGCACCCAGGCGAGGGCACGAACGATAAGGTCCAGCATGTCGACGCTCCTTGTGCAGCGTTGGCCGTGCCCCGGGGCGGCTCACATCCGTCGCCGGGGTCTCTTGCAGGAGAGTACTGGGTGCTTGTGGGTGGTGTATAGCGGTTAACCGTGCTCCATAGATCTATGCAGGTCAGTGGTGTCGTACGGTGTTCGAATGGCAGCCGAGTCGAGCGGGTCACCGATTGACCCCAACCAGATCGCCTACGTCTATATGCAGGTCGCCGATCACATTGCCGCGCGCATCAACTCGGGAGAACTGCGGCCCGGTGCCAGGTTGCCGGGGGAGCGGGATCTCGCCGAGGAGTACGGGGTTGCTCACCTCACCGCTCGACGGGCGACGCGGGAGTTGAGGGAGCGTGGGCTGGTGATCACACTGCCGTCGAAGGGGTCGTTCGTGGCCTATCCCGAAACCGAGGTCGACGAGTCCACGGACGCCGGCGATCAGAGGTAGCTCGGAGACCCTCGGCGAAGGGAAGGGCCGTGGAGGTCACGGTTCAGCGGGTCAGGACATCCTGGACGAAGAGGTCTCGAGGCGGGGAGGCGGCTGCCCGGAGGAACGCGGCACCGGTCAGCTTTGTTCTGCCTCACATGCCCCCAGGATTCGCTCACTCCATCCAGATTTCGGAGCGCGAGGGGTTCGTACCGCGCGCGAGGCAGACGGATCTCCGCTGGATCGATGTCAGCCTGCGGGACGAAGGTGACCGGCTGCGGGTGCTCGCTCGTGTGGGGCCGCTGTTCGGGTTGCCGCCTCGCAGGCGTAGGCCGCCGGCGGTCCGACTGCTTCCCGGGCAGTGGGTTCGCTGGCAGTTGAACTACCGGTTCAGCAGCGCCTCGGGTACGCGCGACTGGTCGTACTGGGTCGACACATTCAACATCGCCTATGGCCTCGTTGGCCGGGATGTCTTCATGTCGGAGCCCGACGTGGTCGTTGATGAGTGTGGCCCGGTTCGGTAGACCGGGGATGGCGATCAGTCGCGAGGGCTGGGCCGAGAGAGGGTTCAGGTCCCGGCCGAGCCGCGATCGATGCCGGCCCGGATGGCCGCCACCCAGTCGGCAGATCTCACGAGGATGGGTCCCCGTACCTCTTCGGCTCCGCAGACATAGGCAGCCCAGCGGAGTTCGTTGCAGGCGAAGAAGGACTCCCCCCAGGTGTTCACCCAGATGCGCGCAGTGGTGTCGGCGGTCTGCGTGAGATCCCACCAGGCGTGTCGGCGTGGTCGCACCGTCGCACGCCGTCATGGCGCGCCGCCTCGCCGGCTGGGCCCTGCGCACTTGTCCTGGTTCCCGCTACCCGAGAATCGCGTCGTTGGAATCGAAGCGGTGGCTGCCCAGGGGCAGGTCGCAAAAGTACTCGCTGTCAGTCTCTCCGGTCAGGACGGACAGCAGCCAGGTGGCGCACTGGGCGGCATGGTGTTCCCATTCCGGGCCTCGACCCTCGTTGAGGATGACCGTCCACTCGTTCGGCGTTTGTCCCGGCTGCCGCAGCCAATAGAGGTGCATGCAACTGTCCTCGACATAGGCCCAGGGCAGGATTTGTGCTTCGGGTTCCTGAAGTGCCGCTGGTTTGGGCTCGGTCTGCCACAGGTCGGCGAGGGCTGTTGCACGTTCCGTGGCCTGGCCGAGGAGGTTGTAGTCCTCGTCAGGGCATTCCGGATCCAGGAGCCAGATCGTCTCGTCGAAGACGCCGCCTCCGTAGGTCTCGACGAGATCCTTGTAGTCGTCCGGCAGGGAGGTACCGAGTTGCCGCTCGGTGGTCACCCAGTCGCGCGAGCGGCGTGGAGTGAACGGGGGGATGAGCTCGGCGAGGCGGTCCACGGCGGGGTGCATAGCAGCCGGATTCCTTCTCTCAGTTGACGTCCTCGGGCTGTCAGCCCCTCATGCCCGAAGAGACCAGATTCGGGGCGCACTACTTGCTGATCGCGGCGGTCGCACCCTCCTGAGAAGTCTCCAACAAGGCTGCATACGAATGTGCTCCCGACCGAGCGTGGACCGGTCACGTCATGATGGTTTGCACCTCTCACTGGAGGCTGATCTGTGGGGGATGGGCGGGATCGGCTGCGCACACGAAGATGTCCAGGTGGCCCCCTCCGCCCACTACGACCTGGGTCGGAGCGTTCAGATCAGGCGTGCCGATCATCGCGAGGTCTTCGAGCGGGGTCCAACTGCTCCGGAGGCCTTCCCATTCCGCGGAGGCCACGGTCAGCAAAAGCTGCATGTCAGCACCGCATGCGCAGACGGGAACGGTCGGACCTGTCACGCCCCAAGCTGCGAAGCCGCCAACCTTCCAACCGGGGGCGATGGAGAAGTCCGCATCGTAGGAAGGAACCTCGCCTTCGTCCCCCTCGTCGCCCCCCTCCCCAAGGCTCTCCTCCCATTCCTCGATACGTTGTCGAAGGGCCTCCGGAAGCAGTTCGGCCCACTGATGTTCAGTGACCTGTTCCGGAGCCAGGGTGCAAGGTTCCGGAAGGTAACCGTCGTTGCCTAGCAATCCGGGCAACGGAGGGTCGGGCAGGACGGTGCCGACCTCGTTCGCGGTGCGCCACACCAAGTGGACGCCTGGTCCGGCCGGTGATCCATGTGCGTCGAAGGGACACCACAGCACCTGCAGAAGATCACGGCCGCTGGGGGGCACCAGTCTTGGTACGTCACTCGCGAACAGTTGCGCCAGCGGGATAAGAGGAAGAGGTGTGCTGTCGTCTACGCCGGACGCCCGGTGTTCTTGCTGTAGCGCGATCAAGGCCTCCCTCTCTTCATCGGAGGGGCCGCCCCGACTCCAGGCTTGGGCGAGCAGGCGGCGCTGTTCGCGAATGTCCCGGGTCCTTCTGCCGATGTCGCGCCTGTGTGTCTCCCGGCAGACCGGCCAGGGCTCGTCGACTGGCCACAGAAGTGGTCCGCCAACGGAACTCTGGTTCGGCGTGGGGCTGCCGGGCCGGAGGTGCAACCGTGTGCAGGTACTCCGGAAGCCGGCGAGGTCGGGAAACAGAGCTTCGAGGTTCAATGGGCGTGGTGGGGTCGTCCGGGACATGTTGGTCCTTAGGTATTCAGCGACGCTTCATCTGGACCGGCCCTCGCCATCGAAGCAAACTGCCGGCTCCGCACAGCCGACCCACCAACATCGCCGCCGACTCCGTGCGACAGCCCTCCGCGGGAAACTCGGTGAGCGCCCGACTCAGTAGTGAAGGTTCAAGACTGGATGGCCTCCACCCAATCGGAAGATCTCACGAGGGCGGGCCCCCTTACCTCTTCGGCCCCGCAGACGTAAGCGGCCCAACGGAGTTCGTTGCAGGCAAAGAAGGACTCCCCCCACGTGTCCACCCAGACGCGCACACTGGTGTCACTGGTCTGCGTGAGATCCCACCATGCCCAGCCCCGGGATTCGGATTCGGGGTCGAACTGATACAGCCATTCCTGAAGGTCCCACGCCCATCGCTCGAGGGCAGCCACATAGCGTTCGGTCCCTCGTCTCACGAACTCAGGAGCCGACGCTGATCTTTCCCGGTCGGAGGCGACGAACCAGTCGGGAAGCGTGTCGACGGGAAGGTCCTCGCCGTTGAACGGATGGGAGACGGCAAGCTCCAGCGCCGGCGCCAGCACGGAGCGCAGCCTGGTGCCGAACTCCACGGTCGTCCCGGTGGTGCGTACGTCGAATGCGCAGAGGACGGGGGGTGCCTCTCCCGGCGCCCGCCGGCGCAACACCCGATCCTTCTCCTGCTCGATTTCCTCAATTTCATGGAACACGACGGCTCATCTCACGGCCTTCCAAGCTCGGGGTGCACTCCTGGTTCATCGCGGCGGCCGCGCCGTCCCGCGAATTCTCCAACAAGGCCTTCTGCGTGCATGGGTTCGCACCCTTCACATACGGTCTTGGCCGGGAATTACTGACCGGACATCGCAAAGCGCATCCAGGAAGTGCGCTCATGAACCCCAGGTGGCCACCAGATCAGCGCAGTGGACGATGACGGACGAGTCGGACAGAGCGATCTCGTGCGAACAGCCGTCGGCATGCGGGAGGAGTTCGTCCAGGATGACGGTTTCAGACTCCATCCAATCGATGGAATGCTCATGGTCGATCGAGAAACGAGTCACACCCCGGTACTCGATCGTCAGGCCGCTGTCGTGTTTCCATTCGTTCGGCGAGAAGGTGATGGTGAGCAGACCGTCTTTTCTTACAGGGATGGAGATGTCGGACAGCTCGAGGTCCTTTACGCATCGAGGGCTGCGGAAACTGTAGTGTCCTGGCTCCAAGGCGAATTCGCGCGCTCCGGGCGGCATCCCTTCCTGCAAAACCGGAAGTTCCCGCAGATAGTCACTGGGGTCAGTGTGAAACCCCGAAAGAGCGGGATTCCATTCGGCTTTGACGTATCTCATCCCTTGCAACTCGCTTCTTCCGTGGCGAGACGTGGACGCTTCCACTTGTCGCCTGTGATGTCCTGGGTTCCCTTGGGTCCTAGGCGTCCGGTGCCTCTCATGAAGTCGACAGCTTTCCCCTTCAGGGCGTTCTCGACACTGGCGGGAACGTCCGCGTCGGCTGCGGACTTGCCGTGCTTGTTGAACCAGCCATCGCTACCAAAGATCCCAACCTCTCTACCCCTCTTGTCGTACACGTGAATTTCGAAGTCGGTACCCCTGGTTCCTTCTTGCCAGTGATCCATTCTGCCCCGGTATCCCTGTCCGAGATAAAGCGGATCTTTGGGGCCACGTGCTGCCAGGCCCAGGTAGTCGATCCAGGTGTGGGGATTATGGACGTACGTGGCCGGGTTGGGGGCGGGCTCCAGGCCAAGCGGGTCCAAAGTGGTGTACCGGGCGGTCAGCGGGTCGTAGTATCGGTAGTGGTTGTAGTGAAGGCCGGACTCCGGGTCGTAATACTGACCTGGGAAGCGCAGCGGCGTGTAGGCGGTGGCGTCACGATTCCAAGTCGTCGTTCCCCAAAGGGTGCGACGCATGCGCCAGGCCGTCTCTCCATGTTCCGATAGAAGTTCGGTGGGGCTGCCCACCAAGTCCGTGACAATGCCGAAGAAGCGTTTGTTGATCTCGTGTTGATCGGTTTTTGCCGTGACTCGTTCGCACTGAATCACAGGGTGAATCCCCTCGTGTTCCCAAGTGATCGTGATCGCGTCGGGAAGATTCTCGGACGTAGTCGTCTGCTCGACCAGTGTGGGGCCATCCCAAGTGAAGTCGATCTGCTCAGTAATGGTGACGCCATCGGCAGCCATCAGATATTTGGCGATTCGACGGCCGATGGGGTCGTAGAGGTAGTGCCATGTCGCGCCATCAGGGGTGAGCACGGAGGTGAGTCGGTCCTCCGGGTCGTAGCGGAATCGCCAGGTGTCAGGCTTGCGGGACAGGCGCGCCTTCTGTCGCAGCACCGTACGTCCGGCGGCGTCGTGTTCATAGCGAACACGTCCTGCTGAGCTAACGATAGTGCCGGAGTAGTCGCGTTCACCGCGGGCCTCTGGAACGGCATGGGCGTCGGGCCAAATGGCACCCGTAAGGTTGCCTGCGTCGTCGTAGGAGTATGACTCCGTCCAGTCGCTCGAGTGGACGGCGGTGACTTGGCCCATGAGGTCGAGGGTAAAGCGACTGGGGCCTTGGTGAAGGTCTTGGATCCCCGTCAGGTGTCCGTCGGGCCGGTAGGCGTAGGTCCGGTGCTGAACTGTCCGACCGGAAGCGAATGCGGATTGAGCTGTGAGCCGATTCGCGGGGTCCCAGTCGTAACATAGGGCGAGGTGGTCGCCGATGCGACGGGTGGTCTCACGTCCCACGCTGTCGTATTCGGAGGCAACGGTGTACCCGCTGATCGTGAGCGTGGTGCGGTTGCCCGCGGAATCATAGACGAGGTCGGACGTCGCTCCCGTGGGGGTGGTGCGACTAGTCTCCCGTCCGAGAGCATCATAGGCATGTGTAAGAGTGCGGCCATTGCTCGTTTCCGAAATGATTCGACCCAGGTCGTCATATCGAAATGACATCTGAGCATCGGGGCTTATTGCCAGCCGCAGACGCCCCTCCGGGTCATACGTGTACGTCGTTATGGACCCGCATGCATCTTTTCGGGTGACGCGGTCAAGCGCGTCTCGCTCGAACCGGATGGTCTGCCCCATGGGCGTAGTCCTGGCGGCGAGATGACCCAGCGCGTCATGGGTATATGTGTGTATTCGGCCGTCGAAATCTATCTCGCGGGCAAGTCGACCCACCGAATCGTATTGGTACGACCAAATCAGATCTTGGGGATTTGTGACTCGTGTGAGATGGAGTTCTGTGTCGTAGCCGAACTCGTAGCGATTTCCCGCAGGCGTGACACGAGCAGTCAAAAGGTCGAAATTGGTGTACTCGAAGCGGCTGGTGCTGCCATTGGCATCTGTGTGCGCTGTACAGTTGCCTTCGTTGTCATATTGCCAAGACTCTTCCTCGCCCGTGGGGTTGACCCGTCGGAGCAGTCTGCCTTCCGCGTCCCATTGGAGGCGCGTCGAGCTTCCCAGTTGGTCTGTAACGGCGGTGGGTCGGCCAAAGGCGTCGCGTTCATAGTGGATTGAGGAGCCAGTGGGATCGACAATCTCGATTGGCAACCCGGCCTTGTCGCAGCGACAGAGGTTCACTTGATCAAGCGCATTGATTGCCGATGTCAAGTGCCCGGATGAGTCGTAGGTGAAGCGGGTCGTCGCTCCGGTCGGGTCGATGACAGCGATTCTGTTTCCACGCTCGTCGTACTGCTGCCGCCAGATCGCGCCATCCGCGTAAACGACTCGGGTCGGCATATCGAATTCATTGTGTTTGGTGCTTGCCCGGTGCCCGTCGGCGCGGAGCACCTCAGTCAGGTTACCGGCGTCGTCGTATGCGTAGTGGGTGGTGCGTCCAATAGCGTCGATAAGACTGATCAGTCGGTGGTCATCGTCCCATTCCTGGACCGTGCTGTTGCCCAGTGGATCCGTCTCGCGGATCAGGCGTAGGTCCGCGTTGTGTTCGTAGATGCGGGTGTGGCCGAGGGAGTCGGTTACGTGGGTGGTGCGGGTGGGATCGTCGTAGGTGAGGGTGGAGGCGAGGAAGCCGCCCGTGCCGCCGGTGGCTTCGACGCGGCCTCGTTCGTCGTAGCGGTACCAGTAGGTCGTGGCGTTGCGGTCGGTCCAGGAGGTGATGCGGCCTTCGGGGTCGTAGGTGTAGCGCAGCGGGAGGCCGGAGGAGTTGTACTCCTCGGTCAGGTGGCCCTGGTCGTCGTAGCCGAAGGTGAGCAGGGTGGTGCCGGGGCCGTTGGGGTGGGCCGGGTCGATCAGGCGCAGGCCGGTGATGCGGGAGCGGGCCGGGTTGGTGTCGACGGCGATGCGGTAGCCGCCTGAGTGGACGACTGCGCCGGGGACGTCGCCCTGGGTGTACTCGATGGTGATGCGGTTGGTGTTGCGGTCCTGGATGTGCTGCAGGGGGAGGTCGACCGCGGTGTCGCCGGCGGCCGGGACCGGGGAGTGGAAGACGTATGACAGGCCGGTGTCGGGGTCGTGCACGCGGATCGCCCCGTCCGTTTCCGGGTCCCAGGCCAGGGTGAGGCGGGAGCCGGGGGTCTCGGGGCGGACGGGGGTGTTGGTCTCGGGGTCCGGGTGCGGGAAGCAGAGGCGGGCGCCGTCTGCGGTGGCGTAGACGAAGCCCTCGTCATCGGCCTGGACACGCTGGTCGAGGGTGGAGGCCCAGGTGGGTCCGAACCAGCCTCCGTGGCGGTAGGACGAGAGGTGCGTGCGCTGCAGGATCAGCGGGAGCACGCCGGGCAGGCTGGTGTCGGTGCGGGTCAGGGCCATGTCGCCGGTGGCCACGTCGATCGGGTCCCGGACGAACTTCTTGACCATGTTGCGGACCGACGCGGGCAGCTTGTTGAAGCCGGGGTTCAGCCTCAGCCGTTCGAAGGCCGCGCAGTCCAGCCCCATCGACTTGCTCAGCTTGGCCAGGGCGGCCGGGCCGAGTCCCTTCAGGCCCTTGCCGAGGGCCTTGCCCAGCACACCGAAGCCGACGCCCATCAGGGCGCCCTCGGTCAGGATGCCGGCGAGTTTGCCGGGGTCCTTGAACGCGCCCGGGTCCTCCAGGAGGGTGGTGAACGCGGAGAACTTCATTCCGTCGGCCGCCATCTTGCCCGCGGCGGTGACTCCCCGGATCTCCTTCAGCGCCTTCAGCGCCCGCTCGATGCCGCGGATGACCTCCATCACCCCGCGTACGACCGAGCCGAGCGCCGTCCCCTCCTCCTCGATGCGGCCGACCAGCGCCACCACCTTCAGCGCCCGTTCGCCCGCCATCAGGTTCGATACGACCTCCGAGGTGCCCGCGGTGAGGATGGACAGGGCGAGACCGGCGATCTCGAACTCGGCGATCTCCGCCAGCAGCGTGCCGATCTCGGACAGCATCTCGTGCGCTTTGTCCGCGAAGTCGTCCAGCGCCTTCGCGCCCTTGCGCAGCGCGTGCGCCATCTCGGTCGCCTGTTTACGGGCCTCCTTGGAGCGCTTGTGGAACGCCTTGGCGGCCTTCCCCTCCCACTCCACCCCCTTCAGGGCGGTGTCCGCTGCCGAGGAGGCGCCCTCCAGTCCGCCGGCCAGGTGGCGCCACTTCTTCGCTATCTCCCGGACCCCGTCCGGATCCACCGCCGGATTCGAGATGCCCAGGAACTCCAGGCCACTGGCGAGGTCGTCGCCCATCGCGTGGTTGAACTTGTTGATGTAGTGCAGGGGGTTGAGATCCACCATGGGACGCGCGCCTCAGCCCTTCTTCGCCTTGGCCTCGGCCGCGATCAGCAGGTCGAGCAGGTCGAAGGCGTCGGACACCGCGCCGATCAGCTTCGCCTCGGCCGACCACTCGTCCTCCAGCTGCTTCGTCAGCTTGGAGAGGGTGGTCATGCCCTTCTCGATCTCACTCTTCGCACCCAGCAACGACCCCAGGGCTCCCAGGGCCCCCAAGTCGTGCTGCTGCGCGGTGAACTCCGCCAGCGGCTTCGCCGTGTGGTCCCGACCCACCGACCGCAGACCCGACGCCGCCTTGTTCATCGACGACGCCTGCTTCTTCAGGTCCGACACCCGAACCATCCCCCGAACTTGACCCTCTTGCCCCTGTGCACATGCCAACCTGCACGACAGTAGGGAGATCGGTTATGCGGAAAGTATGGGTGACGTCAAGGAGAGGTAAAGCCGGACACTTTATGTCCGCTTGGAGTCCGAAGCCTTTCGGTCCGGGTCCTGGGACGGCACCGGGCGGGGGTTTCGGTAGCCGCTCACCGTCCCCGAGATGATCGCCACCAGGGCGATGGCCGTGCCCACGGCCGCCGTTGCGGCCCACGCGGTGGCCCAGGGGGATTGGGCGAGGTAGGGGCGGTGCGCGGACAGGTAGCCACCCTGGAGGAGAGGGGCACCGCCGACGGCGCCGAGGAGGCTACCCACCATGGTGAAGACCACGTATCCGTTCCTGGCGCGCAGCCACTGCATGACCAGGACCAGCGCCGCCAACGTCACGACGATGGCCGGGCCGGAGCCCAGGCGGTCGTCGTAGCGCATCAGCTTGGAGCCGGTCCAGGAACTGAGCGCCAGGCCCGCCAGCGTGAAGGCGAGAACGGCTCCGCCCCGCCAGGCCGCGCCGAACGGGGTTCGCGCGGGCCATGATTCGAGTGGTTCGGCCGGTGTCGGAGTCGGTCTCGGTGTCGGCGTCGCTGTCACGGGTCCCCCGGGTTCGGTCCGGCCGGTCGGCCCGGCTCAATGGAGAAGGTACGGACTTGCGTGCGGGGCCGGGAAGGGGCCCATGGGTGGTGCCGCGCCGGCTTGGGACGCCGATGGCCGGCGCTTTGCCTGGACTTGGTCAGGGCCTCGACGCGGAGGCGTTCCCGCTTCTCGCCCTGGCGCAAGCCCGCCGGCCAGACCAGTACGGATAGGAGATCAGGACGCGAGCGCCGTAGTCGAGTGAGTTGTCCGAGGGCGAGGCCCAGGGGATCCCCCCCTGCGCCGAAGAGGAGGAGGGCGGGGGCGAGACGAGGGCGACCGGTGAAGGGGCGGTGGCTGTGGGGGAGGGCGCGTCCCCGTTCGGGGGAAGTTCGCCCTTTGCGCGGTTCGAGCGCGTTCCCGCACGCGGATGAACGGCCTCCTCGCCGAGCGCATGCCCCTCGCGCTCGATCACCCGCTCGCCGCGCTCGGGGCCTCGGCCGCCTGTAGCGGGTAAAGATCACGACTTGAGTGATCCCGCCCTTCGTAAGCGAATTGTGCAGAGTGCGTGGGCGGGTGGTGAGGAGTGCCGCGGGTCGGGCGGGGGTTCGCTCACGCACAGGAAGCCCGTGACCTGTCGCCTCGGAGACAACGGGGTCACTCCCGTGGGGCGTTGCAGTGGGCAACGCGGTGCCTGCCGGGAGTGGGCTGCCCGGGCGCGCCTTGAGGGGCTTATGTACGGCTGATACGGTGCGATCGCTTGACACCCACCGCTGCGCTGGGTAGTTCGCCCGGCCCTCGCGACGCCGGTGGTGAGGTGTCCGGCGACGCACGGAATGTGACAGGCGAGACCTTCTTGGGTGTACGGGGAGCGGTTGCGTGAAGATCCAAGAGCGTACGGGGGCGGGCGCCGGTCGTTCCGCCGCTCCGGCTCAGCCACCGGTCGGTGACCGGCTTCCCACGCCGCCGCGTGAGCGCAAACCCGCCCTCGCCGCGCTCGCCGTGCTGCTGATCCTGCTCGGCGCGCTCGGTGCCACGACCCTCGTGCTGCGCGCCGGCGACCGGATCGAGGTCATCAAGGTGACCCAGGACATCGAGCCGGGCGACTCCGTCAACAAGGACAACATCACCTCCGTCATGGTCGCCGCCGACAACGGCGTCAACTACGTCAAGTGGGACCAGCGGTCGCAGCTGATGAAGCTCAAGGCGCGCACGGCCATCTACAAGGGCACGGTCGTCGTGGGCCAGATGTTCGCCGAGGGCTCCACCCTCCCGGCCGGCAAGGCCGTCGTGGGCGTCGCCCTCAAGGAGGGCCAGTACCCCGCCGACATCAAGAACGGTGACACCGTCGCCGTCTACAACGTCGACACGAGCGGCAAGAGCACCGGCTCCGGTGCGTCGTCCTCCGCCGGCGGCCTCATCGTCGACAACGCCAAGGTCCAGAAGCGGGCCGACGACAGCGACGCCACCATCAGCACCGGCAACCTGTCGCTGACCCTCCTCGTCGACCAGACCGACGCCGCCGCCGTCGCGCGGGCCGCGTCCGCCGGCACGGTCGCCGTCGTGCACGTTCCCGGCAGCGGCAACTAGAAGGCGGCACCCACCCCATGGCGCTCATCGCTCTCGCCGCCGACAAGGGCTCTCCCGGCGTCACCACGGCGGCCGTCGCCCTCGCCGCGGTCTGGCCGCGCCGCGTGCTGCTCGCCGAGACCGACCCGGCGGGCGGTGACCTCGTCTACCGCAGCGCCGCCGCCCACGGCGGCCCGCTCAACCCCAACACCGGCATGCTGTCCATAGCCGCCACCGCGCGGCGCGGCCTCGTGCCCGACCAACTCTGGGACCACGTCCAGCCGTTGAGCGGCGGCCTCGACGTACTCGTCGGGCTCGGCATCGCCGAGCAGGCCACCGGGCTCGCCGGCCTGTGGCCGACCCTGGGGCACGCCTTCGCCTCCCTCGCCGACTCGCCCGACGCCCCCGCCGACGTCATCGCGGACTGCGGACGCGTCAGCGGCGACACCCCGGCCCTGGAGCTGTTCCCGCACGCCGCGCTCGTGCTGCTCGTCTCGCGCACCGAACCCGAGGCGCTGGCCCGCGTCCGGGACCGGGCCGCCGCCCTGTCGACCAAGCTGCACGGCGGCCCCCGCGGCGCCGCCGCCCTCGCCACGCCGCTCATCGGGGTGCTGCTGATCACCGACCCGGGCAGCTCGGCCAAGCTGGTCAACCAGGTCAACGACATGCTGGTGCACGCCCAGACCGGCGCCCGCGTCCTCGGCACCCTCGCCGACGACCCCGCCGGCGCCGACCAGCTGGCCGGCCGCAGGCGGGGGCGGCTCGACAAGTCCCTGCTGGTCCGCTCCGCCCGCAAGGTGACCGCGGACCTGTACCAGCAGTACGGCGCCACCTGGACCGTACCGGCGCAGCAGGCACACCAGCCGCAGCACCTGTCTCAGCCCCAGGGCACGCAGACCGCGCAGGGCGCGCATACCGGGCAGCCCCAGCAAGGGCAGCACGCCCAGCAGCCGCAGCAGTCGTACCAGCAGCCGCAGCCCCAGCCGCAGCCCCAGCCGCAGCCGCCGCAGCAGCCGTACCCCTCCCCCCAGCAGCCCCAGCCCGGCCCCGGCGGGCAAGGTCACCTCGGAGCCGGCCGATGACCGCTGTCGACCACCAGTTGGTCAAGCGGTTCCGGCAGGACGCCGGCGACCGTATCGCCGAGCAGCGCCGCCAGGACCAGGTCGCCGGCGTCGCCCCCATGTCCACGGAGGACGAGCGGCAGTACGCCCGCGCGGTCATCGCGCAGATCCTGGAGGAGTACGCCCGCGCGGAGATCAGCGCCGGCCGCACGCCCCCGGACGCCGAGACCGAGGAGCAGTACGCCGCCGCCGTGCACGCCGCGCTGTTCGGCGTGGGCCGGCTGCAGCCGCTGCTGGACGACCCCGAGGTCGAGAACATCGACATCAACGGCTGCGACCAGGTCTTCATCGGCTACTCGGACGGACGGGAGGTGACGGGAGAGCCCGTCGCCGAGACCGACGAGGAGCTGATCGAGCTGATCCAGGTGCTCGGCGCCTACTCCGGCCTGTCCTCCCGGCCCTTCGACTCCGCCAACCCGCAGCTGGACCTGCGGCTGCCCGACGGTTCCCGGCTGTCCGCCGTCATGGACGTCGCCCGGCGCCCCGCGCTGTCGATCCGCCGGGCCCGCCTGGGCAAGGTGTTCATATCCGACCTGGTCGGCAACGGCACGCTGACGCCCGAGGTCGCCCACTTCATGGCCTGCGCCGTCCGCGCCCGCAAGAACATCATGATCGCGGGCGCGACGAACGCGGGGAAGACCACCCTGTTGCGCGCCCTCGCCAACGAGATCCCGCCGCACGAGCGTCTGATCACCGTCGAACGCGCCCTGGAACTCGGCCTCGACACGTTCACCGACCTGCACCCGAACGTCGTGGCGTTCGAGGAGCGGCTGCCCAACTCCGAGGGGCAGGGCGCCATCGCCATGGCGGAACTCGTCCGCCGGTCGCTGCGCATGAACCCTTCCCGGGTCATCGTCGGCGAGGTCCTCGGCGACGAGATCGTCACCATGCTGAACGCGATGTCGCAGGGCAACGACGGCTCGCTGTCCACGATCCACGCCAACAGCTCCCACGAGGTGTTCAACCGCATCTCCACCTACGCGCTCCAGGCGTCCGAACGGCTGCCCATCGAGGCCAGCCAGATGCTGATCGCGGGCGCGGTGAACTTCGTCGTCTTCATCCAGCGGCGCAACGACTACCAGACCGGCGGCCGGCTCCAGCGCATGGTCACCTCCGTCCGCGAGGTCAACGGCGTCGACGGCCGGGTGCTGTCCAGCGAGGTCTTCGCCGAGGCGTCCGACGGACGGGTCGTACCGCACGCGCCCATCGCCTGCCTGGAGGACCTGATGGCCCACGGCTACCGGCCGCATGGAAACTGGGGGTGACCATGAACCTCGCAGAGAACCTCGGAGCGAACCCCGGTGCACTCGGCGGGCTGTTCTCCACCACCGTCCTGTACGCCCTCGGCAGCGGCGTCGTCGCCGGCGGCGGACTCGCGCTGCTGATCGTCGCGATCCGCGGCCTGCCCGCCAAGCCCGCGCACGAGAAGCAGAAGGCCAACGAACGGGCCGCCGAACTCCTCCGGTTCGCCGGACAGCGCGGCTCGATCGCCGCGATCGTCGGTCTCGCCGTCCTGCTGGTGACCCGCTGGGCGGTGGCCGGCATCGCCGCCGGCATCCTCGTCTTCTTCTGGGACCGCCTCTTCGGCGGCGCCGCGGAGGAACGCGCCGCCATGCGCCGCGTGGAGGCCCTCGCGTCCTGGACCGAGTCGCTGCGCGACACCATCGCCGGCGCCGTCGGCCTGGAGCAGGCCATCCCCGCGTCCGCGCGCGCCGCCGCCCCCGTGCTGCGGCCTCACCTGGACGCGCTCGTCGACCGGCTGCGCTCCCGGACGCCCCTCCCCGACGCCCTCCAGGTCCTCGCCGACGAGATCGACGACGCCTCCGCCGACATCATCGTCGCCGCCCTCATCCTCAACGCCCGGCTGCGCGGCCCCGGTCTGCGGCAGGTGCTCGGCGCGCTCGCCAAGTCGGCCCGCGAGGAGGTCGACATGCGGCAGCGCGTGATGGCCCAGCGTGCCTCCACCCGTCGCTCCGTGCAGATCGTCGTCGCCGTGTCCGTCGCGTTCGTCCTCGGACTCGCCGTGTTCAACCGCCAGTTCGTCGCGCCGTACGGCACCGCCGTCGGCCAGCTGGTCCTGCTCCTCGTCTGCGCACTGTTCGGACTGGGCTTCTGGTGGCTGCGCAAGCTGTCCACCATCGAGACACCCGAACGCTTCCTGGTCCACGACGAGTCGGCCGTGCGGTTCGTCCGGCCCCGCACCGCCGCCCAGCAGGAGGAGGGGGTCCGGCGATGAGCCTCACCATGCCCATCGTGGTCGGAGTCGTCTTCGGCCTGGGGGTGTACGCCCTCGTCCGCGCCCTGACCCCGAGCAAGCGCAGCGCGGTCGCCCAGGTCGCCCGGATCGACGCGATGCGGGCGCGCGGAGCGGCGTACGAGTCCTCCCGCCAGACCCGCGACACCGGCCGCCTCGGCTCAGTGCGCGCCCGGGTCGGCGCCCGCATCTCGGAGTTCTACCTCCAGCAGGGCTGGGAGCAGCGCTCGCTGCGCGCCGACCTCGCCGTGCTGGACCGGGGCTGGGAGAACTTCCTCGCCACCAAGGTGCTGCTGGGCGTGGCCGGGCTGTTCTTCGGACCGCTGCTGTTCGCGGTCGTGTGGACGCTGGGCTTCGGCTCCGGCCCGGTCATCCCGGTGTGGCTCGCCCTGATCTGCGCGGCGCTGTTCTTCTTCCTGCCCGACCTGGAGGTACGGCGGGACGCGGCGGACAAGCGGCGGGACCTGCGCCGGGTCATCGGGGCCTACCTGGACCTGGTGTCGATGAGCCTGGCCGGCGGCCGGGGCCTGCCCGAGGCGCTGATGGCGGCGGCCGAGGTCTCGGACGGCTGGGCCACCCAGCGCATCCGCAACGCGCTCGCCGACGCCCGGATCACCGGCCACAGCCAGTGGCAGGCGCTCGGCGCGCTCGGCGAGGAGCTGGGCGTGGAGGAACTCAAGGACCTGTCCGCCTCGTTGGCCCTCGTCGCCGACGACGGAGCCAAGGTCCGCGAGTCCCTCGCCTCCCGCGCCGAGACGATGCGCCACCGTGAACTCTCCGAGATCGAGGGCAGCGCGGGCGAGAAGTCCCAGTCGATGCTCGTCGCCCAGCTGCTGCTCTGCGCCGGCTTCCTGGTGTTCCTGATCTTCCCGGCGGCGATGCGGGTGTTCCAGGTGTGAGCTGCTTCGAGAACCTCCGCCCATCGCATCCGCGTCTTCAGCACCACCCATTGTTTCGCCAGACCGAAGAGGACTAAGGGGACTGCCCATCATGAACGGACGGATGAACGGAAGGCCGACCGGACGGAGCCTCGTCACCGGGATCCCGGCGGTGGACTTCCTGGTCACCTTCCTGCGCGCCCGCGTCGACCGCGCCCGCTCCGGCGAACTGGACCGGGGCGCCTCGGCGGTGGAGTGGGTCATCATCTCCGCGGTCGTGGTGGCGATCGTGGGAGTGGTGGCGGCGATCATCACCAAGGCGCTGAAGGGCGGCGCCGACCACGTCGGCAACTGCATCCAGGGTGCCCAGGCGGACAAGACCTGCTGAGCGGCCGTACGACACGACACGACCGGAACGACAGGGGGAGGCCACGGACATGCGGACGCGACTGCGCCGATGGGCGCGCGGCCGGGCGCACGCCGCGCGCGGCCGGTGGGACTCCGCGTGCGGCCGGAGGGACTCCGCGCGAGGCCGGTCCGGCGATTCCGGTATGACCTCGATCGAGTTCGTGTTCCTGACCCCTGTCCTGTTCTTCATGATCTTCGCGACGGTCCAGTTCGCCCTGTACTTCTTCGCCGACCACGTCGCCCAGGCGGCGGCCCAGGCCGGCGCCCGCAAAGCCCGTGCCGTGGCCCACGACCATCCCGACACGTGGACGGGTGAGGCGAAGACGGTGGCCGACGGCTACATCGGCCAGCTCGGCCCGAAACTCGTCCTGTCGCCCGACGTCGAACCCCTCCAGACCGATCCGAACACGGTCGGGCTGGAGATCACGGCGCATGTGCCCACGGTGTTCCCGGGCTTGGACCTGACGGTGCACGCGCGGTCGGCGGGGCCGGTGGAGCGCTTCGTGAAGGACAGTGCGCCGTGAGGCCGGCCGCCCGCACGCGGGACGACCGTGGTCTGTCCACCGTCGAGGTGGTGATCCTCGCCCCGGTGATGATGCTGTTCATCCTGGTCCTGGTGGCCTTCGGCCAGCTCGTCGACGGCCGTGGCGCGGTCGACAGCGCCGCCCGGGACGCCGCCCGCGCGGGCTCCATCCAGAAGGACCCGGCCACGGCCATGCGGGAGGCGCGCAGGGTCGCGGCGGACGATCTGGCGAACGTCTGCTCCGGTCCGGTGTCCGTCGTCCAGACGAGCACCGGGTTCAACCCGAAGGTCGACCCCTTCTTCACGGTCGAGGTCAGCTGCCAGGTCCGCGGCCTGGCCATGCTGGGCCTGGACATCCCGACGCACCTGTCGGCCAGCTTCTCCTCGTCGCTGGACCCCTACCGGAGGTCGGCATGAGAGCGGCCGTGCTCACGCGGGTGCGCACCTGGTGGGCCGAACGGTCCCGGCGCCTGGACGACCGGGGCTCCGGCGCCGGCGCGGTCATCATCTTCGCCCTCGTCTTCCTCGCCCTCGCCGCGTTCGTCATCGACGGCGGCCTGTCCATCTCCAAACGCGAACGCGCCGCCGACATCGCCGAACAGGCCGCCCGCTACGCCGCCCAGGACATAGACAAGGAAGCCCTCTACGACGACCAGGGCGGCCCGGCACCGATCAACTACCAGGACTGCGACGCCCGGGTGAAGGCCTTCGCCCGCGAGATGAAGCTGACGCCTGCCGACATCGCCGCGACCCACTGCGTGAACCCCGACGCCCAACACGTCGAGGTCGAGGTCCAACTGACCTACCAGCCCGTCTTCACCGGCCTCTTCTACGGCGGCGACGTCGTCGTCCACGGCCACGCGGAGGCGAGGAACGAGGTCGGCTGAGCCTGCATAGGATCTCGGAGGGGTCCGTCCAGCCGGCGTTCGGCCGGAGGGCCCTCGTACAGTCAGCGACCACCCACGACCCAGGACACCCGCCATGGCGCGACGCAGCACTTCAGGCCCCACGGGCAGCAGCCCCTCAGGCCCGCGGAATCGGACACCTCAGCCGGTGCGTGTGCGACAGCGTACGGTCGGGGACTTCGTCAAGGCGTTCCTCGCGTTCGTCGCCCTGCTTGTGCTGGTCGTCGGCGTGCCCGGGGCGCTGGCCGTCGAGGTGGGCTGGCCACTGCCGCACGGGGTGCCGTCGTCGGACTGGCTGACGCAGCCGATCACCGTGCACACCTTCCTGAGCATCCTCACGGTCATCGTCTGGCTCGCCTGGGCCCAGTTCACCGCGTGCGTGCTCGTCGAGGTCAAGGCGGCGCTGTCCGGGGTCGGCGTGCCGGGCCGGGTCCCCGGTTCCGGGCCCAGCCAGCTGCTGGCCCGGCAACTGGTCGCCGCGCTGCTGCTCGTCGGCGCCACCGCGGCGAGCCTCACCCCGGGGCTGGCTCAACTGGGGCAGCACGGGCAGCTGGACGGCAACCAGCGGAGCACCGTCGCCGCGGCGCAGCAGACACCGGGCGTCCTCGTCCAGCAGCAGGAGCAGGCGGCCAAGGCGGCCGCCGCCGTCGCCGAGCACGCGAGCCAGGCGGCGACGCACGCCGCGCCCGGCACCGCGCGCCACGGGGACACGAAGTTCTACCGGATCCAGCCGCCCGAGGGCCGCCACCACGACTCCCTGTGGGAGATAGCGCAACGGCACCTCGGCGACGGCCGCCGGTACAAGGAGATCTACGAGCTGAACAAGGACCGCGTCCAGCCCGACGGTTCGCGACTCTCCGAGGCCAGCCTCATCCGGCCCGGCTGGATCATGGAGATGCCCGGCGACGCGCACGGCGGCGAACTCGTCGAGCTGCCCGACGCCCAGGTCTCCCCGCACGTCCAGCAGCAGATCCAGGACTACGACAGGACCGGCGACCACGCCCAGCATTCAGGGAACGCCGAGCACGCCGGGCATTCGGGCCACGCGTCCGTGCCCGCCCAACGGCCCGCCCCCGAGGGCACCGAGCGGACCGGCGCCCAGCAGGAAGCGCACGCCACCCCCGCGAGCAGCGGCCACTTCTTCGGCCTGCCCGCAGCCCTCCTCGGCGCGCCCCTCCTCGCCGCCGGCCTGCTCGGTGCCCTCGGCCGGCGCCGCCGGCAGGCGCTGTGGCAGTCCGCGCTCGGTGCCGTCGGCGGCCGGCGCGGCATGGAGCCGCCGACGCCCGACGGCGACGCCCAGGACGCCCAGGACGCGCTGCTCGTCGGCGCCGACCCCGACGCCGTACGGCTCCTGGACCGTTCGCTGCGCGGACTCGCCGCCGCCCTCACTGCCGAGTCCCGCCCACTGCCCGTCGTCTACGCGGCCTGGCTCAGCCACGGCGACCTGCACCTCCAGCTCGCCCAGCCGTCCGGAAAGCCGCCCGTGCCCTGGCGGCTCGGGCAGGACCAGACGTTCTGGATGCTGTCCCGCGCGGACGCCGAGCGGTACGAGGACGCCGACACCGCCGCCCCCTACCCCGGCCTCGTCAGCCTCGGCACCATGGACGACTCCCGGCTGCTGCTCAACCTGGAGGCCGTACCCGGCATCGTCTCGCTGAGCGGCCGCGAGGCCGACCGGGCCGCCGTGTTCGCCTCCGTCGCCGCCGAACTCGCCACCAACGGCTGGTCCGACCGCATGACGATCACCCTCGTCGGCTTCGGCGAGGACCTCACCGCTCTCGCCCCGAACCGGCTCCGCCACCTCGACGACATCGAGGCGCTCATCGAGACGATGCAGGCGGAGACGAGGCAGCGGCGCGGAGCGCTCGGCGCCGCCGGGCACGACTCGGTGCTCACCGGCCGCACCGGGCCCGCCCAGCACACCCGCTGGGCCCCGCACCTGGTCCTGCTCGCGGCCCAGCCGTCCGCCGAGGACGCCGTCACCCTCGCCGAACTCGCGGCCGACGCCGGCCGCCTCGGCATCGGCTACCTCGTCGGCACCGAGACCGGCGAACTGCCCGGCGCAGCCTGGGAGATGGAGGTCACGCCCGAGGGCAAGCTGCTCGCCCCGCTCCTCGGCCTGGAGCTGGAGGCCCAGTTGCTGCCGGCCGTCCAGCAGCGCGCGGTCGTCGAACTGTTCGTCGAGGCCGACCCCGAGCGCGACCCGGACGGGCCCGCCACCGCACCGCCGTTCCTCGTCGACATCAGCGAACAGGGGCGCCCCGCGGTGTACGCGCGCCTGGTCGGGCCGTACGAGATCATCGGCCTCGACACCCCCGACGGCGACCGCAGCGCCCTGCTCCACGAGGCCCTCGCACTGCTGCTCCTGCACCGCGAGGGCGTGCACCCGCGCGTGCTGGCGTCCGCGCTGTGGCCGCGCGGGGTGACCGAGGACGTGCGGGACGCCCTCCTCGAACGGCTGCGCGTCTGGCTCGGCACTGACGCCGACGGCGGCCCACGGCTCCGGGCCGACGAGACCGGCCGGCTCACGCTCGCCCGGTCCGTGGTCTCCGACCTGGACGTACTGCGCTCCCTCTACTACGAGGCCACACAGGGCAAGGGCGTCGGCAGCCGCGCCGTACGCGGACGGCTGCTCACCGACGCGCTCGTCCTCGTCCGCGGCCCGCTGCTCGCCGACCGGCCCGCGGGGCGCTACGGCTGGCTCACCCACGAGATCATCGACGCCCGGCTCCCGCTGCTCGTTGCCGACACCGGCCTCGCCCTGTCCGCGTTCCACCTGGAGAAGGACCGCGCGGAGAAGGCGATCGAGGCGCTCGACGCCGCCCTCAGGACCGCACCGGCGGACGAGCGGCTGTGGCACGAACTGCTGCGCGCCACCCACGCCACCGGCGACCCCGACCGGCTGCGCGCCCGCGCCGCCGAGCTGCTCGACCGCAGCGGGGCCCGCGGTCTGCCGCCGCGCACCGAGGCCCTGCTGGACGAGCTGCTCCCCACCTGGCGCGACCGCGCCGCCACGGCGGGATGAACGGCCTCGCGCTGGTCCTCGCCGCCGCGCTGTGGGGCGGGGCGGCGGGCACGCTGCTCCCGCGCGCGGCCTACCGCTTCGCCGTCCCGGAGGGCGAACCGTGGCGCGACCACTGCCCCGAGGAGCACCGCCTGCGCGGCTGGCTGGGCCGGACAACGTGCCCGACCTGCGCCGTCGACCGGCCGTCCGCGCTGAATGCCGGTCGCGCCGCCACCTCCGGCGCCGGCTCCGGGGATGTCTCTGGGGATGTCTCTGGCGCGGATGCGGCGGCCGCCGCCGGTTCCGGCCCTGTGGTCGTCTCCGACGCCCGTTCCTGGACCCCCTCCACCGCCCTTCTCGCCGTCGCCTCCGCCCTCGTGTGTGCCGCCCTCGCCGCCGCCACCGGGGCGCGGCCCGAGGTCGGGGTCTGGTTGCTGCTCGCGCCGGTCGGCGTGCTGCTGGCGGTCGTGGACTTCCGGGTGCGGCGGCTGCCGGACCCGCTGACGCTGCCGTTCGCGGCGGCCGCGCTCGCGCTGCTCGCAGTGGCCGCGCTGCTGCCCGGGCACGCCGGGCACTGGACCACCGCGCTCTACGGCGCCCTCGCCCTCGGCGCCGGCTACTTCGTGCTGTGGCTGGTCAACCCGGCCGGGATGGGCTTCGGCGACGTCAAACTCGCGCTCGGGGCAGGCGCCGTACTCGGCTGGTACGGCTGGCCGGCCGTGCTGCTCGGCACGTTCGCCGGGTTCCTGTTCGGTGCGCTCTACGGCGGTGCGCTCGTCGTCGTCCGGCGGGCCGGCCGCAAGACGGCGATCCCGTTCGGGCCGTTCCTCATCGCCGGTGCCTGCGCGGGACTGCTGGCCGGCGCCGGTGCGGCCTGAGGCCGTACGCCGCACCGGCCTGAGGTCGGGCGGCGGCAGGGGCTGACGTAGGCTGGTCCGGTCTGTCCACAACCCTTGACGAAAGGGACGCCCGGTGTCCGAGAAGGCCGACCTCGCTTCTGTTGATGTCACAGCCGTCCTCGACCGTGCCGCCGCAGGTGGGCGGATCACCCCCGAGGAGGCGCTCGTCCTCTACCGGGACGCCCCGCTGCACGCCCTGGGCGCCGCCGCCGACGCCGTACGCCGCCGCAAGTACGCCGGTATCGAGCACATCGCGACGTACATCATCGAGCGGAACATCAACTACACGAACGTGTGCGTCACGGCGTGCAAGTTCTGCGCCTTCTACGCGGCCCCCAAGGACGCGGACAAGGGCTGGACCCGCGACCTGGACGACATCCTGCGCCGCTGCGCGGAGACCGTCGAACTGGGCGGCACCCAGATCATGTTCCAGGGCGGCCACCACCCGGACTACGGCGTGGAGTACTACGAGAAGCACTTCGCCGCCATCAAGAAGGAGTTCCCGCAGCTCGTCATCCACAGCCTGGGGGCGAGCGAGGTCGAGCACATGGCCCGGATCTCCGGGGTGTCGGTCGAGGAGGCCATCACCCGCATCCACGCGGCCGGCCTCGACTCCTTCGCGGGCGCCGGCGCGGAACTCCTGCCGGAGCGGCCGCGCAAGGCCATCGCCCCGCTGAAGGAGAGCGGCGAGCGCTGGCTGGAGATCATGGAGACCGCGCACCGGCTGGGCGTGGAGTCCACGTCCACCATGTTGATGGGCACGGGCGAGACCAACGCCGAGCGCATCGAGCACCTGCGGATGATCCGGGACGTGCAGGACCGCACGGGCGGCTTCCGCGCGTTCATCCCGTACACCTACCAGCCCGAGAACAACCACCTGAAGGGCCGCACCCAGGCCACGCTCTTCGAGTACCTGCGGATGATCGCCATCGCCCGGCTGTTCATGGACAACATCCAGCACATCCAGGGCTCCTGGCTCACCACCGGCAAGGAGGTCGGCCAGCTCTCGCTGCACTACGGCGCGGACGATCTCGGCTCGATCATGCTGGAGGAGAACGTCGTCTCCTCGGCCGGCGCCAAGCACCGATCCAACCGCATGGAGATCATCGACCTCATCCGCAAGGCGGGCCGGGTGCCGGCGCAGCGGGCGACGACGTACGAGCACCTCGTCGTCCACGACGACCCGGCGAACGACCCCGTCGACGACCGCGTCGTGTCCCACATCTCCTCCACGGCGATCGAGGGCGGCACCGCGCACCCCGAACTGAAGCTGCTGGCGTCCAACTGAGCGTCCCGGTGACCGTACGACCGAGCGAGCGACCGAGCCTGCCGTGCTGACCCTTCATCTCGCCGAACGGTCCCCCGAGGCGGCCGTCCTGGTCGACGGGGCGTCCGTCGCCGCCGTCGGCCCGTACGAGGAACTCGCCGCCGCCGCGCCCGGGGCCAGGATGCGACGCTGGCCCGGCATCTTCACCCCGGGCCTGCTGAACCCGTACGCTCCGGAGCTGCTGGAAGCCACCTACCACCCGGACCCGCGCGAGGCCGACACCCTCGGCACCGAGCCCCTCGGCGGGGCACGCGCGGCGGAGATCTTCCGCGGTGATCCCGCACGCCTCGGCGCGAGCGCACGGCGCGGGGTGCAGCGGATGCTCGCGCACGGCACGGTGGCGGTCGCCGGGGAACTGCGGTGGCGGGCCGCGGCCGACGCGGTGCGCCGGGCCGGGCTCGCGGTGGGGCAGCGGCCCGACCGGCTCCCCGGACCGGCCGCGCTGTCCCCGACGCCGCTGATCCTGCTGCCGCGGCTCACGGCCGGCGGACCCGCCCGGTTCGCCGTGTTCGACGTCGCCGACCGCGCCGAACTGGTCCGCCGCGGCGCCGCCACCTGTGTGGCCACCGTGCTGGGCGGCCGCCTGGTGTACCGGGCGCGCTGACCGCGAGACACCGGTCCGCGAGCCCCGACCGCGAGACACCGGTCCGCGAGCCCCGACCGCGGGCACCTGGCCCCGAGACGCCCGACCGCGGGCACCTGGCCCCGAGACGCCCGACCGCGGGCACCTGGCCCCGAGACGCCTGGCCGCGGGGCATCCGTCCGCGAGGTATCGGTCCGCGCCGCTCACGGGACGCCGCGGCCGGCGGCGGACGGGCGGCTGCAACAATGGCCCGGTGACCCGCGCCTCCCTGAACAAACAGCCGCACGAAGTCGCCTCGATGTTCGACGACGTGGCGGAACGGTACGACCTGACGAACGACGTGCTGTCACTCGGCCAGGACCGGCGCTGGCGCAAGGAGGTGGCGCGCGCGGTCGACGCCCGCCCCGCGCAGAAGATCCTCGACCTCGCCGCCGGTACGGCCACCTCCTCGCTGCCCTTCACGCGCGCGGGTGCGTACGTCGTCCCCTGCGACTTCTCCCTCGGCATGCTCCAGGTGGGGAAGAAGAAGCACACCTGGCTGCCGTTCACCGCCGGCGACGCGACGAAGCTGCCGTTCAAGGACGACACCTTCGACGCCGTGACGATCTCCTTCGGGCTGCGCAACGTCCAGGACACGGACGCGGCGCTGCGCGAGATGCTCCGGGTGACCCGGCCCGGCGGGCGCGTGGTCATCTGCGAGTTCTCGCACCCGACCTGGGCCCCGTTCCGGACCGTCTACACCGAGTACCTGATGCGGGCGCTGCCGCCGGTCGCGCGCGCGGTGTCCTCCAGCCCGGACGCGTACGTCTACCTCGCCGAGTCCATCCGCGCCTGGCCCGACCAGCCGGCCCTCGCCGAACGGCTGCGCGGGGCGGGCTGGTCGAAGGTGGCGTGGCGGAACCTGACGGGCGGCGTGGTGGCCCTGCACCGGGGCTTCAAGGAGAGCTGAGGCCGACGGCGGCGTACGGGTCGCCCGGCTCGTCCAGTTCGCGTTGCAGGCCGCCCCTGGGCGGTCCCGGAATGCGTGGCTCGCGCACGCCTCCGCCGCCCTCTCCCGGGCCGAAGTCGAACCAGACGTACACCATGGCATCCGGCGGCACCTCGGCGCCGGGCTGCGGGTACTGGCGTACGACGTACTCGACGACCGTGCGGTGGAAGTCGGGCCGGTCCGGCGCGTTCAGGAACAGACCCCGCGCCCGGGCCGTCTCGCGCGCGTCCACGGCCATCAGGCCGACCAGCCGTGGAACGCGTACTTCGGGTGTATTGGGTGTTATGCGCACAGATGTCACCCCCAGCGGTACTGGCAGGGTAACTCCGGCACGGGCTGCCCGGAAGGCACCGGTGTCTTTCTGTGACAGTCCGCTACGTTGGGTTACTTGATGGTGTCGAGCGTGGGCCCGGGGCGTTGAACGCGAGCCGGAAGCAGAGCGCCGGTTCGTTCAGCGCCGGGTGCGTGAAGGTCTCCGCCGGCGTCATGCCGAGCCGCCGGGTCACCGAGATCGACCGCTTGTTCCCGGGCCGTACCATCGCCACCACTCCCGGCACCCCGGCCGCCCGCACGCGGTCCAGCGTCTCGCGCGCGGCCGCGGTCGCGTGCCCCCGGCCCCAGTACGGCCGGCCGAGCCGCCAGCCGATCTCTATCTCGCCGACCGGCCCCCAGCCCGGCTGCCAGGGCTGGGCGCCCGTGAAGCCGATGACCTCCCCGTCGTCGCCGAGCAGGGTCCACAGGCAGAAGCCGTACTCCGCGTCGTGCCGCCGCTGGCGCGCGGTCAGCTCCTCGTACACGGACAACTCCGCGGGCCGGCCGCCGTAGAACTCCATGACCTCCGGGTCGTCGAAGACGCGGTGCCAGGCGAACGCGTCCTCGTGGGTGGGCACGCGCAGCCGTACTGCGGGGAGAGCTTCGTTCACGGGGCAGCCCTTCAGCCGGTGATCGGTTCCGCTGAATAGACTGCCCATGTCCAGTGCCGGCCGGCACGCAGATTCCGAACTTGGGGAGATCCCGCCGTGACCGTCGAGACCGAGCCCCACTCCGAGCCCTCGCCCGAGCCGTCCTCCGGGCCCTCGCCCGAGAGCACCGCCGACGTGATCGTCGTGGGCGCCGGCCCGGCCGGGTCCACCACCGCCTACCACCTCGCCCGCGCCGGACTCGACGTACTCCTGCTGGAGAAGACCGAGTTCCCCCGCGAGAAGGTCTGCGGCGACGGCCTCACCCCGCGCGCGGTCAAGCAGCTCGTCGCCATGGGCATCGACATCTCCGAGGAAGCCGGCTGGCTGCGCAACAAGGGCCTGAGGATCATCGGCGGCGGCTCCCGCCTCCAGCTGGACTGGCCGGATCTCGCCACCTACCCGAACTACGGCCTCGTCCGCAAGCGCGACGACTTCGACGAGCAGCTCGCCCGCAACGCCCAGAAGGCCGGCGCCCGCCTCTACGAGCGCTGCAACGTCTCCGGCCCGGTCGTCGACGACCGCACCGGCCGCATCACCGGCGTGACGGCCAAGCTGGGCGAGGAGAAGCGCGAGGTCACCTTCCGCGCGCCGCTGGTGGTCGCCGCCGACGGCAACTCCACCCGGCTCTCCCTCGCGATGGGCCTGCACCGCCGCGAGGACCGCCCGATGGGCGTCGCCGTGCGCACCTACTTCACCTCGCCCCGCCACGACGACGACTACCTGGAGTCCTGGCTGGAGCTGTGGGACCGGCGCGGCCCCCAGGACCGCCTCCTGCCCGGCTACGGCTGGATCTTCGGCATGGGCGACGGCACCTCCAACGTCGGTCTCGGCGTCCTCAACACCTCCGCCTCCTTCAAGGACCTCGACTGGCGCGAGATCCTCAAGGCCTGGTGCGCCTCCATGCCGGAGGACTGGGGCTACACCCCCGAGAACATGACCGGCCCGATCCGCGGCGCCGCCCTGCCCATGGCGTTCAACCGGCAGCCGCACTACACGCGCGGGCTGCTGCTCGTCGGCGACGCCGGCGGCCTGGTGAACCCCTTCAACGGCGAGGGCATCGCCTACGCCATGGAGTCCGGCCAGCTCGCCGCCGAGGTCATCGTCCAGGCCCGCGGGCGCGCCACCCCGGCCCAGCGCGAACTCGCCCTGCAGCGCTACCCGCGCGTCCTGAAGGACACCTACGGCGGCTACTACACGCTCGGCCGCGCCTTCGTGAAGCTCATCGGCAACCCGAAGGTCATGCAGATCGCCGCCCAGCGGGGCCTGACCCACCCGGTGCTGATGAAGTTCACCCTCAAGCTGCTGGCCAACCTCACCGACCCCACGGGCGGCGACGCGATGGACCGCGTCATCAACGGCCTGAGCAAGGTGGCCCCGAAGGCGTGAGCAGCCTCCGGGGCCGCGCGGCGGGCCCGGGCGGCGGGCCCGGACTCAAGAGCGGCTCAGCTCCGCCGCCTTGGCGGCCCTGCGGGCGATCACCTCGTCCCGCTGGGCCGCCATCTGCCGCAGGGCGTCCTTTTTCTCCCGCTTCGAGAGGCGGTCGAGATAGATGTGGCCGTACGTGTGGTCGGTCTCGTGGGCGAGGCAGCGCGCGAAGTAGCCGGTGCCCTCGACAGTGAGCGGTCGGCCGTCCCTGTCCCGCCCGTGGACGACGGCCCGGTCCGGCCTCGGTACGGCCATGACGGCGCCCGGCACCGACAGGCAGCCCTCACCCTCGTCGATCAGCCGCCGCCCGGCCACACCGGAGTGCTCGAGCACGGGATTGACGACGTGTCCGACATGCCGGATTCCGTCGTCATCGGGGCAGTCGTACACGAACAGCCGCAGACCGACCCCCACCTGATTCGCCGCCAGACCCGCTCCGTCCGCGGCGTACATGGTGAGGAACATGTCGTCGATGAGCGCGGCGAGGTCCGGGCCGAACTCCGTGACGTCCCGGCACGGCCGGTGCAGGACCTCCTCGCCGACCTCGGTGATACGCCGCACCGCGCCACGTTCCGCCTCCGGGGCGTACCTGGGGTAGTGGTCGGCGGGGCTTCCCTGAACGAACACGCGTGGCATCGTGCTGCCTCCTTGCCTCCTGGACGAGCCGCCCGTGCGGCGGCCCGTGCAGAGGATGCCAGGAGACGAGCAAGGGCCGCTGCCCCCGAGCGGCTGCGGCCCTGCGTGCCCGTGTGAGAGGCGTGGAGGTGCTCAGAGCACCCGCACGGCCCCGCTCGGCGGGTCGTACGACAGCGGCTTCTCCACGACCCCGCTGGAGGGGTTCTGCGCGCCGACGAACATGCCGTCGCCCACGTACACCGCGACGTGGTACGCGCTGCCCGCGCCACCCCAGTACAGGATGTCGCCCGGCTGCAGGTTGCTCAGCGACACCTGGGTGCCGGCGGTCGACTGGTCCTGGGAGACGCGCGGCAGGCTGATGCCCACCTGCCTGAAGGCCGTCTGCACCAGGCCGGAGCAGTCGTAGGCGGACGGGCCGGTGGCGCCGGAGACGTACGCCTTGCCGATCTGCGCCTTGACGAAGGAGATGACGGCGGCGGCCGAACCGGTGGCCGTGGAGCTGCCGGTGGAGGTGCCGACGGAGGTGCCCGTGCCCGCCGAGGCGGAGAGCGTGGTCCGCTCCGCGCTGCGCGAGGCGCGCTCGGCGGCCTTCTTGCGGGCGGCCTCCTCCGCGGCCTTCCGCTTGGCCTCAGCCTTCTTCTTCGCGTCCGCGAGGTCCGCCTTGGCCTGCTTCGCGGCCTTTGCGGCGGCCGTGTCACGCTCGGCCTGCAGCGCGTAGTTCGCGGCCGCCTGCTGCGTGGCGTCCGCGGACTGGGCGACCTGAGTGGCCAGGTCGGCCGTGAGGGTGGGCAGTTCGAGGGTCTGCGTCACCGGCTCGGCGGCGTTCGCCGAGCCGGAGGCACCGGCCACTGCCAGGGTGCTGAGGACGCCACCGGCAACTCCGGCCCGCATCGCGACTTTCGACGCGCTGCGGCGGGGTTTCCGGTGGCTGCGTATGTGAGCGGTGTGGGACATGGGAACAACCGGTACCAGGGGCTCCTTCATATCTTCAAGAAACGTGTGCTGCGCCACAGTTGCTCAATCGGGGCCCCGAATGCCCGACGCGTCACTCTTTATTGACGCCGTAACGGACATTGCGGACGCGGGTGATCAAGCCCATGATCACGGTCTTTCATCATTACGCCCGAATTGCCCCGCACCTACCACTGGTTGGGATGGATGGCCAAGCCCGGCTCTCATCCGCCTCTCATGGATGTGGCGGAGGTCACGGAACGGTTACCGGAACGGCGGCGTCCCGCGCGGGAGGGAGTTCGTGAACGCGTGCACGCGCCGGACGGCGTCCACTTCCGTGCCCCAAGCTCCCCCTGATGTGTGAACGGGACCCTCTACCAGCCCGCCGGGCCCAGCACCAATTTGCATGCAGGAGAACTCTCTTGATATTGAGACGACCTCTCCGGCCTGCGACGACGAGCGGAATTGTCACTTCTGGTGATCACCTGAACGCTTCGCGTATGAAGATCACCCATCATCCGACTTCATGATCCTTCGTCAGGTGGTGGAGATCACAAAGCTTGTGGAATACCCCGTGTCGCAGATCACAGAGCGGCGGGCATAGGATGCGTGGCAGTTGGGCTTGTGACCTGCTTCACATGTTCTCGATCTTCGTCCGGGACGAGCGGGGCGAGAGGGGTCGGTGGGACCGGTGAGGCAAGCGTGGGCCCGATGCAACCGCCAGCAGTCAGCGCCGACTGAGAGGAGCGAGGAGCGGTGAACGCGTATGCGCCCATCCTCGTACTGGGAGCCCTCGGGGCAGGCTTTGCGATCTTCTCCGTGGTCATGGCCACGCTGATCGGTCCGAAGCGGTACAACCGCGCCAAACTCGACGCCTACGAGTGCGGCATCGAGCCGACCCCCACGCCGGCCGGCGGCGGGCGCTTCCCCATCAAGTACTACCTGACGGCGATGCTCTTCATCGTCTTCGACATCGAGATCGTCTTCCTCTACCCCTGGGCCGTCACCTTCGACGCCCTGGGTGTTTTCGGGCTCGTGGAGATGCTGCTCTTCGTGCTCACCGTCTTCGTCGCGTACGCGTACGTATGGCGGCGCGGCGGCCTGGAATGGGACTGAGGGGCCTTAGGACATGGGACTCGAAGAAAAACTTCCGAGCGGCTTCCTGCTGACCACCGTCGAGCAGGCCGCGGGCTGGGTGCGCAAGGCGTCCGTCTTCCCGGCCACGTTCGGCCTCGCCTGCTGCGCCATCGAGATGATGACGACCGGCGCCGGCCGCTACGACCTCGCGCGCTTCGGCATGGAGGTCTTCCGCGGCTCGCCGCGCCAGGCCGACCTGATGATCGTCGCCGGCCGGGTGAGCCAGAAGATGGCGCCGGTGCTGCGGCAGGTCTACGACCAGATGCCCAACCCGAAGTGGGTGATCTCCATGGGCGTCTGCGCCTCCTCGGGCGGCATGTTCAACAACTACGCCATCGTCCAGGGCGTCGACCACATCGTCCCCGTCGACATCTACCTGCCCGGCTGCCCGCCCCGCCCCGAGATGCTGATGGACGCGATCCTCAAGCTCCACCAGAAGATCCAGTCCTCCAAGCTCGGCGTGAACGCGGCGGAAGCCGCCCGCGAGGCGGAGGAGGCGGCGCTCAAGGCCCTGCCCACGATCGAGATGAAGGGGCTGCTGCGGTGAGCGACGGAAACGGCACCAACGGCACAGGCGGGGCGAACGGGGTGAACCCCGAAAAGGACCTCTCCGCCTCCAACCTCCCCGGACAGCGCGGCCAGGGCGGCGAGGAGATCCGCGTCCAGCGCGGCATGTTCGGCACCGCGGGCGGCGGCGACACCTCCGGCTACGGCGGCCTGGTCCGCTCGGTCCGGCTCCCCGGCCCGGCCACCCGCCCCTACGGCGGCTGGTTCGACGAGGTCGCCGACGAACTGGAGGGCGCCCTGGAGGAACAGGGACTCCTCCCCGGCAATGCCCTGGAGAAGACGGTCGTCGACCGCGACGAGATCACCTTCCACGTCGAACGCGAACACCTCGTCCGCGTCGCCCGCACCCTGCGCGACGACCCGGCCCTGCGCTTCGAGCTGTGCACCGGCGTCAGCGGCGTCCACTACCCGAACGACAAGGGCCGCGAGCTGCACGCCGTCTACCACCTGCGCTCGATCACCCACAACCGGCTGATCCGCCTCGAAGTCAGCGCCCCCGACAGCGACCGGCGCATCCCGTCCCTGGTCTCCGTGTATCCCACCAACGACTGGCACGAACGCGAGACCTACGACTTCTTCGGGATCGTCTTCGACGGCCACCCGGCCCTGACGCGGATCATGATGCCGGACGACTGGCAGGGCCACCCGCAGCGCAAGGACTACCCCCTCGGCGGCATCCCCGTCGAGTACAAGGGCGCCCAGATCCCGGCTCCGGACCAGCGGAGGTCGTACTCGTGAGCAGCACACACCCGTCGTCCGCCTCCGCGCGGGAGACCACCGAGGGCACCGTGTACACGGTCACCGGTGGCGACTGGGACGAGGTCGTCCAGTCCGCGGCCCGCGCCGACGACGAACGCGTCGTCGTCAACATGGGTCCCCAGCACCCGTCCACCCATGGAGTGCTTCGGCTCATCCTGGAGATCGAGGGCGAGACGGTCACCGAGGCCCGCTGCGGCATCGGCTACCTCCACACCGGCATCGAGAAGAACCTCGAATACCGGACCTGGACCCAGGGCACCACGTTCGTGACGCGCATGGACTACCTGACGTCCTTCTTCAACGAGACCGCCTACTGTCTCGCCGTCGAGAAGCTCCTCGGCATCGAGGACGAGATCCCCGAGCGCGCGAAGATCATCCGGGTGCTCCTGATGGAGCTGAACCGGCTCTCCTCCCACCTGGTGTGCATCGCCACCGGCGGCATGGAACTCGGCGCCACCACGATCATGATCTACGGATTCCGTGACCGCGAGATGATCCTCGACATCTACGAGCTGGTCACCGGCCTGCGCATGAACCACGCCTACATCCGGCCCGGCGGACTCGCCCAGGACCTGCCGCCCGGCGCGGTGGACCAGATCCGCGAGTTCGTGAAGAAGATGACCAAGAACCTCCCGGAGTACGACGCGCTCGCCACCGGGAACCCCATCTTCAAGGCCCGCATGCAGGACGTCGGCTACCTCGACCTGGCCGGCTGCATGGCCCTCGGCGCCACCGGCCCGATCCTGCGCGCCACCGGCCTGCCGCACGACCTGCGCAAGGCCCAGCCGTACTGCGACTACGAGACGTACGACTTCGACGTCCCCACCGCCGACACCTGCGACTCCTACGGCCGCTTCCTGATCCGCCTGGAGGAGATGCGCCAGTCGCTCAGGATCGTCGAGCAGTGCCTGGACCGGCTGCAGCCCGGCCCGGTCATGGTCGCCGACAAGAAGATCGCCTGGCCCGCCCAGCTCGCCCTGGGCCCGGACGGACTCGGCAACTCCCTCGACCACATCAAGAAGATCATGGGCACCTCCATGGAGTCCCTGATCCACCACTTCAAGCTGGTCACCGAGGGCTTCCGGGTCCCGCCGGGACAGGCCTACGCGGCCGTCGAGTCACCCAAGGGCGAACTCGGCGTGCACGCGGTCTCCGACGGCGGCACCCGCCCCTACCGGGTCCACTTCCGCGACCCGTCCTTCACCAACCTGCAAGCCATGGCGGCGATGTGCGAGGGCGGCCAGGTCGCCGACGTGATCGTCGCCGTGGCGTCCATCGACCCCGTGATGGGAGGCGTCGACCGGTGACCACCTCTTCTTCGGAGCGGGGCGTCAGCCTGGGCATGCCCGAACTGCCCGCGCCCGCCTACCCGGACGACGTCCGGGCCCGGCTGGAGGCGGACGCGCGCGAGGTCATCGCGCGCTACCCGGACTCCCGGTCCGCCCTGCTGCCGCTGCTCCACCTCGTGCAGGCCGAGGAAGGCCACGTCACGCGCACCGGCATGAGGTTCTGCGCGGACATGCTCGACCTCACCACGGCCGAGGTCACCGCCGTCGCCACCTTCTACAGCATGTACCGGCGCCGGCCGTCCGGTGACTACCAGGTCGGCGTGTGCACCAACACCCTCTGCGCGGTGATGGGCGGCGACGCGATCTTCGAGACCCTCCAGGAACACCTGGGCGTCGGCAACGGCGAGACCACCGACGACGGCCTGGTCACCCTGGAGCACATCGAGTGCAACGCCGCCTGCGACTACGCGCCCGTCGTGATGGTGAACTGGGAGTTCTTCGACAACCAGACACCCGGCAGTGCCAAGCGCCTGGTCGACGACCTGCGCGCGGGACGGCCCGTGGAGCCCACGCGCGGCGCCCGGCTGTGCACCTTCAAGGAGACCGCGCGGATCCTGGCCGGTTTCCCCGACGAGCGGCCCGGGGCCGTCGAGGAGAGCGGCAGTGCGGGACCCGCGTCGCTGGTGGGCCTCCGCCTGGCCAGGGGAGAGGCCGCACCCGCGCGCGTGGTCCATCCACGCGACGGCGGTCCGCACGAAGGCGGTCCGCACGAAGGCGGTCCGCACGAAGGCGGTCCGCACGAAGGCGGTACGCACGACGCCGGGGCGCACGACGAACCGCGGGACGAGGTGCCCGAGCCGTCGCCGGCCGAACACCCCAGCTCTCATGACGCGCCGCAGGACACCTCGGCCTCCGACCCGGCTCATCCGGCAGGGCCTACCGCCGAGGAGGGGGAGTGATGACCGTGGCACCCGAACTGAAGGACACGAGCCCCGAGAAGCTGCTCGCACCCGTGCTGTCGGCCTTCTGGGACGAGGACCGGGCCTGGTCTCTGGACGTCTACCGGAGGCACGAAGGGTACGAGGGACTCCGCAAGGCGCTCGCCATGTCACCGGACGACCTGATCGCGTACGTCAAGGACTCCGGTCTGCGCGGCCGCGGCGGCGCGGGGTTCCCGACGGGAATGAAATGGCAGTTCATTCCCCAGGGTGATGGAAAACCGCACTATCTAGTTGTCAACGCCGACGAATCGGAGCCCGGGACCTGCAAGGACATCCCGCTCCTCTTCGCGAACCCGCACAGCCTCATCGAGGGCATTGTGATCGCGTGTTACGCCATCAGGTCGTCGCATGCCTTCATCTATCTGCGTGGTGAAGTCGTCCCCGTTCTGCGGCGGTTGCACGAGGCCGTGCGCGAGGCCTACGCGGCGGGCTACCTCGGCGAGAACATCCTGGGCAGCGGACTCGCCCTCGAACTCACCGTGCACGCGGGTGCGGGCGCGTACATCTGCGGTGAGGAGACCGCACTGCTCGACTCGCTCGAAGGCCGCCGTGGTCAACCGCGGCTGCGTCCCCCCTTCCCTGCGGTGGAAGGCCTCTACGCCTGTCCGACTGTGGTGAACAACGTCGAATCGATCGCGTCAGTTCCCGCAATCCTGAAAAACGGGAAAGACTGGTTCAGATCGATGGGCAGCGAGAAGTCTCCCGGCTTCACGCTGTACTCGCTCAGCGGCCACGTCGCCGGCCCCGGCCAGTACGAGGCGCCCCTCGGCATCACACTCCGTCAGCTCCTCGACATGAGCGGCGGGATGCGCCCCGGCCACCGGCTGAAGTTCTGGACGCCGGGCGGCTCCTCGACCCCGATGTTCACCGACGAACACCTCGACGTCCCCCTCGACTACGAGGGAGTCGGCGCCGCCGGTTCCATGCTCGGCACGAAGGCCCTGCAGTGCTTCGACGAGACGACCTGCGTGGTGCGGGCGGTGACCCGCTGGACCGAGTTCTACGCCCACGAGTCCTGCGGCAAGTGCACCCCCTGCCGCGAGGGGACTTACTGGCTGGTGCAGCTGATGCGGGACATCGAAGCCGGCAAGGGCAGCATGTCCGACCTCGACAAGCTGAACGACATCGCCGACAACATCAACGGCAAGTCCTTCTGCGCCCTCGGTGACGGCGCCGCCTCACCGATCTTCTCCTCGCTGCAGTACTTCCGCGAGGAGTACGAGCAGCACATCACGGGCCGGGGCTGCCCCTTCGACCCGGCGAAGTCGACGGCCTGGGCGGACCGCCCGGAGGTGAACGCATGACCGTGACCACGAGTGCTCCCACCGGAGGGGGAGAGGCGGCGGTCCCGCCGGAGGACCTCGTCACGCTGACCATCGACGGCATCGAACTCAGCGTGCCCAAGGGCACCCTGGTCATCCGCGCCGCCGAACAGCTCGGCATCGAGATCCCCCGCTTCTGCGACCACCCCCTCCTGGACCCCGCCGGTGCCTGCCGGCAGTGCATCGTCGAGGTGGAGGGCCAGCGCAAGCCGATGGCGTCCTGCACCATCACCTGCACCGACGGCATGGTCGTCAAGACCCACCTCACCTCGCCGGTCGCCGAGAAGGCCCAGAAGGGGGTGATGGAACTCCTCCTCATCAACCACCCCCTCGACTGCCCGGTCTGCGACAAGGGCGGTGAGTGTCCCCTGCAGAACCAGGCCATGTCGCACGGCAACGCCGAGTCCCGCTTCGAAGGCAAGAAGCGGACCTACGAGAAGCCCGTGCCGATCTCCACCCAGGTCCTGCTCGACCGCGAGCGGTGCGTGCTGTGCGCCCGCTGCACCCGCTTCTCCAACCAGGTCGCGGGCGACCCGATGATCGAACTGATCGAACGGGGCGCCCTCCAGCAGGTCGGCACCGGCGAGGGCGACCCCTTCGAGTCGTACTTCTCCGGCAACACCATCCAGATCTGCCCGGTCGGCGCGCTGACCTCCGCCGCCTACCGCTTCCGCTCCCGCCCGTTCGACCTGATCTCCTCGCCGTCCGTGTGCGAGCACTGCGCGGGCGGCTGCGCCACCCGCACCGACCACCGGCGCGGCAAGGTCATGCGGCGGCTCGCCGCCGACGACCCCGAGGTCAACGAGGAGTGGATCTGCGACAAGGGACGCTTCGCGTTCCGGTACGCGCAGCTCAAGGACCGCCTCGAAACCCCGCTCGTGCGCAGCGCCGAGGGCGTCCTTGAACCCGTCTCCTGGCCGGAGGCTCTCGAAGCGGCCGCGCGCGGGCTGACCGCCGCCCGCTCCCGCGCGGGCGTCCTCACCGGAGGCCGGCTCACCGTCGAGGACGCCTACGCGTACAGCAAGTTCGCGCGCGTGGCCCTCGACACCAACGACATCGACTTCCGCGCGCGCGTGCACAGCGGAGAGGAAGCCGACTTCCTGGCGTCCCGCGTGGCCGGCCGCGGCCGCGACCTCGACGGTACGGGCGTCACGTACACGTCCCTGGAGAAGGCGCCCGCCGTCCTGCTCGTCGGCTTCGAGTCGGAGGAGGAGGCACCCGGCGTCTTCCTGCGGCTGCGCAAGGCCTGGCGCAAACGCAAACAGCGCGTCTTCTCGCTGGCCACGTACGCCACCCGGGGCCTCCAGAAGGCGGGCGGCACCCTCCTTCCGGCCGCCCCCGGCACCGAGACCGAATGGCTGGACGCCCTCGCGAGCGGAGTCGGCCTGGAGGAGCCCGGCACACAGGCCGCCGAGGCGCTGCGTACCGAGGGCGCCGTGATCGTCGTAGGAGAGCGGCTGGCCGCGGTCGCCGGCGCACTGACCGCCGCCGCACGCGCCGCCACCGCGACCGGCGCCCAGCTCGTCTGGATCCCCAGGCGGGCCGGGGAGCGCGGCGCCGCCGAGGCGGGCGCACTGCCGTCGCTGCTGCCCGGCGGCCGCCCGGCCACCGACCCGCGCGCGCGGGAGGAGGTCGCCGCTGCCTGGGGGCTGGCCGAACTGCCGCTGCGCTACGGCCGCGACGCCCACCAGATCGTCGAGGCCGCCGCAACCGGCGAACTCTCGGCCCTCGTGGTCGCCGGCGTCGAGGTCGCCGACCTGCCCGACCCGGCACGCGCGCGTGAGGCGCTCGACAGTGTCGGCTTCCTGGTGTCACTGGAACTGCGGCCCAGCGAGGTCACCGACCGCGCCGACGTCGTCCTTCCGGTCGCCGCGGTCCCCGAGAAGGCGGGCACCTTCCTCAACTGGGAGGGCAGGGTCCGCCTCTTCGAGGCCACCCTGAAGCCCGACCAGATGACCCGCCGCCTCTCCCCGTCCGACGGCCGCGTGCTGCAGATGCTCTCCGACGCCATGGACGTCCACCTGGGCCTGCCCGATCTGCGCACCACGCGCGCGGAGATCGACCGGCTCGGCGTCTGGGACGGCCCGCGGGCCACCGAACCCATGGAGACCGCGGGCGCGCTGCCCCGTCCGGCCACCGGCGAGGCCGTACTCGCCGGGCACCGGCTGCTCCTGGACCACGGCGTCCTGCAGAAGGGCGACGAAGCGCTCGCCGGCACTCGGCACGCCGCACGCGCACGCGTGTCCGCCGCGACGGCCGCCGAGGTGGGCGTCGAGGACGGCGGCCTGCTTGCCGTCACCGGCCAGGCCGGCACCGTTGAACTCCCCCTGCTGGTCACCGAGATGCCCGACCGGGTGGTGTGGCTCCCGCTGAACTCCGTCGGCGCGGGCGTCGCCTCCGGCACTGGCGCGGTGCCCGGCTCCCTCGTCCGCATCGGCCCGGCGGCACCCGCCGACAAGGCCCCCAAGGAGGTGGAGGCATGAGCCCGTACCTCGCCGCTGAAGACCTCTCGATGTTCGGCAGCGACCCCTGGTGGCTGGTCGTCATCAAGGCGGTGTTCTGCTTCGCCTTCCTGATGGTGACCGTGCTGTTCTCCATCGTCTGGGAACGTAAGGTCGTCGCCTGGATGCAGCTGCGCGTCGGCCCCAACCGGCACGGCCCATGGGGCATGCTCCAGTCGCTCGCCGACGGCGTGAAACTGATGCTCAAGGAAGACCTCATCGTCAAACGCGCGGACAAGGTGGTCTACGTCCTCGCACCGATCGTCGCGGCCATCCCGGCGTTCATGGCGATCGCGGTGATCCCCTTCGGCCCGGCCGGCAACGAGATCTCGATCTTCGGTCACCGCACCGCGATGCAGCTGACCGACCTGCCGATCGCGATGCTCTACATCCTCGCGGTCGCCTCCGTCGGCATCTACGGCATCGTCCTGGCGGGTTGGAGTTCCGGATCCACCTACCCCCTGCTCGGCGGCCTGCGTTCCTGCGCGCAGATGATCTCGTACGAGATCGCCATGGGTGCCGCGTTCGCCTCGGTGTTCCTGTACTCGGGGTCGATGTCGACGTCCACGATCGTCGCCCAGCAGCACGACCGCTGGTACATCCTGCTGCTGCCGGTCTCCTTCATCCTCTACATCGTCACGATGGTCGGCGAGACCAACCGCGCCCCCTTCGACATGCCGGAGTCCGAGGGCGACCTGGTCGGCGGCTTCAACACCGAGTACTCGTCGATCAAGTTCGCGATGTTCATGCTCGCCGAGTACGTCAACATGGTGACCGTCTCGGCCGTGTCGACGACCCTGTTCCTCGGCGGATGGCGCGCCCCGTGGCCGATCAGCACCTTCTGGGAGGGCGCGAACCACGGCTGGTGGCCCCTGCTCTGGTTCGTCATCAAGGTCCAGTTGCTGCTGTTCTTCTTCATCTGGCTGCGCGGCACCCTGCCCCGCGTCCGCTACGACCAGCTGATGAAGCTCGGCTGGAAGGTCCTCATCCCGGTCTCCGTGACGTGGCTGATGCTGGTCGCGACCGTGCGGGTCCTGCGCAACGAGAACTACGACTTCGCCGACATCGCCCTCTACGTGGGCGGCGCGGTCCTCGCCCTGCTGCTGCTCTCCTTCGTCGCCGACATGTTCCGCGAGAAGGCGAAGCCGGCCGAGCAGCCCGCCGCCGAACAGGCCGGGTTCGACCCGCTGGCCGGCGGATTCCCCGTACCGCCGCTGCCCGGGCAGGAGCTGCCGCCGGTCCCGAGGCGCCGCTCGCACCGGGAACGGGAGCTGATTGTCAGTGGTGGGTCGGACACTGTCAGTGACGGATTGACGGATGGAAAGGAGGCGTCCGATGGCTGAGGAGCCCAAGGAGACCAAACCTGGTTTCCTGAACCCCGTGGCCGGCTTCGGCGTGACCTTCAAGGCCATGTTCAAGAAGCGGCTGACCGAGCAGTACCCGGAGCAGAAGAAGACAACGGCTCCGCGGTTCCACGGACGGCACCAGCTCAACCGCCATCCGGACGGCCTGGAGAAGTGCGTCGGCTGCGAACTGTGCGCCTGGGCCTGCCCCGCCGACGCCATCTATGTGGAGGGCGCCGACAACACCGACGAGGAGCGCTACTCGCCGGGCGAGCGGTACGGCCGCGTCTACCAGATCAACTACGCCCGCTGCATCCTGTGCGGCCTGTGCATCGAGGCGTGCCCCACGCGCGCGTTGACGATGACCAACGAGTTCGAACTGGCCGACTCCAGCCGCGCCGACCTCATCTACACCAAGGAGCAGCTGCTCGCCGGTCTCGAGGAGGGCATGGTCGACACGCCGCACTCGATCTTCCCGGGAACCGACGAACAGGACTACTACCGGGGTCTGGTGACGGAGGCTGCGCCGGGCACCGTACGGCAGGTCGCCCACTCCAAGGGCGAGGTCGTCCAGGAAGGCGACTCCACCTTCGGCGAGACCGAACCGGCGTCGGAGAAGGTGATCGGCCGATGACCGCGCAACTCGCCGCCTACACCACCTCCACCGGTGAGGCCTTCCAGTTCTGGGTTCTCGGCTCGGTCGCGGTGATCGGCGCCCTGTGTACCGTCTTCATGAGGAAGGCCGTGCACAGCGCTCTGTGCCTTGCCGGAACCATGATCGTCCTGGCGGTGTTCTACCTCGCCAACGGTGCCTACTTCCTTGGGATCGTGCAGATCGTCGTCTACACCGGCGCGATCATGATGCTGTTCCTCTTCGTGGTGATGCTCGTCGGCGTGACCGCCGCGGACTCGCTGAAGGAGACCATCAAGGGCCAGCGCTGGCTGGCCCTTCTCTGCGGGATCGGATTCGGCGTCCTGCTGTTCGCCGGCATCGCCAACGCTTCCCTGAAGGACTTCGACGGCACCGGCCAGGCGAACGCGCACGGCAACGTGGAGGGTCTCGCGACCCTCATCTTCACCAAGTACGTGTACGCGTTCGAACTCACCGGCGCCCTGCTGATCACGGCCGCCGTCGGTGCCATGGTGCTCACCCACCGCGAGCGCACCGAGCGCGCCAAGACCCAGCGCGAACTGTCCGAGCAGCGCATCCGCGAGGGCAAGCACGTACCGCCGCTGCCGGCCCCCGGCGTCTACGCCCGGCACAACGCGGTGGACATCGCAGGCCTGCTCCCCGACGGCACCCCGTCCGAGCTGACCGTCAACAAGACGCTGCGCGAACGCGGCCAGATCCGCGACGTGTCCGCCGAGGCGCTGAACGACCTGCGGGCGCTGGAACAGCGCGCCGAGGAGCGCCTGGAGCGTACGGCGATCGAACCGGCGAACACCAAGCGGTCCGAGGAGGCGTCGAAGTGAACCCGGTCTATTACCTCTATCTCGCGGCCCTGTTGTTCACCATCGGCGCGACGGGGGTGCTGATCAGACGGAACGCGATCGTCGTGTTCATGTGCATCGAGCTGATGCTCAACGCGTGCAACCTCGCGTTCGTCGTCTTCTCCCGGATGCACGGCAACCTCGACGGCCAGATCATCGCCTTCTTCACGATGGTCGTCGCCGCCGCGGAGGTCGTGGTGGGTCTCGCGATCATCGTGTCGCTGTTCCGTACCCGCCACTCGGCCTCGGTCGACGACGCCAGCCTGATGAAGCTGTAAGGGGTCGGAAGAATCGTGGACAACCTGATCGCGCTGCTCATCGCGGCGCCCCTGCTCGGAGCGGCCGTCCTCCTGGTCGGCGGTCGGCGCCTCGACGCCGTCGGCCACTGGATCGGCACACTGCTGTCGGCCGCCTCCTTCGTGATCGGCCTGATTCTCTTCGCCGACCTGCTCGGCAAGGGCGCCGACCACCGCACCCTGATCCAGCACCTGTTCAGCTGGGTCCCGGTGGCCGGCTTCCAGGCCGACGTCACTTTCCGCCTCGACCAGCTGTCGATGACGTTCGTGCTGCTGATCACCGGCGTCGGCTCACTGATCCACCTCTACTCGGTCGGGTACATGGCGCACGACGAGCGGCGCCGCCGCTTCTTCGGCTACCTGAACCTGTTCCTCGCCGCGATGCTCCTGCTGGTCCTCGCCGACAACTACCTGCTGCTGTACATGGGCTGGGAGGGCGTCGGTCTCGCCTCCTACCTGCTGATCGGCTTCTGGCAGCACAAGCCCAGCGCGGCCACCGCCGCCAAGAAGGCGTTCCTCGTCAACCGCGTCGGCGACATGGGCCTGTCGATCGCGATCATGCTGATGTTCGCCACCTTCGGCACCTTCGCCTTCGGCCCGGTCCTCACCCACGCGGGTGACGCCTCCCAGGGCAAGCTCACCGCGATCGCGCTGATGCTGCTGCTCGCCGCCTGCGGCAAGTCCGCCCAGGTGCCGCTCCAGTCCTGGCTCGGCGACGCCATGGAGGGCCCGACCCCGGTCTCGGCCCTGATCCACGCGGCGACGATGGTGACCGCCGGCGTCTACCTGATCGTCCGCTCCGGAGCCATCTTCAACGCCGCCCCGGACGCCCAGCTCGCCGTCACCGTCGTCGGCGCGGTCACGCTCCTGTTCGGTGCGATCGTCGGTTGCGCGAAGGACGACATCAAGAAGGCACTGGCCGGCTCGACCATGTCGCAGATCGGCTACATGGTGCTGGCCGCGGGCCTCGGCCCCATCGGCTACGTCTTCGCGATCATGCACCTGGTGACGCACGGCTTCTTCAAGGCCGGCCTGTTCCTCGGCGCCGGTTCCGTCATGCACGGCATGAACGACGAGGTCGACATGCGCCGCTACGGCGGCCTGCGCAAGTACATGCCGGTCACCTTCGTCACCTTCGGCCTCGGCTACCTCGCCATCATCGGCTTCCCCGGCCTGTCGGGCTTCTTCTCCAAGGACAAGATCATCGAGGCGGCCTTCGCGAAGGGCGGCACCGAGGGCTGGATCCTCGGCGGCGCGGCCCTGCTGGGCGCGGCCATCACCGCCTTCTACATGACGCGGGTGATGCTGATGACGTTCTTCGGAGAGGAGCGTTGGAAAAACCAACCCACTCGCTCCCCGGAGGCACCGAGCGCCGAGCCCGCCGCCGAACACCAGGGAGAGCACGCCGAGCCGCACCCGCACGAGTCCCCGAAGGTCATGACGATCCCCATGATCCTGCTGGCCGTCGGATCGGTCTTCGCGGGCGGCTTCTTCAGCATCGGCGACCGCTTCCTGCACTGGCTGGAGCCGGTCACCGGCCACAGTGAGGGCAACTCACCGATCAGCGCCGGCGTCGTCACCGGCGCCACCATGGCCTGCCTGGTCGTCGGCGTCGCCATCGCCTGGGCGCAGTACGGCCGCAAGCCTGTCCCGGCGGTCGCCCCGCGCGGTTCGCTGCTCACCCGCGCGGCCCGGCGCGACCTCCTCCAGGACGACTTCAACCACGTCGTCCTGGTGCGTGGCGGCGAGCACCTGACGCGCTCCCTGGTCTACGTCGACCACACCCTGGTCGACGGGGTCGTCAACGGCACGGCGGCCGGCTTCGGCGGCATGTCCGGGCGGCTGCGTCGCCTCCAGAACGGCTTCGCCCGCTCCTACGCGGTCTCGATGTTCGGCGGTGCGGCACTCCTGGTCGCCGCGACCCTGCTGATGAGGGCGGTCTGATACCGATGTCCTTTCCTCTGCTGACAGTGACGGCGGCGCTCCCGGCCGTCGGGGCGGTCGCCACGGCGGCCGTACCGGCCGCGCGGCGCACCGCCGCCAAGTGGCTGGCCCTGCTGGTGTCGCTCGCCACGCTCGCCCTGGCGATCGTCGTCCTGGTCCGCTTCGACCCGGGCGGCGCCCGCTACCAGCTCACCGAGTCGCACGCCTGGATCAGCGACTTCGGTGTGCGCTACGAACTGGGCGTCGACGGCATCGGGGCGGTACTGGTCGCGCTGACCGCGCTGCTGATCCCGTTCATCATCCTGGCCGGCTGGCACGACGCCGACCCGCTGGAGACCGGAAGCCGCCGCTGGCGGCCCACCCAGGGCTTCTTCGCGCTGATCCTGGCCGTCGAGGCGATGGTGGTCATCTCCTTCGAGGCCACCGACGTCTTCCTCTTCTACATCTTCTTCGAAGCCATGCTCATCCCGATGTACTTCCTCATCGGCGGCTTCGGCGACCGTGCCCACGAGCACGGCGAAGAGACGGCGGCCACGCAGCGGTCGTATGCGGCCGTGAAGTTCCTCCTGTACAACCTGGTCGGCGGCCTGATCATGCTGGCCGCCGTGATCGGCCTCTACGTGGTCGCCGGAACCTTCAGCCTTCACGACATCGCTCAGGCGCGCGCGAGTGGCTCGCTGCACATGGCGACGAGCACCGAACGCTGGCTGTTCCTCGGCTTCTTCTTCGCCTTCGCGGTGAAGGCACCCCTGTGGCCGCTGCACACCTGGCTGCCCAACGCCATGCAGGAGTCCACCGCCCCGGTCGCCGTCCTGATCACCGCGGTCGTCGACAAGGTGGGCACGTTCGCGATGCTCCGCTTCTGCCTGCAGCTGTTCCCCGGGGCCAGCAAGTGGGCGACGCCCGTCATCCTGGTCCTGGCCGTCATCAGCATCATCTACGGCGCGCTGCTCGCCGTCGGCCAGCGGGACATCAAGCGCCTGATCGCCTACGCGTCGATCTCGCACTTCGGCTTCATCATCATGGGCATCTTCGCGATGACCAGCCAGGGCCAGTCCGGTGCCACGCTCTACATGGTCAACCACGGCATCTCCACGGCCGCGCTGCTGCTGGTCGTCGGCTTCCTGATCTCCCGGCGCGGCTCGCGGCTCATCGCCGACTACGGCGGCGTGCAGAAGGTCGCCCCGGTACTCGCCGGCACCTTCCTGATCGGCGGCCTGGCAACCCTCTCGCTGCCGGGACTGGCGCCGTTCGTCAGTGAGTTCCTCGTCCTGGTCGGCACGTTCACGCGCTACCCGGTCATCGGCATCATCGCCACGTTCGCCATCGTGCTCGCCGCGCTGTACGTCCTCGTCCTGTACCAGCGGACGATGACGGGCCCGGTGAAGCCCGCGGTGTCGGGGATGTCGGACCTCCGCGCGCGTGAGCTGGTGGTCGTGACCCCGCTGATCGTGCTGCTGGTCTTCCTGGGCGTCTACCCGAAGCCGGTCACGGACATCGTCAACCCGGCGGTCAAGCACACCATGTCCGACGTACACAAGAAGGATCCCAAGCCCGCGGTGGAGGCGGCCAAGTGAGCACAGTTGCCGTCCACAGCCTGTGGACAACAGCGGCCGACCCGATCGCGAAGATCGGCGCGCCGAAGATCGAATACGGTCAGTTGGCGCCGACCCTGATCGTCGTCGGCGCGGCGTTGGTCGGCGTGCTGGTCGAGGCGTTCGTCCCGCGCAAGTCCCGCTACTACGCCCAGCTGTTCGTGTCCGCCGTCGCCCTGTGCGCGGCGTTCGCGGCGGTGATCGCGCTGGCCGCCGACGGATACGGCACCACGAAGGCGCACATCGCGGCCATGGGCGCGATCGCGGTCGACGGCCCGTCGCTGTTCCTGCAGGGCACGATCCTGCTGACCGGCCTCGTCGCCCTGTTCACCTTCGCGGAGCGGCGCCTGGACCCGGAGACGCACGGCAACCGGGTCGACTCCTTCGCCGCACAGGCCGCCGCCGTCCCCGGTGGCGACAGCGAGAAGGCCGCCGTGAAGGCCGGGTTCACCACGACAGAGGTGTTCCCGCTGCTGCTGTTCGCGGTCGCCGGCATGCTGGTCTTCCCCTCGGCCAACGACCTGCTGACGCTGTTCGTGGCCCTGGAGGTGTTCTCGCTCCCGCTGTACCTGCTGTGTGCGCTGGCCCGCCGCAAGCGGCTGATGTCGCAGGAGGCGGCGGTCAAGTACTTCCTGCTGGGCGCGTTCGCCTCGGCGTTCACCCTCTTCGGCATCGCGCTCCTGTACGGCTACTCGGGTTCGGTGACGTACGCGCGCATCGCGCAGGTCGTCGACGGCACGGTCACCAACGTCGATCCGGCACTGGCCAACACCATGGGCAACGACGCGCTGCTGCTGATCGGCGCCGCCATGATCGTGATGGGCCTGCTGTTCAAGGTGGCCGCGGTCCCGTTCCACATGTGGACGCCCGACGTCTACCAGGGCGCTCCGACCCCCGTGACCGGCTTCATGGCTGCGGCGACGAAGGTGGCGGCGTTCGGCGCGCTGCTGCGACTGCTCTACGTCGTCCTGCCCGGGATGCGCTGGGACTGGCGGCCGGTGATGTGGGCGGTGGCGATCATCACCATGCTGGGCGGCGCGATCGTCGCCATCACCCAGACCGACATCAAGCGGCTGCTGGCGTACTCGTCGGTCGCCCACGCGGGATTCATCCTCGCGGGTGTCATCGCGACCACGAAGGACGGCGTGTCGTCCGTGCTGTTCTACCTGGCGGCGTACTCGTTCGTGACGGTCGGCGCGTTCGCCGTGGTCACGCTGGTCCGCGACGCGGGCGGCGAGGCGACCCACCTGTCCAAGTGGGCGGGGCTCGGCCGCCGTTCCCCGCTGGTCGCGGCGGTGTTCGCGGTGTTCCTGCTGGCCTTCGCCGGCATTCCGCTGACCTCCGGCTTCGCCGGGAAGTTCGCCGTGTTCAAGGCGGCCGCGGCCGGCGGTGCCGTCCCGCTGGTCGTCATCGGTGTGATCTCCTCGGCGATCGCCGCGTTCTTCTACATCCGCGTGATCGTGCTGATGTTCTTCAGCGAGCCGAAGGCCGACGGCCCGACCGTGGCCGTTCCGTCGCCGCTGACCATGACGGCGATCGGCGTGGGCGTGGCCGTCACCGTGGTGCTCGGTGTCGCGCCGCAGTACTTCCTGGACCTGGCCAACCAGGCGGGAGTGTTCGTGCGCTGACCCGGCCGGTACGGCCGTACGGCCCCGGTTCCTCCCGGTGAGGAACCGGGGCCGTCGCGTGCGCGGGGGCCCGGGAGCCCTAGGACATGGACGACGAGGTCGAGGCGGGGCACTTCACCGCCGGGTTCCACTGGTCGAACATGCCGTTCGGGTTCTTCTTGTAGAGCCAGACGTGCAGGTCGTAGTGGCGCGGCATGCCGGGGTAGTGGCCGGGCATCGGACCCGCGAAGTCGTGCCCGAACAGGCGGGGCCGCTTCTGACCGGGGCCGGTGACCGGGACGACCCACTCCACGCCGACGAGCCGCCGCTTGCCGTCGGCGCCCTGCTCGTAGAGGAGCCCGCCGGGCTTCTTCGGGTCGAGGGAGCCGTAGTGGGACGGATTGAAGTAGTGGAAGCCCATGCCGCCCTGGGGGCGGGCCAGACACAGATGGGCCTCGTACCCGTCCGCGGTCGCGAGCGGCAGATAGCGGTACTGGGAGGTCGCCGCGTATGCCTCGGCCAGCTGCTCGTCGACGGACATGGTCAGGGCGGAAGCGCGCGGGCCGGCGTCGGCGGTGGTGTGCGCGGACGCCGAGGCGGGCACGGCGAGCGCCGAGACCAGGGCGAGGGCGGCAGCGGCGAGGCGAACGATCATGGCGTGGGGCTCCTTGGACAGTCGGCACGGGAAACGGCGGGGAAGCGCGGAAAGGGGGGCAGGGAAAGGCCAGCGGGCCCCGCTCCGACCCGCTCCAGCAGCCTGTCCCCGGCGGCAGGACGCGGCTATCCGGGAGGGGCCAATGGGTTGATATGACAAGTGCGGGTCGCCTGTGGACGGTGGTCCGCCGCTGTCGGTGCGGACGCCTATCGTGGACGCAGTGGTCGAGGGACGACGCGAGGGACGACGTACGGGGGACAGGACGATGCGCGGGACAGGCGGGATCAGCGAGATGCCAGGGGCGACAGGACTGCCGGACGCGGCCGAGAGCGAGGCGCTGGCCACGCTGCACCGGGTCTTCGGATACGAGGCCTTCCGCGGCGAGCAGCAAGCCGTCATCGAGCATGTGGTCGCGGGCGGCGACGCCCTCGTCCTCATGCCGACCGGCGGCGGCAAGTCGCTCTGCTACCAGATCCCGGCCCTGGTCAGACCCGGCACCGGTGTGGTGGTCTCACCGCTGATCGCGCTGATGCAGGACCAGGTGGACGCCCTGCGGGCGCTCGGCGTGCGGGCCGGGTTCATGAACTCCACGCAGGACTTCGACGAGCGGCGCATGGTCGAGGCGGAGTTCCTGGCAGGCGAACTGGACCTGCTGTACCTGGCTCCGGAGCGGTTGCGCCTGGACGCCACGCTCGACCTGCTCTCGCGCGGCAAGATCTCCGTCTTCGCCATCGACGAGGCGCACTGCGTGTCCCAGTGGGGCCACGACTTCCGTCCCGACTACCTCGCCCTGTCCCTCCTCGGCGAACGCTGGCCGGACGTCCCCCGGATCGCGCTCACGGCGACAGCCACCCGAGCCACCCACGAGGAGATCACCCAGCGGCTGGGCCTGCCCTCGGCCCGTCATTTCGTGGCCAGCTTCGACCGGCCCAACATCCAGTACCGGATCGTGCCCAAGTCCGACCCCAAGAAGCAGCTGCTGTCCTTCCTCCGGGAGGAGCACGCGGGCGACGCCGGCATCGTGTACTGCCTCTCCCGCAACTCCGTGGAGCGCACCGCGGAGTTCCTGACCGCCAACGGCATCGAGGCGGTGCCGTACCACGCGGGCCTGGACGCCGGCACGCGCGCCGCGCACCAGTCCCGGTTCCTGCGGGAGGACGGCCTGGTCGTGGTGGCGACCATCGCCTTCGGCATGGGCATCGACAAGCCGGACGTCCGCTTCGTCGCCCACACCGACCTGCCCAAGTCCATCGAGGGCTACTACCAGGAGACGGGCCGCGCCGGCCGGGACGGCCTGCCCTCCACGGCCTGGATGACGTACGGGCTGAACGACGTCATACAGCAGCGCAAGCTGATCCAGTCCGGCGAGGGTGGTGAGGCGTTCCGCCGCCGGGCCACCGCCCACCTGGACGCGATGCTCGCGCTGTGCGAGACCGCCCAGTGCCGCCGTGGCCAGCTGCTGGCCTACTTCGGCCAGGAACCGGGCCCGGCGGGCTGCGGCAACTGCGACACCTGCCTGACCCCGCCGGAGACCTGGGACGGCACCGTCGCCGCGCAGAAGATCCTCTCGACCGTCGTCCGGCTCCAGCGGGAGCGCGGGCAGAAGTTCGGGGCCCTGCAGATCGTTGACATCCTCCTCGGCAAGCGCACCGCGAAGGTGATCCAGTTCGACCACGACCAGCTGTCCGTCTTCGGCATCGGCAGCGACCTCGGCGAGGGCGAGTGGCGGGGCGCCGTCCGCCAGCTCCTGGCTCAGGGGCTCCTCGCGGTGGAGGGCGAGTACGGCACGCTGGTCCTCACCGAGACCAGCGGTTCGGTACTGCGCGCCGAGCGTGAGGTGCTGCTGCGCAAGGAGCCAAAGAAACCGTCGGGCTCCCGGTCGGGTGGCTCGTCCGGTTCCTCCGGGCGGGGCGCCGGCAAGGCCCGCGCCGTCGCGGCCGAGCTGCCCGCCGAGCTGCTCCCCGCCTTCGAGGCGCTGCGCGCCTGGCGCGCCGAGCAGGCACGTGAACAGGGCGTCCCGGCGTATGTCATCTTCCATGACGCCACCCTGCGGGAGATCGTCACCCTGTGGCCGGCTTCGGTGCGGGAGCTGGGCACGGTCGGTGGCGTCGGCGAGAAGAAACTCGCGACCTACGGCGAGGGAGTGCTGGCGGTGCTGGCCGCCCTGAACGAGCCCGGTGCGGCCACCGTGGCGTCCCCGGAGCCGGCCCGGTCCCCCGAGGCGGAGGACTGGCCCGAGCCGGCGGACGAGCCGGAACCCGACGACTGGATATAGCCCGGATCCGGGCGCGGCCAGGTCCGGCCGACCGCGCCGTCGCCAACCCGCGCGAGCCGTTGTCGAGGCATTGCAGGGCCCGGGCCCGGGTCCGAGCGGCGCGGCAGGCCATGGGCAGGGCAGGAACCTCACAGGCCGCGTGCCGCGTACGCCCTGACGTCCGCGTCCGAATCGGAGGTGGCTGTCGCGAGGGCCGCACGGGCCTCGGCGGTGGTGCGATGCCGGGTCAGGGCCAGGACCGCCGTCTTGCGCACGTCGGCGTTCGGGTCGGCGAGGGCCTTGGCGAGGGCCGGAATCGCTGTCTCGGGGGACGCGGCCGACAGGGCCGTGGCGGCTCCCGATCGCACCTGCCAGGCCGGGTCGGCCAGGGCCGCCACGGCGCGGGTGGCGATACGCTCCGGGCAGCCGGTGGAGGCCACCGCCTCCAGGGCGGCACCCCGTACCAGCGGGTCGGCGTCCTCGGTGAGACGGTCCAGGGCGCGGGTGAGCAGTGTCCTGTCCGGCCCGCTCACGGGCGCCGAACCGACCACCGCCAGGGCCTTGGCCACTGTGACGCGGACCTCCCGGGAGGGATCGTGCGCCGCGCCCGTCAGCGGTTGGACGGCGTCGACCGACACGAGCGCACCTACGGCCTCGACGCGGACGGTGATGTCGGGGTCGTCCAGCAGCACGGCGAACACATCGGCGTCACCCAGCCGCAGGGCGCGCAGGACGTCGACGGCGGCGGCGCGGACCACGTGGTCGGGTTCGGCGAGTGCGCGGGTGAGGGCGTCGCCGAGGGCGGGGTCGGGCGGCAGGGTCTCGACGAGTTCGCGCAGTGAGGCAGCGGCGGCGGCGCGGACCTCGGCGTCGGGATCGGCGAGGGCGCCCGCCAGGGCCTGCCCGCTGCCCGTCGGCGCGGTCTCGGTGAGGACGGAGACGGCCGTACGGCGGACCGCGGGCTCGGAGTCGGCCAAGTAGGGCCGGAGGGAAGCCAGATCCGGTTCCTGCTCGGCCAGCTCCAGCAGTTCCAGCAGCCGGGGCGAGGCGGTGTTCACGGTGCCTTCGCCGGCGAACCCGGCCGCGCGGGAGGACGTCGGTCCCACCGCGACCGGTGCCGTGTCGCGCGGGCCGGCCGTGGCCACGTCCTCGGGACGGACTTCGCCCAGCCGCCGGGAAGGGCCGCCGACCGGCGTGAACCCTTCGACAGGGACCAGATAGGGAGCTACGGGGCGGGCCGTGAACTCCATGACACCAGAGGGGGACTTGTGCAGGTCGAGATGGTGGAACCAGGAGGCGTCGTCGCGCCGGGGATGGTCGACGCGGTCGTGGTAGAGGCCCCAGCGGGACTCCGTGCGGGCCAGGGAGGCGCGCGCGGCCATGTCCGCGCAGTCACGGATGAAGGTGACCTCGGCGCAGCGCATCAGCTCGTGCGGGGTGCGGGCACCCATCGCGGCGATGTCGGCGCGCATCCGTTCGAAGGCCTCCACGGCGAGGGAGAGCCGGGCCCCGGACTTGGGCGGTGCCACGTAGTCGTTCACGAAGCGGCGCAGTTTGTACTCGACCTGGGGCTGCGGCGGACCGTCAGGATGGCGCAGCGGGCGGTAGATCAACTCGTGCGCCTCACGCACCTGGTCCGCGGGAAGCTCCCCCTGGTACGCCGCGTACTGGGAGGCGTCGGCGCCCGCGAGGTCACCGAAGACGAAGGCGCCGATCATGTAGTTGTGCGGGACGCAGGCGAGGTCCCCGGCGGCGTACAGGCGGGGGACCGTCGTACGGGCGTGTGCGTCGACGCGGACGCCGGAGGCGGAGTGGCCGCCGCACAGGCCGATCTCGGAGATGTGCATCTCGATGTCGTGGGTGCGGTAGTCGTGCCCGCGGCCGGCGTGGAAGGTGCCGCGGGTGGGCCGCTCGGTGGAGTGCAGGATCGACTCGAGGGCGGAGACCGACTCCTCGGGCAGATGGCTGAGCTTGAGGTACACCGGGCCGCGGTCGCTGGCGACCTCGGCGGCGAACTCGGCCATCATCTGTCCGGACCAGTAGTCGGAGTCGACGAAGCGCTCGCCGTGCCGGTTGACCTGGTAGCCGCCGAAGGGGTTCGCGACGTAGGCGCAGGCGGGCCCGTTGTAGTCCTTGATCAGCGGGTTGATCTGGAAGCACTCGATACCGGTCAGCTCGGCGCCGGCGTGGTAGGCCATGGCGTATCCGTCGCCGGCGTTGGTGGGGTTCTCGTAGGTGCCGTAGAGGTAGCCGGAGGCGGGCAGTCCGAGGCGGCCGCAGGCGCCGGTGGCGAGGACGACCGCCCCCGCGCGGACGGTGACGAACGCACCGGTGCGGGTGTGGAACCCGACGGCGCCGACAGCCCGCCCGTCGTCCGGCGACGTCAGCACGCGCACCGGCATCACCCGGTTCTCCAGACGAATCCGCGCCCGCATCTCACGACGCCGCAACTGCCGGTACAGGACCTTCTTGACATCCTTGCCTTCCGGCATCGGCAGTACGTACGAGCCGGAGCGATGCACCTGGCGGACCGCGTACGCGCCATGCTCGTCCTTCTCGAACTTGACCCCGTACGAATCCAGTCGCTGGACCATCGCGAACCCGCGGGTGGCCGTCTGGCGGACGGTGGACTGGTCGACGATCCCGTCGTTGGCGCGGGTGATCTCGGCGACGTAGTCGTCGGGCTCGGCGCGGCCGGGGACGACCGCGTTGTTGACGCCGTCCATGCCCATGGCGAGCGCCCCGGAGTGGCGGACGTGGGCCTTCTCCAGGAGGAGGACGTCCGCACCCCGCTCGGCGGCGGTGAGGGCGGCCATGGTGCCGGCGGTTCCGCCGCCGATGACGAGGACGTCGCAGACCAGCTCGTCTGCGTCGGTGACGGCGGGAATCTCCAGGGGGGTTCGCGCGGGGGCGTTCGCGTGGGTGGTCACCAGGGTGCCTTTCAGGTGCCGAGCGAGGAGAGGACAAAGCGGCGCAGGGCCGAGCGGGCCCGGTCGTCGAGGGCGCCGCGCTCGCGCGGGCGGGGAACGTCGTGTACGGCGGACAGCCGGCCGGAGCCGAGGAGCGCCACCCGGTCGCCGAGGAAGAGGGCTTCGTCGACGTCGTGGGTGACGAAGACGACGGTGGCGCCGGTGCCCCGCAACACGTCGACCAGCAGGTCCTGCATGCCGGCCCGGGCCTGGGCGTCGAGCGCGCCGAACGGTTCGTCCATGAGGACCGCCCGGGGGCTGCCGGCCAGCGCGCGGGCCAGTTGCGCGCGCTGGCGCTGCCCCCCGGAGACGCGGTGCGGTACCTGCCGGGCCTGTGCGGACAGCCCGACCCGGGCCAGCCAGGACTCGGCTTCGGTACGGCGGTCCGCACGCGCCACTCCCTTGATGGCGAGCGGCAGTTCGACGTTGGCGCGCAGCGAGCGCCAGGGCAGCAGCGCGTCGTCCTGGAACACCAGCGCCCGGTCGGCGGACGGGCCGGTCAGTGCGGCGCCGTCCTGCTCGACCGCACCGGCCAGCGGGGAGAGCAGTCCGGCGAGTGTGCGCAGCAGCGTGGACTTACCGCAGCCGGAGGGGCCGACGACGGTGAGGATCTCCCCGGGCGCGATGTCCAGGTCGACGTCGCGCAGGACGGGGGCGCCCGGCCGGCCGAGGACGGTGTCGCGGAGGGTGAGCCGCGTGCCGCGTCCGGCGTCCGGCGCGGGTGTGGCCGGGGCGGCGGTGACGGTCTCAGACGAGGTGCTCATCGTGGGCCTCCTCGGCGTCGTTCTGGCGCTCGTGCTCGGTCTGGGCCTGGTGCTGGGGTTTGCCGTGGGAGGCGGGTTCGACGGTGGCCGGCCGGGGCGTGCGGGCGCGTCCGCCGGGGACGTACGAGGTGCGGGGGAGCCATCGGGTCAGACGTCGGCCGAGGAGTTCGACGGCCGTGGAGGTGACCCAGCCGAGGACGCCGATCGTGACCATGCCGACGAAGACGCCCGGGTAGTTCACCACCGTGTAGTCCTGCCAGGTGCGGTAGCCCACGCCGTACTGGCCGGAGATCATCTCGGCGGAGATGACGCAGATCCACGAGACGCCGATGCCGACCGACAAGCCGCCGAAGATGCCGGGCAGCGCGCCGGGCAGGACGACCGAGGCGAGGATCCGCAGCCGGCCGCCGCCGAGCGTGCGTACCGCCTCCTCCCAGACGGGGGTGAGCGCGCGTACCGCGTGCCGGGTGGAGACCAGCACGGGGAAGAAGGCGGCGGTGCAGGTGATGAAGACGATGCCTTGCTCGTTGGAGGGGAAGAGCAGGATCGCGACGGGGACGAGCGCGATGGCGGGTATCGGGCGGACGACCTCCAGGACGGGGCCGAGAAGGTCCTCGGCGAGGCGCGAACGCGCCACGAGCACGCCTGTCGCCACGCCCAGGACCGCGGCCAGCCCGAAGCCGGTGAGGATGCGGGTCAGGCTGTCGGTGAGGTCGGTCCAGTAGTCGGTGCCGGAGAGCCGGTCGCCGAAGGCGCGAGCCACGTCGGTGACCGTCGGGAACTGCGAGAACCGCAGCCACAGGTCGACGTCCAGACCGGTCAGCAGCTGCCACAGGCCGAGCGCGGCGGTCAGCGACGCCACGCGCAGGGCATATCGGGCCAGGGGAAACCGGATCATGACGCCCGCTCCAGTGCTTCTCGGTAAGGGATCGTCCGGGCGCCCTGGTGGCCGGAGACGTAGGCCCGGGCGGTCGCCGGGGTGACGAAGGGCAGCAACCGGCTGCCGTCGGCCACCCAGACGGACTTGTCGGCGAACCAGAGGGTGCCGGTGGTGGTGTCGGGGACGTAGGCGGCCCGGATGCCGTCGGGATGCCTGGCGAGGTAGGCCAGCAGTTGCCGGGGGGAGGGGAACGCTGTTGTCTTCTCGCTGCCCTTGGGCCACACCTCGCTCCGGGCGGGTGGAGGTGCGGCGGTGAGGCGTCGTGCGTAGGCGGCGCCGAGAGCGTGCTTCACGTACTGGTCGTCGACGAAGGAGTCCACGTCGATGTCGCCCGTCAGCTTGGCCGCCTTCAGTACGGACACGTCCTGCTTCAGTGCGGTGACGAGCCGGGGTTTGACGGCCGGGTCGAAGGTGGCGATGCCGTGGGCGCCGTTGTAGAGGTAGACGACTTCGGCCGGGAGGCCGGTGGCTTCGGCGACTTTCTCTGCGGCGGTGACGGGGTGTGCGTTCAGGTAGTCGGTCGCCTCGGTCTGGGCCTTGAGGAAGGCTTCCAGGACGGTGGGCCGTTGCTTGGCGAAGTCCGCGCGGGCTGTGACCCCGTGGAACGTGGGCAGCTTCAGCTGGGCGCCGTCGTACAGGGCCTTCGCCCTGCCCTGGTAGGCGAGCAGACCCGGCCAGGCGACGAACTGCGACAACGCGTCCACGCTGCCGGCGGACAGCGACGAAGCACCCACGGCGGGCTGCTGGTTCAGCTTCGCGATGCCGGTGTTCGGGTCGATTCCAGCGCGCTGCAGCGCCCGTACGAGCGTGCCGTCGGCGGCGGAGCCGACGCTCGTGGAGATCTTTTTGCCTTTCAGGTCCTTCAGGTCTGTCAGAGCGGAACCGGGTGCCGTGACCACGGTGTTGAGGCCGCCGCGCAGGTTGTAGCCGGTGACGGAGACCAGGTGGGTGGGGCGGCCGAGTTGCGTGCCGCGGGCCGCGTTGAGCAGGAGCGGGAAGTCGCCCATGGAACCTATGTCGATCTTCCCCGCCGTCATCTGGGCGGTGATCGGGGCACCGGTGGCGTAGTCCTGCCAGTCGACCTTGTACGTGTGGCCGTCGTGCAGGGCGTCGAGCTGCCGCTCGAAGTAGCCGAGGGAGCGCAGGAGTGTTCCGGCGGTGACGGTGTTGATGGTCTTGGACTGGTAGCCGACGGTCACGGTGACCGTCGTGCCGCTGCCTGCCTGAGCGCTCCCGCCGCAGGCGGACAGGGGGAGGAGGAGTACGGCGGCCGACAGGGCGGTTGCTGTGCGTTTCATGGTGGTTCGGCCTCTCACCGGAGCAGGTAGGGCATGTTGACGGTGACGGCTCCGGTGGGGCAGCGGGCCGCGCAGGGGCCGCAGTACCAGCACTCGTCGACGTGCATGTACGCCGTGCCGTTGCTCTCGTCGATGGCGAGGGAGTCCAGCGGGCACATGTCCACGCACAGCGTGCAGCCGTCGATGCACTTCGATTCGTCGATGGTCACGGGCACGTCGGCCCGCTGGGGCACCATGGGCATGGCTGTCTCCAGGAAACGTGCAGGCAGGGGTGGTTGGGGCGCGGTTTACAGCGACCGGTGCAGCAGGCCGCTCATGGTGATGCGGTCGCCGCGGAAGCGGATGAACTCCAGGTCGACGGGCCGGCCGTCGCCGAGGTGGGTGAGGCGTTCCAGCATGAGGACGGCCGCGCCCCGGGGGGCATGGAGCACCGCCGCGGAGTGGGTGTCCGCGTTGACCGCCTCCAGGGTGATGTCGGCGTGGCCGAGGTGTTGTCCGGTGATGGCTTCCAGCAGCCGGAAGACGTCGGTGTTCTCCAGGTCGGTGCCGAGCAGGGCGGTGCCGAGGTCGAGCGGGATGTAGGTGTCGTCGAGGGAGAGGGGGAGGCCGTTGAGGCGGCGCAGGCGTTCGATGTGGAGGACGTCGGTGCCGGGTGTGACGTGGAGGCGTTCGGCGACCGGGGTTGGTGCGGGGACGGGGCCCATGGCGCGGATCTCGTTGGTGACGTGGCCGTGTTCGCGGAGGGTTTCCGCGAGCCCCATCAGTCGGTCGAGCCCGTGGGGGTATTTCCGGGCGACGACCACGGTGCCGACTCCCGGCTGCCGCTTGACCAGGCCCTCCGCCCGAAGCAGGTCCAGGGCTATGCGGACGGTGTTGCGGGAGGTGCGGTAGTCGATGGCGAGGGTGGACTCGTGGGGGAGGGTGCCGGCCGGGAAGGTGCCGGTGATCAGTTGCCGGCGCAGCAGGTCCGCGAGTTGCCGGGCCCGGTCCGAACGCCGCCGACGCCGGGTGCGGTGGGCGGCGACGGTGGTCGCGGCGCCCGGACCGGCGGGGTCTCGGGGGCGGTCGGTGGCTGGCATGGCTGGAACCATACTCATCCGATAGGGAAAGTGGTGTTGCGGGAATGTTGCGCCAGTCGGAGGTCACCCAGCCCATGCGCTGAGCTGCGGCTTTCCCGCGGATTCAATAGGTTCTGCCACTCAGGACAGTGCGGTCAGCCCCGGCGCGAACGTGATCAGCAGGGGGAGCAACGGCACCAGCGCGGCCACCGTCGTCGTCAGCGCCCGGTGCCGGCGGAGCAGGCGCGGAGGCGGCTCCAGGAGCCGGTCCACGCGTTCGCCCAGGAGGCGGCGGCTGGAGGCGCAGGACAGGACGCCGCGGTGCTGGTTCAGTTCGATCAGGGCGAGGGCTGTGGTGAGGTGGCCGCAGCGCCGGGACGCCGTGTCGTCGGCGGCCAGTTCGACCAGGCGGTGCGTCTGGTCGCAGAAGTGGGCGAACAGCGGGACGTGGGGGAAGCCCGTGGCCAGCGCGCTGGACAGGTGCAGCAGCCAGTCGTGGTGGGCGCGGGCGTGGCCGCGCTCGTGCGTGAGGACGGCGTCCAGCTGGTGGTCGGTCAGGCGCTGCAGCGCCCCTGTGGTGACGACCAGTTGCGGCGGGTGGCCCGGCATCCACCAGGCGTCCGGGTACTCGTCCTCCAGCACCAGCATGGGGCCCCGCGCGGCCGGCAGTCCCCCGGGCAGGTCGGGGGCGCGGTCCCGCAGGTGGGCCCGGGTCCGGCCGCGGTGTCTGCGGGCCTCGGCGAGTTCCCGAGCCAGCATGGCGGTCGTCCAGGCGGCGCCGCAGGCCAGCAGCACGGTGAGGGCGACCGCCCAGACCGGGGCGGCGGAGAGGTCGTAGGCGGCGGTCACGGCCGGCGGGGCGGGCGCGAAGACCCGGTCGCGGACCGTGTGGAAGACGGCCGCCGCGCCCAGGAGCAGCCCGGTCAGGCAGCTCAGCAGCACCGTAGCGACCAGGCACTGCCACACCCAGAGCGCGACCACGGGTTCCCGTTCCGTCCAGGCGGCCCTGGTCAGCGCACGCGGGGCCGGTACGGCGGCCGTCAGGCCGACGACGGTCAGCAGGAGCAGGCAGACGGTCATGCCGGGGCTCCGGTTCCTGGTCCGAGAGGGTGCGGGTGTCGGGTGGTACGGGCGACACGGCCCGAAGGCGGGCCACGCGTGCGTCTCCCCGTCAGTATGACGGGGAGAGCCGCCCTGAGTCAGGTGTCGGACGCGACTGAATCACCACCGGCGCCACCGTCCGTCCCGCACCGCGTACCCGCCTTCCGGCAGCCCTCGGCCTCGGGCCCGATCAGCCCGCCACGATCCGCCCGCGGACCTCGCCGAGACCCACGCGGACCCCGTCCGCGCCGGGTGCCCACGCCGTCAGGGTCACCTCGTCGCCGTCCTCCAGGAAGGCGCGCTTGCCGTCGGGGAGTTCCAGGGGCTCGCGGCCGTTCCAGGTCAGCTCCAGCAGCGAGCCGCGCTGGGCCGGCTCCGGGCCGCTCACCGTGCCCGAGCCGTACAGGTCGCCGGTGCGCAGGGAGGCGCCGTTGACGGTCATGTGGGCGAGCTGCTGGGCGGCCGTCCAGTACATGGTGGAGAACGGCGGCTCGGACACCACGTGCCCGTTGATGGCGACGGAGATCCGCAGGTCGTAGCCGCCTGGGTCCACCTCGGGCGCCGCGTCGTCCAGGTAGGGCAGCAGGGCGTGGGTGCGCTCCGGCGGGGCCACGCGCGCGTCCTCCAGCGCCTCCAGGGGGGTGATCCACGCCGACACCGACGTGGTGAAGGACTTGCCGAGGAACGGGCCGAGGGGGACGTACTCCCAGGCCTGGATGTCGCGAGCCGACCAGTCGTTGAGCAGGCACAGCCCGAAGACGTGCTCCCGGAAGTCGCCCAGCGCGACCGGCCGGCCCATGGCGGAGGGAGTGCCGACGACGAAGCCGACCTCGGCCTCGATGTCGAGCCGGACGGACGGGCCGAAGACGGGCGCCGGGTCGGCCGGTGCCTTGCGCTGGCCGGAGGGCCGTACGACGTCGGTGCCGGAGACGACGACCGTGCCGGAGCGGCCGTGGTAGCCGATCGGCAGGTGCTTCCAGTTGGGGGTCAGCGAGTCCTCGGCGTCCGGGCGGAAGATCTGGCCGACGTTGCGGGCGTGGTTCTCGGAGGCGTAGAAGTCGACATAGTCCGCCACTTCGAACGGCAGGTGCAGGGTGACCTGCGACAACGGGTGGAACAGCAGTTCGATCGTCTCTCGGTGCGCGGGGACGGTGACCCAGGCGGTGAGGGCGCGCCGCACGTCCGACCAGGCGGTGCGGCCGGCCGCGAGCAGCGGGTTGAGGGTGGGCCGGGCGAGCAGGGAGGCGTAGGGCGAGCCGAGCGCGGTGGCCGCGGCTCCGGCGTCGAGGACGTGGTCACCGAGGCGGACGCCGACCCTTCGCTCCGTGCTGCCGGAGGGCGAGAACACGCCATAGGGAAGGTTGTGCGGACCGAAGGGGTCGCCCTCGGCAACGTCGAAGGGGGGCATGGGGTGCTGCCTCACTCTCTTCCTGGCCATGCGTGGCGTTGCGTTCCATGGGGTGGCGTCACACATGATCGCTCCGGTGACGCCCCCTGTGTTCCATGTGGTCGCGCCACACGTTACGGGTGTGCCGGGTGTCTTGGGCAGTGCCCCTTGGGATGCGCGGACGGTGTCCCGGACGGTGTCTAAAGAGTTCGCAATGTCCGAAAGGGCCTTGTCGGAGTAGGCAATTCCGGCTTAGCGTCCTTTGGGGACACGGACGGGGTGGATCCGGTCCGTAGGGGGACACGTGGGGGGACCCGTGGCCGTACATTCCGTCGGTGTGCCTGTCGAGGCGGACCGTGAAGTGCCCGGACTGATCGTCAAGTTCGGCGACTACCCGCTGCACCACGGCGGCGTCGGCGCGATCCGCAGCCTGGGCCGGCTGGGCGTCCCCATGTACGCGATCACCGAGGACCGCCACACGCCGGCCGCCGCCTCCCGGTACCTCACCCGGGCGTTCGTGTGGCCGACGACCGGCGCGGAGGACCCCGGTCATCTGGTCGACGGTCTGCTGCGCGTAGGGCGGCGCATCGGCCGCCCGGCCGTCCTCATCCCTACGGATGAGGAGGCCGCCGTCCTGATCGCCGAGCACCAGGACGAGCTGGCCGGTTCGTTCCTCTTCCCGCGCGTGGAGCCGGGGCTGCCCCGCCGGCTGGCCAGCAAGCAGGGGCTGCACGAGCTGTGCGTGGAGCACGGCCTCGCGACGCCCGCGGCCGCCTTCCCGCAGTCGTACGACGACATCGCCGCGTTCGCCGGAACGGCGCGCTTCCCGGTGGTGGCCAAGAACCGTGAGGCGTTCGTCCGGCGCACCCGGCCCGCGGTGAACGGCACCACGAGGATCGCCACCCGCGCGGGGCTGCTCGAACTCGCCCGTGACTGGGGCGAGCGGCCGGGGGTGATCCTCCAGGAGTACCTGCCGAGGGAGGAGGCCGAGGACTGGATCGTGCACGCCTGCTTCGACGCCGATTCCGCCCCGCTCGCCCTGTTCACCGGCGTCAAGGTCCGTTCCTGGCCGCCGCACGCGGGCATGACGGCGAACGCGTACGTCGTCGACAATCCGGAACTCGCGGACCTCGCCGCACGTTTCATCAAGCAGATCGGCTTCAGCGGCATCATCGACCTGGACCTGCGTTTCGACCGGCGCGACGGACAGTACAAACTCCTCGACTTCAACCCCCGCATGGGCGCCCAGTTCCGGCTCTTCGAGAGCGAGTCGGGCGTGGACGTCGTACGGGCGCAGCACCTGCACCTGACCGGCCGACCCGTTCCGGAGGGGGAGCAGCGGGCCGGCCACCGCTATGTCGTGGAGAACATCGACCTGCCCGCCCTGCTCGCCTACCGCCGCAGCGGCTATACGACGCCGCACGCGCCGGCGCGTGCGAGCGGGACGGAGCTGGCCTGGTTCGCGGGTGACGATCCGCTGCCGTTCCTCACGATGCTCGCCCGCTTCGTGCGTCCGGGCGCGAAGCACCTCTACCAGCTGTGGCGGACCAACCGCCGCGGCGGCCACACCACAGCGAAGTAGGCACGTCACAGGCACCACCGCGAAGTAGGCAAGGCCACGAAGGTGGCGCACCGCGTTCCTGGGGAGGGACTTCGTGATCCGACCGGTTGCAGTCATCGGGGCCGGGCCGTTCGGCCTGTCCACCGCCGCCCACCTGAGGGCGCGCGGCATCCCCGTCCGCGTCTTCGGCGACACCATGGTCAGCTGGCGCGCCCATATGCCCGAGGGCATGCTCCTGAAGTCGACCCCGGTCGCCTCCAGCTTCGACTGCCCGCAGCCCGGCCACACCCTGGGCGACTACTGTGACGCCGCCGGCATCCGACGCCTGGTGACCGACGAGGACATCATCCCGGCGGACACGTTCATCGGCTACGGCGAGTGGTTCCAGGAGAAGCTGGTGCCCGGCCTGGAGCGGGTGCGGGTCGTCTCCGTGGACCGGGACAAGAGCGGCGCCTTCGAACTGAAACTGGACTCGGGGGAGTTGTTCACCGCCCGCGCGGTGGTGGTCGCCACCGGCCTGTCGGGGCTGGAACACCTGCCGGCGGAGCTGGCGGGGGCCGCGCCCGACGGGCCCGCCCCGACCGCCCCGCTCTCCCACAGCTCCCAGCACCACGACCTGAGCCGCTTCGCCGGCAAGGACCTGATCGTCATCGGCGCCGGTCAGTCCGCGCTGGAGACGGCGGCGCTGGCGGCGGAGGCGGGGGCCCGGGTGCGGGTGGTGGCGCGCGGACGCGGCCGGGTCGCCTTCGGGGCGCCGCCGTGGAACCAGCCGAGGCTCCGCCCCGAGTCGCCGTTCGGCCGCGCGTGGTCCCTGTGGGCACTCAGCTACTACGCCGACCCCTACCGTTTCCTCCCGGAGCAGACCCGGCACTATCTGGTCCGCCGGGTCCTCGGCCCGCTCGGCGCCTGGTGGCTGCGCGAGCGCTTCGAGGGCACCGTGCACGTCACGGACGTAGCCCGGGTGGCGGGCGCGGAGGCGCCGGACGGCAGTCCCGTGCTCACCGTCCGCACGCACGGTGGCCGCAGCGAGCGGCTGACCGCCGACCACGTCATCGCGGCCACCGGTTACCGCGTGGACATCGCGGCGATGGACTTCCTCGGTCCCGAGCTCCGCACGCGGCTCGCGGTGAGCCGGGGCGCGCCCAGGCTCGGAGCCGGCTACGTCTCCTCCGTGCCCGGCCTGTACTTCACCGGCCTTCCGGCGGCGGCCTCGTTCGGGCCGGTGATGCGGTTCGTCTGCGGCACGGAGTTCGCCTCCCCACGGCTGACGAAACACCTGTCGGCGGCACACGGCTGAGGGCCGCCGCCGGACCGTCCCCGGCGAAAGGCCGCGGCGGAGCGCGCCCGGCGGACCGCCGCCGGAGGACGCCCCCCGTGGACCGTCGCCGAAGGACGCCCCCCCGTGGGCCGCCGCCGGGGGATGCGCCCCGCAACCCTTGCGCCGGTCCGTCGCAACTCCCGCCCCCCCGCGTCCCGCACGCCTCCGGTCCCGTGCGCGCCATCACGGGGCCCGTGGGCACCACTTGGGGGCAGCGGGCACACAACTGAGCGAAAAGACAGGGTGAGTGGGTGGGGCGCGATGTCCGTATTCTCTGATCATGGCCGCCTCCCCCGCATATTCACTCGTCGCCACCGACCTGGACGGAACGCTGCTGCGCGGTGACGACACCGTCTCCGAACGGTCGCGCGCCGCGCTCGCGCGGGTGGCGCGCGCCGGGGCACGGCACCTGGTGGTCACCGGCCGCCCGGCGCCCAGAGTGCGGCCGCTCCTCAAGGAGCTGGGCTGCACGGGGCTCGCGGTGTGCGGACAGGGCGCGCAGGTGTACGACGTCGGCGCCGGCCGTCTGCTGTGGTCGGTCCGCCTGGACCGGGAGCTGGCGGAGACCGCGCTCGGCAAGATCGAGGCCGAGGTGGGCCAGGTGTACGCGGCCGTCGACCAGGACGGCGTGGACGGGCTCACGCTGATCGAGCCGGGGTACCGGATGCCGCACCCCACGCTGCCGGCCGTGCGGGTCGGCCGGCGCGACGACCTGTGGCGCGCGCCGATCAGCAAGGTGCTGCTGCGCCACCACACCCTGTCGGACGACGAGTTGGCGACCATCGCGCGCGGTGTGGTCGATTCGCTGGCCACGGTCACCATGTCGGGCCCCGGGACCGTGGAGCTCCAGCCGCGCGGGGTCACCAAGGCGGCGGGTCTCGCGCTGGCCGCCGCTCACCTGGGCCTGGCGGCCGAGCGGGCGGTCGCCTTCGGGGACATGCCCAACGACATCCCGATGTTCGAGTGGGCCGGGCACGGTGTCGCCATGGCGAACGCCCATCCGGAGCTGAAGGCGGTCGCCGACGAGGTCACCTCGTCGAACGAGGACGACGGCATCGCCGTCGTCCTCGAAAGACTGTTCCCGAGCCTCTGACGAGTCCAGGCCTGGGATCGCCGGCCTCAGTACGCGCCGAACACGTTGTCGATGGAGCCGTAGCGCGCGGCCGCGTAGTTGCAGGCGGCGGTGATGTTCGCGACCGGGTCGTAGGGGTCGAAGGAGGTGCCGGGCACGTGGTAGGCGGTGAACGTCGGGTCGATCACCTGGAGCAGGCCCTTGGACGGGGTGCCGGCGACCGCGTTGGAGTCCCAGAGGTTGATGGCGGCGGGGTTGCCGGAGGACTCGCGCATCACGTTGCGGTAGATGCCGTCGTAGGTGCCCGGGATGTGCCGCTCGGCCATGATCGCCAGGGACTCGCGGATCCAGCCGTCGAGGTTGTTCGGGTAGCCGGCGAGGGTGGTGGAGGGCGTCGCGGAGGTGGCGGTGGCCGCGGAGGCGCTGGTGGCGCCGATGAGGGGAAGCGCGAGGACGGCGGCGCCGGTGCCGGCGACGGCGAGGGTGCGGACGAGGCGGCGGGTGCGGGGGCGGCGGTGCTGGGCGGCAGCAGACATGGGGATGTTCCTCTCCGTCGCCTGCGAGGTGAGCTGTCGGGTTCGGGCGGGGAGGTGCCCGGTCGCGCCGCGCGGACGGCGGCACGACTTCACCCCAAGCCGTTCCGGTACGACGACTGCCGTCCGGTCCGGCGACTTACCTGGGTCCCCCGCTCCTGCCACACGAAATGAGTTCGTCGATGGGTGGTGTCGGGCGGTGGCAGGATTCGGCGTCCGTCCGACGGCCGGGAACGTATGCGAGAGCACATGTCGGGAACAAGTACCGGATTCACACAACGCGTCAGTTGACCTTGGTCTGTACCGTTTCGAGTACTTGATCCTTTGCAGCCGCCAATCCTCAACTAGCCGGTGACGCAAGGGGGGATGTGGAGGAGGTGCGCCATGGGGCGGTACGGGGCTCGCGTGACCCAATTCACGAAATGGCAAATTATGCAAAATCAGACATGGGGGATTTGCTCGTCCCGGAATGCCGCCATCCGTGTCCGTGGTTCTCGGGGATGCGTGCTTTTGTGCAAATCTCGCGGAATCCGTTAAGTCGATAAATGTCCGTTTCTGTCATCCGATCGCGGGCCTGCCGGGAGTGGTCCGGTACGGCCCGGCCTGTAGCGGTGGGCGCTAGCGGTGATCGAAAGCTGACCGGATACGCTGACTTGAGTGATGGCAGCGACCTATCGACAAACCGTGTAATCGCCAGCAGACACCAGCAGACAGGAGACCCCTCGTGACCGTCGTCGGGCCGTTCGGGCTGAGCGTGCGGGACCAGGCTCTGGAAGCCGATGTCCAGGCCGGATTGGCGGCTGTCGAGGAAGGCTTGCTCGAGGCCACCAAGAGCGAGGTCCCGTTCATCACGGAGGCCGCGCAGCACCTCGTCCGGGCCGGCGGGAAGCGGTTCCGGCCGCTCCTGGTGATGCTCGCGGCACAGTTCGGCGACCCCTACGCACCCGGCGTCGTCCCGTCCGCCGTCGTCGTGGAGCTGACCCACCTGGCGACGCTGTACCACGACGACGTGATGGACGAGGCCGCCGTACGACGCGGTGTGGCCAGCGCCAACACCCGCTGGGGCAACTCCGTCGCCGTGCTGACCGGCGACTTCCTCTTCGCTCGCGCCTCCCAGATCCTCGCCGACCTCGGGCCGGAGGCGGTCCGGGTGCAGGCCCTCGCGTTCGAACGGCTGGTGACCGGGCAGATCCTGGAGACCGCCGGCCCCACGGACGGCCGCGACCACGTCGAGCACTACCTGGACGTGCTGGGCGGCAAGACCGGCTCGCTGGTGGCCGTCTCGTGCCGGTTCGGCGCGATGATGTCCGGCGCCGACGAGACGGTCGTCGACGTCCTCACCCAGTACGGCGAACGGCTCGGCGTCGCCTTCCAGCTCGCCGACGACGTCCTGGACATCGCCTCCGACTCCCACGAGTCCGGCAAGACCCCCGGCACCGACCTGCGCGAGGGCATCCCGACCCTGCCCGTGCTCCGGCTGCGCGAGCGGGCTGCCCGGCTCGGGCTGGCCGAGGACGTCGCGCTGTGCGCGCTGCTCGACTCCGACCTCAGCGACGACGCCCGGCACGCCGAGGCGCTCGCCGCGCTGCGCGCGCACCCCGCGCTGGAGCAGGCCCGCCGCGACACCGTCCGCTACGCGGAGGAGGCGCGCTCCGCGCTCGCGCCGCTGCCCGAGTGCGACTCCAAGGCCGCGCTGCTCGAACTGTGCGACGCCGTGGTGCACCGCGCGGGCTGAACGGCCGGACGCCTGAACGCCCGTCCGCCCCTTCGGCGTAGGCAGCCGCGGTCCCGCGGTACACGGTCCGCCGTGCACGGTCCCGCCGTGTCCGACCCGCACCCGCGGTGTCTCCCGTACGACCCCTACGGGTCGGGGGAGATGCCGCCCCGGCATGTCATACCGCAGTCGTACACGAGTTGGCTCCGAGGTCTGACGCTTCCTCACGGCCGATTTGGTGAGATGGAAACCACGGAAATCACCACTCCTCACCGATTCGGGTGAGAATGGCGGCTCAGGGGGACCAGCGTGACGACAGCCGCCGCCGACGACGGAGGTAGGGCACACATGGCACCGTACGAAACCGACGACGTGGCGGGCGCCGCGCACGACGAGGACCGGCCCTCGGCGCGCCGCAAGGCAGCACGGTACGCGGTCCCGGTCGCGGTGGTGGGGGTGGCGGCGATCACGATCGGGCTGGTCCCGGCGCTGGCCGCCTCGGGCGACCCCGACCTGCCGAAGATCACCGCCCAGCAGCTCATCGAGAAGATCGCGAAGTCGGACGTGCAGCAGCTGTCCGGCACCGTGAGGTTCAGCACCGACCTCGGACTGCCGAACCTGGGCGGCCTGGAGGGCGGCCTCGCGTCCGGCATGGCCAAGGGCGACGGGGACGGCTCGTCCGCCGACCCGCAGTCCAAACTGACCGAACTCGTCTCCGGTACGCACACCCTGCGCGTGGCCGAGAACGGCCCGGACAAGCAGAAGCTGTCCCTGCTGGAGAGCGGTTCCGAGTACAGCCTCATCCACGACGGCAAGGACGTCTGGGGCTACGACAGCAAGAGCAACGAGGTCTACCACTCCACCGCCGCCGACTCCGGAAAGCAGCACCGGGCGGAGCCGCCGGCCACGCCGAAGGACTTCGCCGACGAGGCCCTGAAGTCGGTCGACGACACCACGGCCGTCACCGTGGACGGCACCGAACGGGTCGCCGGGCGCGACGCCTACAAGCTGCTGATCACACCGAAGCAGTCCGGTACGACGGTCGGCGCGATCAGCATCGCGGTGGATGCGAAGACCGGCATGCCGCTGAAGTTCACGCTGACGCCGAAGAGCGGCGGCGCCGCCGTCCTCGACGCCGGCTTCACCCAGGTCTCCTTCTCCGCGCCGGGTGCCTCCACCTTCGACTTCACCCCGCCCAAGGGCGCGAAGGTCACCGAGGGGAAGCAGGAGCACAAGGCACCGCGGCACGAGGCCGGCAAGCCCGGCGGCGGGCTCGCCCAGGGCATGGAGGGCGCCAAGGTGCTCGGCAAGGGCTGGACCTCCATCGCCACCTTCGACACCGGCTCCAGGGGCGGCCTGCCGACCGGCTCCAAGGGCGGCGACCTGGGCGGCTTCCTCGGCTCGCTCGGTGACCAGGTCTCGGGCTCGTTCGGCAAGGGCACGGTGTTCTCCACCCGCCTGGTCAACGCCCTCATCACCGACGACGGCAAGGTGTACGCCGGCGCGGTCACCAAGGAGGCCCTGGTGAAGGCGGCCGACGAAGGGAAGTGACCCTTCCCGGGCACGACGAGTGGAGGGGGAGCCGATGGACGGACGGTCCGTCACGGAGCGGAACGCCGTCGAGCGCCGACGGGAGGGTGACACCGCGGCGCACGTCATCGCCACGCGCGGCCTCACCAAGCGCTACCACGGCGGCCAGCTCGCCGTGGACGGACTCGACCTGACCGTCCCGGCGGGCAGCGTCTTCGGCTTCCTCGGCCCGAACGGCTCGGGCAAGACCACCACCATCCGCATGCTGATGGGCCTGATCGAGCCGACCTCGGGCACGGTACGCGTCATGGGTCGCCCCATGCCCCGCTCGGCGCGCACCGTCCTCCCCGAGGTCGGCGCACTGATCGAGGGTCCCGCCCTGTATGGCTTCCTCTCCGGCCGGGACAACCTGCTGCGCTACGACGCCGCGGACCCGACCGCCGACCCGCGCACCCGGCGTGCGCGGGTCGCCACCGCGCTGGACCGGGTGGGCCTCACGGCCGCGGCGGGGAAGCGGGCGCGGGCGTACTCGCTCGGCATGAAGCAGCGCCTGGGCCTGGCCGCCGCGCTGCTCCAGCCGCGCCGGCTGCTGGTCCTGGACGAGCCCACCAACGGCCTCGACCCGCAGGGCATGCGGGAGATCCGGGCACTCGTGCGGGAACTGGCGTCCGACGGTACGACCGTCTTCCTCTCGTCCCATCTCCTCGACGAGATCGAGCAGGTGTGCACGCACGCGGCGGTGATGGCCCGGGGCCGCCTGATCACGCAGGGCGCGGTGGCCGACCTGGCCGCCGGGGCGCGCGGCCGGCTGGTGGTGACCACACCGGATCCCGGCGAGGCGGCCCGGGTGCTGAAGGAGCAGGGCGTGGGCGACGTGACCGCCGACGGCGACCGGGTGACCGGCGAGCCGCCGGAGCGGGACCTGGCCGAGGTGAACGCGGCCCTCGTCGCGGCGGGCGTCCGGGTCCGCGGATTCCAGCTCGAACGCGCCTCCCTGGAGGACGCGTTCGTGGCGCTCACGGGGGAGGGTTTCGATGTCGCGGGCTGAGCCGGCGGAGGTGCCGGGGGCGGTGGAGGCGACGGAGGGGGTGGAGGCCGGGTCACCGGGCGCACGGAAGACTCGGGCTCCGGCCGGGCGGCGGCCGAGTCCGCTGTGGACGTTCGGGCTGCTGCGCAGCGAACTGGCCACCACGGTCCGGCGCTGGCGCACCCTTGCGCTGCTCGGGGTGCTGGCGGCGGTACCGGTCCTGGTCGGGATCGCGGTGAAGGTCGAGACGAGCGGGGGCTCGTCGGCGGGCGGCGGGAACGGGGGCGGCCCGGCGTTCATCGCGCAGATCACCAACAACGGCCTGTTCCTGGTGTTCACGGCACTCGCGGCGACCCTGCCGTTCTTCCTGCCGATGGCGGTCGGCGTCGTCGCGGGCGACGCGATCGCGGGCGAGGCGAGTGCCGGGACGCTGCGCTATCTGCTGGTCGCCCCGGCCGGCCGTACCCGCCTGCTGCTCACCAAGTACACGACCGTCCTGGCCTTCTGCCTGCTGGCCACGCTGGTCGTCGCCGTGTCCGCCCTGATCGTCGGCGCGCTGCTGTTCCCGCTCGGCGACCTGACGACCATCTCCGGGACCCGGATCGGGTTCGGTGAAGGGCTGGGCCGGGCGCTGCTCATCGCCCTGGTCGTCGCGCTGTCACTGGTCGGGGTCGCCGCCCTCGGCCTGTTCGTGTCGACCCTGACCAACAGCGGGATCGCGGCGATGGCCACCACGGTCGGCCTGCTCATCACCGTCCAGATCCTCGACCAGATCCCCCAGCTGCACGCCCTGCAGCCGTACTTCTTCTCCCACTACTGGCTGTCCTTCGCCGACCTGATGCGTGATCCCGTCTACTGGGACGACCTGACGAAGAACCTCGCGCTGCAAGGGCTGTACGCGGCGGTCTTCGGGTCGCTGGCGTGGGCGCGGTTCACGACGAAGGACATCACCGTGTGAGGGGGCCTCCGGCGGGGGCGCGTGTTCGGTGCGGGCCGGTGGGGGCTTGTCGCGCTCACGCGGCGGAGCCGCATATCAAACACAGCCCCGCGCCCCTTTGGGGCGCTGACAGGATCGCTCAGGTGGTCGGCGTCTGGTGGGGGAAGCGGGCCGGGGGCGGGTTGTGAGCGAAGAACGTCTTCGCCCTGGTCAGGGCCTCGGTGTCCTTCAGTACGTCGCCGGGGGCCGTGCCGTTGCCCAGGAGGACTCCGCCGAAGCGCATGCCCAGGTAGGCGGCTCCGTTGTTGAGCGTGTCGACCAGGGGGTCGGCGACGGACGGCTCGCGGTCGGCGAGCGCGGCGACGCCCCACAGGGTGCGCCCGGCCAGGGTCGCCTTGAAGTCGACGCCCGGGGTGCGCAGCCAGCCCGCCCAGTAGTCCAGGTAGCGCTTGGTGAGGTTGGAGACCGAGTACCAGTACAGCGGGGAGGCGATGACGATGTCGGTCGCGGCGAGCGTGGCGTCCAGCAGCAGTCCGGCGTTGGTGTCCGGGGCCGGCCGGACGTGGTCGCTGTCGTGCCGCAGGTCGGTGAAGTCCGGCAGCGGGTGGTCGGCGAGTCGGATCCAGCGCTGTTCGGCGTCCGGAGGTAGCTGTTCGGCGGCCCGGCGGGCCAGCAGTTCGGTGTTGCCCTCGGTGCGGGCGCTGCCCAGCACGAAGAGGAAGCGGCGGCTCATGGGTCCCCCAGGGATGAGATGGATGATGCCCGACGAATAAAGGCGTGCGCATCATATGCACACGCATGCGATCAGGTCCAGGTTCCCTGGTGCGAGGCTGTGACGTTGCGGTGACGTGGGAGCCGAGCTGAGCGGACAGACTGGTCGGTAGGACGCGTACGACCGGATCGTGACGCCGGGGGAGTGAGGAAACCGATGTCTCGACTCAGCTTCGAGAAGGAGCGGGCACAGGAGCCCGCGGCCCATCCGGCGATGGTGAGCGTCCGGGTGTCCGGCACGGGCACGGCGACGGTCGACGGCACACCGGTCGTGGTGGCCCCGGGCGTCGAGGTCCAGCAGGCGGTTCTCGACCACCTCCAGCGCCTGGCCATCAGCCTGGGCGGCTCGATACACGCCACCGTCCACGACGACGGCGCCGGCTGCGTGGTGCCGCTGGAGGTGAGCGCGGACGGTGCCAGCAAGGTCGCGGGCAGGCCGATGCGGGTGGCTTCGCCGGGCCGGCGGACGGCTCCGCGCGTGACACCGGCGCCGGCGCCCACCGGCGAGTTCGCGCCGGCCCCCGCCATGACACCGCCGCCCACCCCCACGCCGCCTGCACCCCTGCACGACCCGGAGCCGGTTTCCTCCTCCTCTTCCGCTCCCACCCCCGCGCGCGGGTTCGACGCCGTGGCCGAGGAGGTGCTCGGGGACGGGCCGCTCACCGAGACCGCCGAGGGCGCCGAGTTGCTCGCCGAGCCGCTGGCCAGGATCAACGAGGCGGTGCGGGACGGTCGTATCGAGGAGGCGGCGGACCTGGCCGACCGTACCGTCGAGCAGGCGTCCGCCGTGCTGGGCCCGCACCATGTCGAGGTGCTGCACCTGCGGGAACTGACCGCTTACATCGCCTACTTGGCGGGCGATCCGATCCGCTCCTTCCGGCTCTCCCTCGACCTCGCCGGGCAGCGCAGGCGGGCGTCGGACGCCGACGCGGCCTACGACAACGTGCGGAGCGCGGCGACCGCCTGGCGTGCCGTGCGTGACCCGGAGGAGGGGCTGCGCCTGGGCCGCGACCTGATCGACCTGTGGACGGACCTCGCGGCGGAGCCGGGGCCAGCGGCGAGCGACCCGGAGCCGCTGGAATCCGCGCGTGCCCGCATGGTCCGGCTGACCGACCGTGCCGCCAAGGCGGCGGCCCGGCCGTAGGCCGGCCCGCCGGCGGTCACTGGACGCAGAACTCGTTGCCCTCGGGGTCGCACATCACGGTCCACCGCCCGCCCGGCTCGTCCACCTCGCGCAGGATCCGCGCGCCCAGGGCCTCCAGCCGGGCCACCTCGTCCGCGCGGCGGCCCTCCGGTGCGTGCAGGTCGAGATGCAGCCGGTTCTTCACCGTCTTCGCCTCCGGCACGCGCTGGAAGAGCAGCCGCCGTCCGAGGCCGGTACCGGTGGTCTCGTCGTGCGGGTCACCGGGATGCCGTACGGCGATCAGGTCACGGAAGGCGGGCCGGCCGTGGTACTCGACGGTGGCCGCGCCGGGCAGCGCGCCCGCGGCCAGCAGGCGTTCGACGAGCGCGCTGTTGTCCTCGGGCTCGTAGTGCAGGGCGGCCGCCCAGAAGTCGGCCTGGGTGTGCGGGTCGGCCGCGTCGATGACGAGCTTGAAGTGCAGCGGGGCGGGGGTGGGCGTCTGTGTCATGCCGACCACATATAGACCACATACAGCGGGACCGGCACTCAGCCCGCGCCGACCTCGTCCGCCAGGCCGAGCCCGCTCTCGCCGTCCGCCACGGCGGCCTCTGCACCGGGAACGGCTGCGGCGACCGTACTCTCCGCAGCGAGCACCGCCTCCGCCGCCCTCGCCGTCGCGAGGGCGCGGGCCGTGCGGCGGGCGGTGCGCAGCGCGTCCCACGTCAGCAGGGTCAGGGCGAGCCAGACCAGGGCGAAGCCGGCCCAGCGCTCGGGCGGCATGGCCTCGTGGAAGTACAGGATGCCGAGCAGGAACTGGAAGACGGGCGCCAGGTACTGGAGCAGTCCGAGGGTGGACAGCGGCAGGCGGATCGCCGCCGCGCCGAAGAAGACCAGCGGCAGCGCCGTGACGACACCCGTCGAGGCGAGCAGGGCGGCGTGTCCGGCGCCCTCGGTCGCGAAGGTGGCGTCGCCGTGCGCGCCGAGCCAGATCAGGTAGCCGAGCGCGGGCAGGAACTGGACCGCGGTCTCCGCGGTCAGCGACTCGACGCCGCCGAGGCCGACCCGCTTCTTGACCAGGCCGTAGGTGGCGAAGGAGAAGGCGAGGCAGAGGGAGATCCACGGCGGGCGTCCGTAGCCGACGGCCAGGACGACGACCGCGGCGAAGCCGACGCCGACCGCCGCCCACTGCGCGGGCCGCAGCCGCTCCTTCAGCAGGAGGACGCCCATGGCGATGGTGACCAGCGGGTTGATGAAGTAGCCGAGGGACGCCTCGACCACGTGACCCGAGTTCACTGCCCAGATGTAGACGCCCCAGTTCACGGTGATGACCGCGGCGGCGACCACCACGAGTCCCAGCCGCCGGGGTTGGCGCAGCAGTTCCCCGGCCCAGGCCCAGCGTCGTACGAAGAGCAGCGCGGCGGCCACGAAGACCAGGGACCACACCATCCGGTGGGCCAGGATCTCCGTCGCGCCGGCGGGCTTCAGCAGCGGCCAGAACAGGGGGACCAGCCCCCACAGGCCGTACGCGGCTATGCCGTTCAGCATGCCTGTCCGCTGCTCACCCCTGGTCGTCCCGGCCACGGGCCCCTCCTTCTCACCTCACACACGCACGCGAGAGAGACGGTAACGCCGGAGACCCCTGCCTGTCATGCCCGTATCGGCATACGGTCATGACAGGCAGGGGTTCGTGCTCAGCCGGTGGACGGGTCAGCCCTTGAGCGCGGCGGTGACGGCCTCGGTGAGCGGGGTCGTCGGGCGGCCGGTCAGGCGGGAGAGGTCACCGGAGGACACGACCAGCTCGCCCTTCTCGATGGACGCGTCGACCCCGGCCAGGACGGCGGCCAGCGCCTCGGGCACCCCGGCGCCCGCCAGGATGCCCGTCAGCGCGTCGACGGTCACGGGCGAGTACGTGATCTCCCTGCCGGTCTGCCGGCTCAGCTCGGCCGCGTACTCGGCGAAGCTCCACGCCGCGTCGCCGCCCAGCTCGTACGTCTGGTTCTCGTGCCCCTCGCCGGTCAGTACCGCGACCGCGGCGGCGGCGTAGTCGGCGCGGGAGGCGGTGGAGATCCGGCCCTCGCCGGCGGCCGCCACGACCGTGTCGTGGGCCAGCACCGGGGCCAGGTTCTCGGTGTAGTTCTCGTGGTACCAGCCGTTGCGCAGCAGCGTGTACGGCAGCCCCGACGCGAGCAGCGCCTCCTCGGTGCCGTGGTGGTCGTCCGCGAGTGCGGCCGTCAGGGTGCCCGGGGCGCTCGTGTACGCCAGCAGCGCCACACCGGCCGCCTTGGCGGCCTCGATGACGACCCGGTGCTGCGCGACCCGCCCCTTGGCGAACTCGTTGCCCGAGATCAGCAGGACCTTGTCGGCGGCCGCGAACAGGCCGACGAAGGTCTCGGGGGCGTTGTAGTCGGCGACGGCGAGCCGCACTCCCCGGGCCGCGAAGTCGGCGGCCCTGCTCTCGTCCCGTACGACGGCGGTGATCTGCTCGGCCGGGACCTTCTCCAGCAGCTGCTCGACGACGTGGCGGCCGAGGTGTCCGGTGGCTCCGGTGACGACGATGCTCATGATGTGCGGTCTCCTTGTGGGTGCGTCTGGCACTAACCATAGGTGAGGCGCTAACCAAAGGAAAGTACCCACCTTGAAGTAAGGTACTGGCATGCCGGTAAGTAACCAGAGCGTGGAGGGCGGGGGCCTGTGCCCGCAACGCCTCGTCATGGAGCACCTGACCAGCCGCTGGGGCGTGCTCGTGCTGATCGAGCTGCTCGACCGGCCGTACCGGTTCAGCGAGCTGCGCCGGGCCGTCGGCCGGTGGGGGCGCAGCGTCAGCGAGAAGATGCTGACCCAGACCCTGCAGACCCTGGAGCGCGACGGCCTGGTCCACCGGGACGCCAAGCCGGTCATCCCGCCCCGCGTGGACTACTCCCTCACCGCCCTCGGCCGCGAGGCCGCCGAACAGGTGCGCGCGCTCGCCCGCTGGACCGACGCCCACCTGGCCGACATCGAGAAGGCCCGCCTGGCCTACGACGAGGCCCGGGAGCCCAAGGCCCGCACGTACGAGGCCCCGGAGGCCAGGACGCAGACATACGACGAGGCCCGGGAGGAGAAGTCCCGGGCCTCGTGAAGCGGACGTTTACGATGAAGAACGGCGCTCAGCCGACGACCGTCCACGTGTCGCCGCCGGCCAGCAGCGACGCCAGGTCGCCCTTGCCGTGCTGTTCGATGGCAGCGTCCAGCTGGTCGGACATCAGCGTGTCGTAGACCGGCCGTTCGACGTCACGGAGGACGCCGATCGGCGTGTGGTGCAGGGTGTCCGGGTCGGCGAGCCGGGACAGTGCGAAGGCGGTGGTGGGCGACGCGGCATGCGCGTCGTGCACCAGCAGGTCCGCCTCGTTCTGCGGGGTCACGTCGACGATCCGCAGGTCGCCGGTGGCCGCGTCCCGTACGACGCCCCGGGAGCCCTCGGCGCCGAACCGGATCGGCTGCCCGTGCTCCAGCCGGATCAGCGCCTCCTCGGCCTGCTGCTTGTCCTTGAGCGCGTCGAAGGCACCGTCGTTGAAGATGTTGCAGTTCTGGTAGATCTCGATCAGCGCGGTGCCGGGGTGGTCGGCCGCCGCGCGCAGCGTCTCGGTCAGGTGCTTGCGGTCGGAGTCGATCGTGCGGGCGACGAAGGACGCGTCCGCGCCGAGTGCCAGGGACACCGGGTTGAACGGCGCGTCCAGAGAGCCCATCGGCGTCGACTTGGTGATCTTGCCGAGTTCCGAGGTCGGGCTGTACTGGCCCTTGGTCAGGCCGTAGATCCGGTTGTTGAACAGCAGGATCTTCAGGTTGACGTTGCGCCGCAGGGCGTGGATCAGGTGGTTGCCGCCGATGGAGAGGGCGTCGCCGTCACCGGTGACCACCCACACGCTCAGGTCCCGCCGGCTCGTGGCCAGGCCCGTAGCGATGGCCGGGGCACGGCCGTGGATGGAGTGCATCCCGTAGGTGTTCATGTAGTACGGGAAGCGGGAGGAGCAGCCGATGCCGGAGACGAAGACGATGTTCTCCTTCGCCAGGCCCAGCTGCGGCATGAAGCCCTGGACGGCGGCCAGGATCGCGTAGTCACCGCAGCCCGGGCACCAGCGGACCTCCTGGTCGGACTTGAAGTCCTTCATCGACTGCTTGGCCTCGGCCTTGGGGACCAGCTGCAGCAGCCCGTTCGTGGCGTCAGTCATCGATGGCCTCCTTCAGCGCCGAGGCGAGCTGTTCCGCCTTGAACGGCATGCCGTTGACCTGGTTGTACGAGTGGGCGTCGACCAGGTACTTCGCCCGGATCAGTGTGGCGAGCTGCCCGAGGTTCATCTCGGGGATCACGACCCTGTCGTACCGCGCCAGAACCTCACCCAGGTTCCGCGGGAACGGGTTGAGGTGGCGCAGGTGTGCCTGCGCGACCGAGTCGCCGGCCGCGCGCAGCCGCCGTACCGCCGCCGTGATCGGTCCGTACGTCGAACCCCAGCCCAGGACCAGGACGCGCGCCCCGTCCGGGTCGTCGACCTCGATGTCGGGGACGGTGATGCCGTCCACCTTGGCCTGGCGGGTGCGGACCATGAAGTCGTGGTTGGCCGGGTCGTAGGAGATGTTGCCCGTGCCGTCCTGCTTCTCGATGCCGCCGATGCGGTGCTCCAGGCCCGGCGTGCCCGGCACCGCCCAGGGGCGGGCGAGGGTCTGCGGGTCCCGTTTGTACGGCCAGAAGACCTCGGTGCCGTCGTCGAGTGTGTGGTTGGGGCCGGACGCGAACTGCACGCGCAGGTCGGGCAGTTCCTCCAGGTCCGGGATCCGCCACGGCTCGGAGCCGTTGGCCAGGTAGCCGTCGGAGAGCAGGAAGACCGGCGTCCGGTACGTCAGCGCGATCCGGGCGGCCTCCAGGGCCGCCTCGAAGCAGTCGGCCGGCGTCTTCGGCGCGACCACCGGGACCGGCGCCTCGCCGTTGCGGCCGTACATCGCCTGCAGCAGGTCGGCCTGCTCCGTCTTGGTCGGCAGACCGGTGGAGGGGCCGCCGCGCTGGATGTCGACGACGAGCAGCGGCAGCTCCAGAGAGACCGCCAGGCCGATCGTCTCGCTCTTGAGCGCGACACCGGGACCGGACGTCGTCGTCACCGCCAGCGAACCGCCGAACGCCGCGCCCAGCGCCGCGCCGATGCCCGCGATCTCGTCCTCCGCCTGGAAGGTCCGCACGCCGAAGTTCTTGTGCCGGCTCAGCTCGTGCAGGATGTCCGAGGCCGGGGTGATCGGGTACGACCCGAGGAACAGCGGCAGATCGGCCTGCCGGGACGCGGTGATCAGGCCGTAGGCCAGTGCCAGGTTCCCGGAGATGTTCCGGTAGGTGCCGACCGGGAAGGCCTGCGCGGCCGGGGCGACCTCGTAGGAGACCGCGAAGTCCTCCGTCGTCTCGCCGAAGTTCCAGCCCGCGCGGAACGCGGCGATGTTCGCCGCCATGATCTCGGGCTTCTTCGCGAACTTCGTCTTCAGGAACCTCTCGGTGCCCTCCGTCGGCCGGTGGTACATCCAGCTCAACAGGCCCAGCGCGAACATGTTCTTGCTGCGCTCGGCCTCCTTGCGGGAGAGGTCGAACTCCTTCAGCGCCCCCACCGTGAGCGTCGTCAGCGGCACCGGGTGCAGGTGGTAGCCGTCGAGCGAGCCGTCGTCCAGCGGGGAGGCGTCGTAGCCGACCTTCTGCAGGGCCCGCTTGGTGAACTCGTCCGTGTTGACGATGATCTCGGCGCCGCGCGGCAGATCGCCGATGTTGGCCTTCAGGGCGGCCGGGTTCATCGCGACCAGCACGTTCGGCGCGTCGCCCGGGGTGAGGATGTCGTGGTCGGCGAAGTGGAGCTGGAAGCTGGAGACGCCGGGGAGGGTGCCGGCGGGGGCGCGGATCTCGGCGGGGAAGTTCGGCAGGGTGGAGAGGTCGTTGCCGAACGACGCGGTCTCCGAGGTGAACCGGTTACCGGTGAGCTGCATACCGTCGCCCGAGTCCCCCGCGAACCGGATGATCACCCGGTCCAGGCGCCGCACGTCCTTCGCTCCACCCGGTGCGCGCTGCTCTGAGACGACTGCTTGGTCGGTCTGCTCCTCTGGGCTGCTGACCTGGCTGGTCACTGAACTGGACCTCCTTCGAGGCGGCTGTCCGGGCGTGGTCGTCCCACGGACCGTCCCAGGATCAACCCTACGTCGGTAAGGGTCGCCTTCCCGGGACCATCCGCATGATGGACGGCTGGGTGAGACGGTCTGTCGCCCTGCCTGCTCATGATTTCCCGACCCCCCGGAGCTTTGCTCGAAGACGCTCGCCGCGTGTTGTCCGGTTCTCGCCGTGCACCCGCTCCGCGGCCCGGAATCACGTTCTGAGGACTCCACGGAAGCGGGCGGACCTGACACCGTGCTGACACAATGTCAGCCGCTCAGGAGTTCAGATAGGTCAGCACGGCCAGAACCCGCCGGTGGTCGCCGTCGCTCGGGGCCAGGCCCAGCTTCAGGAAGATGTTGCTGACGTGCTTCTCCACCGCCCCGTCGCTGACCACCAGCTGCCGGGCGATCGCCGAGTTCGTCCGCCCCTCCGCCATCAGCCCCAGCACCTCGCGCTCCCGAGGGGTGAGCCCCGTCAGCACGTGCTGCTTACGGCTGCGCCCGAGCAGCTGGGCGACGACCTCCGGGTCCAGCGCCGTACCGCCCTCGGCCACCCGCACCACCGCGTCCACGAACTCGTGCACCTCGGCGACCCGGTCCTTCAGTAGATAGCCCACACCCCGGCTGGAGCCGGCCAGCAGTTCCGTGGCGTAGCGCTCCTCCACGTACTGCGACAGCACCAGCACGCCCAGCCCCGGGTGGCTCTTGCGCAGCCGTACGGCGGCCCGCACGCCCTCGTCGGTGTGCGTCGGCGGCATCCGCACGTCCGCCACCACCACGTCGGGCAGCGCGCCCTGCGCGTCCAGGTCGGCGATCGTCTTGACCAGCGCCTCCGCGTCCCCGACACCGGCCACCACGTCGTGCCCGCGGTCGGTCAGCAACCGGGTCAGGCCCTCCCTGAGCAGCACCGAATCCTCGGCGATGACCACCCGCACCCTGTCCTCCACGATCTTCGGCCCCCCACAGCCTGCCCGGTCTTCCCGGTGCCCGAACGGCGTACGTCCTGTGTACGTCCGTCACGTGGTCCAGCATTCCAGCATTCGGGGTGCCGTCGCACGCGGGCGCGTGGGGTGTGAGGAACTCGGTGCGGGCGGGGGCCCGGTTCCCCGGGCGCCCTCGCGGGTGTTCAGCCGCGCCAGGGGAGTTCGGCGGTGACGCGGGTGGGGCCGCCGGCCGGGGAGTCCACCACGAGGATCCCGTCCACCGCGGTCAGGCGTCCGGCCAGTCCGGCGAGGCCCGAGCCCCCGGCGGGGTTCGCGCCGCCCACGCCGTCGTCGGTGACCTGGAGCATCAGCCGGTCCTCGAAGCGCCACACGTCCACCGAGGCCGACCGGGCGCCGCTGTGCTTGCTGATGTTCTGGAGCAGCTCGGAGACGGTGAAGTAGGCGATCCCCTCGATGGCCGGCGCCGGCCGGGCCGGCAGATCGACCTCCACCCTGACCGGCACCGTGCAGCGGGACGCCACGGAGGACAGGGCCGCGTCCAGACCGCGGTCGGTCAGCACCGCCGGGTGGATGCCCCGGGCCAAATCCCGCAGCTCCTGCAACGCCGTCTTCACCTCGCCGTGCGCCTCGTCGACCATGCGGGCCGCGGCCTTCGGGTCCTCCCGCAGCTTCTCCTTGGCCAGACCGAGGTCCATGGCCAGGCCCACCAGGCGGGCCTGCGCGCCGTCGTGCAGATCGCGCTCGATACGGCGCAGGTCGGCGGCGGCCGCGTCCACCACGACCCCGCGGTCCGACTCCAGCTCCACCACCCGCGCCGACAGCCGGGTCGGACCGAGCAGACCGCGCACCAGCAGCCGGTCCACCGTCGTCAGCGCCCGCACGATCCACGGCGTGGCCAGCGTGAACAGCAGCCCGACCAGCGCGGTCAGGGTGATCTCGAACGGGTTGTCGAGATAGACGCTGTGGTGCGCGTCGCCGTACAGCTGGATGCCGCCCTGGCCCGCGTACGCCGGGAACACCCAGAACCACAGCGGATACGTCAGCGCGGCCCAGCCGTACGTCCAGAACGCCACCGTCACCGTGAACGAGAACACCGCCCACGGGAAGTGCAGCAGCGTGTACAGCAGGTGCCGCCAGGAGGTGCCGCTCTTGAGGACCGCACCCATCCAGGCGAGCGCCCCGGGCTTGCGCGCCCGCAGCGGCTCCGGGTCGGCCACCTCCAGGTCCAGCAGGGCCCGTGCCCGCGCCCGCTCCAGCACCCCGAAGCCCCGGCAGCCCACGAGCGCGGCGGCCAGCACCGGGATGCCGAGGAAGGTCACCAGCAGGCCCGCGCCGAGCGAGACCATGGTCACCGACCACACGAACATCACGATCGCGACCGGGAAGCCCAGCAGCACATGGCCCAGCTCGCGCCAGGTGCGGCCCTCGAAGGGCGCGCGCAGGGGGGCGGGGATGCGGTGGCGGCGCTCGGTGCCGGCCTGCCCGCGCCGCTGCCCGTAGGGGCCGTACTGTCCGTGGTGCCCATACTCCGTGGTCATCGGTGGAGTCCCGTCTCTCCTCGTCCTGGCGGCGTTTTCCTGCCGTACCTCCACGCTCCCGCACCGCGGCCCCGCGAGCCATGGAGTCCGTCGGCGTCTCGGGCGGGGGGTTTTCCCCACCTTGGGGGGCGCCGGCCGGTCCGGTGGGGGATGTGTGGTGATGCGGGGCGGGGCGTGCGGCGCGGATCGGTGCGGGGCGCGCCGTGGGCGGGCGCTGGGGCGCGTGGCGGCCCTGGGCGAGGGCGCGTGGTGGCCCGGGGCGCGGATGTGGTGGCCCGGTGTGCGGGGCGCGCGGTGACGTGGCGCGGGAATGCGCGGTGGCCCGGTGTGGGCGCGCGGGCGCCTGCGGGGGCGTGCCGCTATTCCGTGCGGTCCCGCCAGGGGAGTTCCGCCGTCACCACCGTCGGGCCGCCGGGCGGGGAGTCGACGACGAACAGGCCGTCCACGGCGCCCAGTCGGTCCGCGAGGCCCCGTATGCCGCTGCCGCCGTCGAGCCGGGCCCCGCCCCGGCCGTCGTCCTGGACCTGGATGAGGAGGCGCTGCTCCGCCCGCCACACGTCGACCGAGGCGCTCCGGGCGCCGCTGTGCTTGCTGATGTTCTGCAGCAGCTCGGAGACGGTGAAGTAGGCGATGCCCTCGATGGCCGGCGCCGGCCGGGTCGGCAGGTCGGCGGTCACCTTCACCGGGACCGTGCAGCGGGAGGCCACCGAGGACAGGGCCGCGTCCAGGCCCCGGTCGGTGAGGACGGCCGGGTGGATGCCGCGGGCCAGGTCACGCAGCTCCTGGAGCGCCAGCTTCACCTCGCCGTGCGCCTCCTCCACCATCGCCGCGGCGGCGTCGGGGTCCTCCAGCAGTTTCTCCTTGGCCAGACCGAGCCCCATCGCGAGGTTGACGAGCCGGGCCTGCGCGCCGTCGTGCAGGTCCCGCTCGATACGGCGGAGATCGGCGGCGGCCGTGTCGACCACGACCCCCCGGTCCGACTCCAGTTCGGCGATACGGCGTTCCAGCTCGTCCGACGGCGACAGCAGGCCCCGCACCATCGCCCGGTCCACGTTGGTCAGCCCCCGCGCCAGGAACGGCAGCACCGGCCACAGCACGAACAGCGAAGTCAGCGCGACGCAGAACGTGAGGATGCCCCACGGCAGCCGGATGAAGTCGTACAGCAGCGTCCGCCAGCCCACGGGGTCCTTCAACGCCATCCACAGCCGCTGCACCGGACCGCCGCGCCCCTTGGAGATGGGCAGTGGCGACGGCTCGTCGACCCGCACCCCGAGCAGCGCCCGGGCCCGCGTCCGCTCCAGCTTTCCCAGCTGCCGGGCGCCGAGCAGACAGGCCGCGAGCATCGGGAGTCCGATGACGGTGATGGTGAGCGCGGCACTGGTGAACAGCACCGTGACCACGTAGACGAAGCCGAACACGGCCACCGGGAGGTTCAGCAGGAGATGCGCGATCTCCTTCCAGGTCTGCGCGGGGTAGGCGAACCGGGCCGGCGGCAGCCGGTCGGAGCCGCCGGCCCCGTGGTGGCCCTCGGCCCGGTCGAGGCCGCCGAACCTGTCGTGGCCGTCGGCCCGGTCGGCGGCGGGAATGGGAGCGGTCATACCGGTCAGCCTGCCGTGCCGGGCACCCCTCGCGCCATGCGGTTCCCCGCCCCGGTACGCCGGGGGAAAACCCCACCCCCCGGGGGGCCCGCGTCTCACGGCGTGACAGGCTGCTTACCCTCTCTTTATCGGGGCCTAGACTCCCCTGCGTACGGATCCTCGGATCATCCGGGATCCATGAGTTCACCAAGGTCACCAGGTCAGGGAGCGAGGGACGGACGGTGCGGGAGACGTTGGGGGGCCCGACGGTCGCCGCCGCGGACATCGCGGCCGGGTATTTCCGGTCCTACTCGGTGGTGGGACTGCTCGCCCTGGTCGGCGTGCTCTTCGTGGCGGTCGCGTTCGGTGCCGGCCGGCTGCTGCGGCCCGTGGTGCCCACCCCGGAGAAACTCCTCACCTACGAGTGCGGCGTCGACCCCGTGGGCGAGGGCTGGGCCCACACCCAGGTCCGCTACTACGTCTACGCCTTCCTTTACGTCATCTTCGCCGTCGACTCCGTCTTCCTGTTCCCCTGGGCGACGGTCTTCGCCGCCCCCGGCTACGGCGCGACGACCCTCGTGGAGATGTTCGTCTTCCTCGGCTTCCTCGCCGTGGGCCTCCTCTACGCGTACAAGAAGGGAGTCCTGGCATGGACGTGAACGCCTCCTCGACTCCGCCCGCCGCCGAGCCCCCCGTTCTGCTGCCCGAACCCAAGCGGCTCGGGGCGCTGGCCCGGCTGGCACCCGAGCCGATGAAGGTGGTCCTCAACTGGGGCCGCCGCTACTCCCTCTGGGTCTTCAACTTCGGCCTCGCCTGCTGCGCCATCGAGTTCATCGCCGCGTCGATGGCCCGCCACGACTTCATCCGTCTCGGCGTCATCCCGTTCGCTCCCGGACCCCGCCAGGCCGACCTGATGGTGGTGTCGGGCACGGTCACGGACAAGATGGCCCCGGCCGTGAAGCGCCTGTACGAGCAGATGCCCGAGCCGAAGTACGTCATCTCCTTCGGCGCCTGCTCCAACTGCGGCGGACCGTACTGGGACTCGTACTCGGTGACCAAGGGCGTCGACCAGATCATCCCGGTCGACGTGTACGTCCCCGGCTGCCCGCCCCGGCCCGAGGCGCTGCTCCAGGGCATCCTCAAGCTCCAGGAGAAGATCGCCCGCGAGTCCCTCGGCGAGCGCTACGGCACCGGGTCCGCCCGCCCGTCCGCCGCCGCCCTCCAGAGCGGCCTGGTCCGGCCCCCGGCCCCCGCCGAGGGAGAGACGCCATGAGCACGGTCGGCTGGCTGCCCGCCCCCGCCGAGGAACTGTTCGGCGCGGACGCCACGGCCGAGGAGTCGTACGAGGTCCTGACCGTCGACGTCCCCCCGTCCACCTGGCTCACTGCCCTGGACACGGCCCGTACGACCCTGTCCTGCACCTACTTCGACTGGCTGAGCGCCGTCGACGAACCGGGCGTGGGCTTCCGCGTCTCCGCGCACGTCGCCGCCCTGCACCCCGTCCGCCGCCTGCTCGTCCGGACGACGGTCCCGCACGAGGCGCCCACCCTGCCCTCCGCCGTCGGCGTCTACGCGGGCGCCGCCTGGCACGAGCGTGAGACCCACGAGATGTTCGGCATCACCTTCGACGGTCACCCGGCCCTGGACCACCTCCTGCTCCCGGAGAACTTCGAGGGCCACCCCCTGCGCAAGGACTTCGTCCTCGCGGCCCGGGTCGCCAAGGCCTGGCCCGGCGCCAAGGAGCCGGGGGAGTCCGACCACGCGGGGCCCAAGCGCCGCCAGATGCTGCCCCCCGGCGTCCCCGACCCGAACGAGTGGGGCCCCCTGAAGGGCCAGCTCCCACCGGCCCCGCCCCGCCCCGCCCGCGGCGCGGCGGCCCGCACGGCAGGAGACCGCCCCTCCCGCGCGACCGGCGAACGCCCGGCGCGCCGCACCCGCACGGCGGCGGAGGGCTCGACCGGCCGGCCCCGTTCCACGGAGCCGGAAACGCCCGGGACCGCGTCGACGGCGGGGACCGCAGGGCTCACGGGCGCGGGCACGGGTGGCGGTGCCGCTGCCGCTGCCGGTGCGGGCTCAGGAGCCGGCTCCGGTGCCGGCGCGAGGCCGCGCCGGACGCGGAGCACGAGCGAGGGCTCGGTGAGCCAGGCCGCCGCGCCGGCCGAGGACGCGGCGGTGCGGAAGCAGACCGCGGCCGAGGGCGACGCCGCGCAGGCCGCGGCCCCGGAAGGTCCGGCCGCGGAGGCTTCGGTGGCCCATGAGCCCGCCCCGGCACCGGTACGCCCGCCGCGCCGCGCCCGCACCGCCTCGGAGGGCTCGGCCTCCCAGCGCCCCCAGCCGACGGAAGCGACCGAACCGGCCGCACCATCTGAACCGGCCGCACCATCTGAACCGGCGGACTCGGACGATGCGGCCCGCCCTGCCCGCCGTGGTACCTCCCCCCGCAGCTCGGACGCCCCCTGGCACCACGCCCGCCCGGCGTTCGACGAGCAGCCGGAGACCGACGGGGCTCCGGAACCGGAACCGGAGCAGTCCCCAGGGCCACGCCCCGAGCAACCGCCCGAGGAATCCCCGAACCAGCCCCCGGCCCCATCCCCGGACCGTACCCCCGACGACCCCGCAGGAGGCCCGCAGTGAACGACGCTCTGGACGTCGTCCTGCGTCTCCTCGTCGTGTTCGTCGTCTTCCTCACCTTCCCCCTGATCGTCGGTCAGACCGAGCACAAGGTGATGGCCCACATGCAGGGCCGCCTCGGCCCGATGTACGCCGGTGGCTTCCACGGCTGGGCCCAGCTCGTCGCGGACGGCGTGAAGTTCGCGCAGAAGGAGGACGTGGTCCCGGCGGGCGCCGACCGCCGTGTCTTCCAGCTCGCCCCGGCCGTGGCCCTGCTGCCGTACCTCCTCGTCCTGCTCGCCATCCCGATCGGTCCGGGCCAGGGCGCCGTCGGCCAGGTCGTGGACGCCGGCGTGTTCTTCGTGCTCGCGGTGATGGGCGTCGGCGTCCTCGGCTCGCTGATGGCCGGCTGGGCCAGCGCGAACAAGTTCTCCCTGCTCGGCGGTCTGCGCACGGCCGCCCAGTTGCTCGCCTACGAACTCCCGATGCTGCTCACCGCGGCCTCGGTCGCCATGGCCGCCGGCACCGTCTCCCTCCCGGGCATCCTGCACGCCTTCCACTGGTGGTGGCTGCCCTGGCAGATCGTGGGCGCGATCGTCTTCTTCGTGGCCGGCCTCGCCGAACTGCAGCGTCCCCCCTTCGACATGCCCGTCGCCGACTCGGAGATCATCTTCGGCGCGTACACCGAGTACACCGGTCTGCGTTTCGCTCTGTTCCTCCTCGCCGAGTACGCCGGCATCGTCGTCCTGTGCGGCCTGACCACCGTCCTCTTCCTCGGCGGCTGGCACGGCCCCTGGGGCGCGGACGGCCTGGGCTGGCTGTGGACCCTGCTGAAGACCGCGATCCTCGCCTTCGTCGTCATCTGGCTCCGCGTGACCTACCCCCGCCTGCGCGAGGACCAGTTGCAGAAGCTCTCCTGGACCCTCCTCGTCCCCCTCTCCCTCGCCCAGATCGCCCTCACCGGCATCGTGAAGGTGGTGATCTCCTGATGGCCGAGCGACTCCCGCCCACCCGGCCGCGCATCCCCGGCTCCGGCCTCGCCAAGGGCCTCGCCGTCACCCTGCGCACGATGACGAAGAAGACCGTCACCGAGCAGTACCCGGACGCCCTGCCCGACCTCCCGCCCCGCACCCGCGGCGTGATCGGCCTGTTCGAGGAGAACTGCACGGTCTGCATGCTGTGCGCCCGCGAGTGCCCGGACTGGTGCATCTACATCGACTCCCACAAGGAGACGGTGCCGGCCGCGGTACCCGGTGGCCGTGAGCGCAGCCGCAACGTCCTCGACCGGTTCGCCATCGACTTCTCCCTGTGCATGTACTGCGGTATCTGCATCGAGGTGTGTCCTTTCGACGCCCTGTTCTGGTCCCCGGAGTTCGAGTACGCCGAGACCGACATCCGCGAACTCACTCACGAGCGGGACAAGCTCCGCGAGTGGATGTGGACCGTTCCGGCGCCGCCCGCGCTCGACGCCGGTGCGGAGGAGCCGAAGGAGATCGCCGCCGCCCGCAAGACCGCCGAGAAACTGGCCGCCGCCCAGGCCGAACCACAGGAGGGAGACTCGTGAGCCTCGCCGCAGCCGCCGCTGCCTCCGCGGCCCGTGCCACGACCACCGCAGCCCACGCCACGACCACCGCGGCCGGAAGCGGCGGTCACGGCTTCCTGTCCCCGACCGGTGTCGAGGTCGCGTTCCTCCTCGTCGGGCTGGTCACCTTCGGCGCCGCGCTGGTCACCGTCACCACCCGGCAACTGGTCCACGCCGCCCTGTGGCTGATCGTCGCCCTCGGTGGCCTCGCCGTCGAATACCTCCTGCTCACCGCCGAGTTCATCGCCTGGGTGCAGGTCCTCATCTATGTCGGTGCCGTCGTCGTCCTCCTTCTGTTCGGTCTGATGCTCACCAGGGCCCCCATCGGACGCTCACCGGATGCCGACTCCGGCAACCGCTGGGCCGCCCTGACCGTCGCCGTGGCCGCCGCGGGGTGCCTGGTCTGGGTGGTCGCCGACGCCTTCCGCACCACCTGGATCGACCTGGACGGGCCGCCCGCCGGCACCACCCACGTCACCGGCGAGAGCCTGTTCCAGAACTGGGTCCTGCCCTTCGAGGCGCTGTCCGTCCTCCTCCTCGCGGCACTGGTCGGCGCGATCGTCCTGTCCCGCAAGGCGAAGGCGGAGCAACCGCCACGATCCGAGAACTCCCGGGCCGCCTCCGCAAGTTCCCCTTCGTCCCCGGATGCCTCCCGGATCACCCGGACGAGTGAGACCGACCAGGCCGAGCAGGAAGGTGCCCGCTGATGCACCTCGCCTATCCCGCCGTGCTCTCCGCCCTCCTGTTCTGCACCGGCCTGTACGGCGTCCTCGCCCGCCGCAACGCGATCCTGGTCCTGATGTCGGTCGAGCTGATGCTCAACGCCGTCAACCTCAACCTGGTCGCCTTCGACGTCTGGCTCAGCCGGGCCGCCGAGGACACCCTGCACTCCGGCCAGGCACTGACCCTGTTCACCATCGCCATCGCCGCCGCCGAGATCGGCATCGGCCTGGCGATCGTCCTCGCCGTTCACCGCAACCGCGGCACCTCCCACATCGACAAGCTCCGCGACACCGCCGAAGGCCCCACGCCCGAGGGCCCCGACGGCGACAGCCCCGCGGCCGAGAAGGCTGAGGCCACCGCGTGACCACGACCACCCTCGCCATGCTCGTCCCCCTCCTGCCGTTCCTCGGCGCGGCCGGCGGACTGCTGCTGGGCCGGACCGCGCCCGGTTTCGTCCGCCCTCTCGCCGTGCTTCCGCCCCTGGCCGCGCTGGCGCTGGCCGCTCTCGTCGCCGTACGCCAGGGCGGCGGCCGGGCCCTCGACGCGCACACCGAGCTGACGCCCACCGGGTCGGTGCCCATCGAACTGGCCCTGCACATCGACGGCTTCGCCGCGCTCGTCGCCGTCCTCGTCGCGTTCGTCGCGAGCTGCGTGCAGATCTACTCCACCGGCTACCTGCGCGACGACCCGCGCTACCCCTCCTACGCCGCTCTCGTCTCCCTGTTCACCTCCGCGATGCTCGTCGTCGTCTACTCGGGCGACCTGATGGTGCTGCTGGTCGGCTGGGAGGTCATGGGCATCTGCTCCTACTTCCTGGTCGGCCACTACTGGGAGACCCCCGAGGCCCGCGCCGCCTCCTTGAAGGCCTTCCTCGTCACCAAGCTCGGCGACGTCCCGTTCCTGATCGGCCTGTTCGCGCTCGCCGCCGACGCCGGGTCGTTCCGCATCACCCGGGTGCTCGGCGCCGTCACGAGCGGCGGTCTGCACCACCCGACCGTGATCGCCCTGCTGCTGCTCGCCGGCGTCGCGGGCAAGTCGGCGCAGTTCCCGCTGCACACCTGGCTCCCCGACGCGATGGCCGGCCCCACCCCGGTGTCGGCGCTGATCCACGCCGCGACGATGGTGGCCGCCGGTGTCTACTTCATCGCCCGTCTCCTCCCCGTCTTCGAGGCCTCCGCGGCCGCGATGCTGGTCCTCGCCGTCATGGCCGCCGTCACCATGACCGGGTCGGCGATCGCCGCGCTCGCCCAGGACGACATCAAACGCGTCCTGGCCTACTCGACGATCGGTCAGCTCGGCTACATGACCGGCGCCCTCGCCGTCGGCGACCGCGGTGCCGCCGTCTTCCACCTCCTGTCCCACGGCGCCTTCAAGGCGCTGCTGTTCCTCGCGGCCGGCGTCGTCATCCACGCCGCCGGCACCAACTCGCTGGCCGCCATGTCCCGGATGCGCGGCCTCGCCGACCGTGTCCCGGACGCCTACTGGACGATGACCGTGGCGCTGCTCGCGCTCGCCGCGATCCCGCCGTTCAGCGGCTTCTTCTCCAAGGAGTCCGTCCTCGGGGCCGCCGAACGGGCCGCCCACGGCCACACCGATCACGCGCCCGGCGCCGCCGGCTGGATCGTCCTCGTCGCCGGGCTGCTCACCGCCCTGCTGACCGCCGCCTACGCCACCCGGCTGTGGCTGCTGGCCTTCCGCGGCCGGGGTGCCGACGCCCCCGACCACGGACGCCAGCCCCTGACCATGACCGTCGTCCTGTGGGTGCTCGCCGTGCCCTCCCTCGCCTTCGGCGGGCTCGCCTACCGCTCGCTGCCCGGCTGGTTCGACGGCCGTGACCTGACCCCGGCCCTCACCACCTCCATCCTGGGAACCGGCCTCGCCGTCGTCGGCGGACTCGTCACCTACGGCGCCTGGCAGCGCACCACCGCGCTCGCCGCCCGCGTCCCCCTCGGTGCCGTCGCCGCCCACCCGGAGGGCGACGCCGGACTGGTCGAGGCGGAGGCCATCGCCAGCCACGAACCCGCGTACGGCGACATCGCCTACGCGCCCGACCCGGCGGACCCCGGACGGCTGCTGCTCGGGCCGCTGCACCGGCACGCGGCCGCCGGCTTCCACCTGGACGCCGTGTACACGGCGCTGTTCGTCCGCCCGGTCCGGGCCGGCGCCGACCTCGTCCGCTTCCTGGACCGCGAGGTCGTCGAGACCTACGTACGCGGCGCAGCCGCCCTGCCCCGGCTGCTCGGGGCCGGCGTCCGGCGCGCGCAGACCGGCAATGTGCAGACCTATGTGAGCGCGCTGCTCGCCGGCACCGTCGTCCTGACGGTCGCCGTCCTCCTCGTCGCCACGGGAGCGTGAGCAGGCGTGATCGATATCAACGAGTCCGTGATGCAGGTCCTTCTGGCGTTCGTCGTCGTCGGCCCGCTCCTCGGCGCCGCCGCCGCTCTGTTGCCGGCCCCGCCCGGGCTGAAGGGGAAGTCGCCCGACCAGGCCGTACTCCGCCACGGCGTGACCGTGACCGGGGTCGTCCTCGCCGCCGCGATCGTCCTCGCGGTCGGCTTCGACCACGACCACCCGTCGACGATGCAGGCCACCACCGACATCAGCTGGATCCCCGCGCTCGACGTGCGGATCCACCTCGGCATCGACGGCATCTCGCTCCCCCTCCTGGTCCTGACCGCGCTGCTGACCTTCCTCTGCGCGCTGTACTCCTACTTCAAGACGCCGTCGGGCCCGACCCCGAAGGCGTTCGTGGCACTGCTGCTGCTCCTGGAGTCCGGCACCCTCGCGACCTTCGCCGTCCTCGACCTGCTGCTGTTCTTCCTCGCGTTCGAGATGGTGCTCATCCCGATGTACTTCCTCATCGCCCGCTGGGGCGGCGAGGGACGGACCCGGGCCGCGTGGAAGTTCATCCTCTTCACCCTGCTCGGCTCCGTCGTCATGCTGCTCGGCCTGCTCCTCATCGGAATCAAGGCGGGCACGTTCGACATGGTGGCACTCGCCACTGACAACGGCCGGTCACTGAGTACATCCGTGCAGGTCATCGCCGTTCTGGCGATCGGGATCGGGCTCGCCGTCAAGACGCCGATGTGGCCGCTGCACAGCTGGCTGCCCGACGCCCACACCTCCGCGCCGACCGTCGGCTCGGTCCTGCTCGCCGGCGTCCTGCTGAAGATGGGCACGTACGGGTTCGTCCGGATCCTGCTGCCGGTCGCCCCGGACGGTCTGCGCACCTTCGCGCCGTACCTCGCCGCCTTCGCCGTCGTCGGGATCATCTACGGGTCCCTGGCCTGCCTGGCCCTCGCCAAACGGGGCGCGAAGGGCGACCTCAAGCGGCTGATCGCCTACTCCTCCGTCGGCCACATGGGCTTCGTCCTGCTCGGCATCGCCACCATGACCCCGACCGGCGTCAACGGCGCCCTGTTCGCCAACATCGCCCACGGCCTCATCACCGGCCTGCTCTTCTTCCTGGTCGGCGGCCTGAAGGACCGTACCGGCACCACCGACCTCGACACCCTCGCGGAGGAGACCGGCGCCGCCCTCTACGGCAAGGCGCCACGGCTCGGCGGACTGCTCGCCTTCGCCGCCGTCGCCTCCCTCGGGCTGCCCGGACTCGCCGGGTTCTGGGGCGAGATGCTCTCCCTGTTCGGCGCGTTCCAGCCCGCCGCCGGCCTCAGCCGGCCCGCCTTCCTCACCTTCATGTCCATCGGCGCCTTCGGCACCCTGCTGACGGCCGCGTACATGCTGGTCGTGGTGCGCCGCGTCTGCATGGGCTCCGTGGAACAGCAGACCCCGAAGCTCGCCGACGTCCACGGGTACGAGTTCGCGGCCTGGACCCCGCTCGTCACCCTCACCGTTCTCGCCGGACTGTGGCCCAAGGCCCTGCTCGGCCTGACCGACCCGGCCGTCCAGCAGCTCCTCGCAGGAGGCACCCGATGAGCGCCCTGGCCCAGCCGCTGGCCGCGTCCGCGGTGCAGTCCGTCGACTGGCTCGCGATCGCCCCGCCCACCCTCACGGCCGTCGTCGCGATCGGCGTGCTCGTCGCCGACCTCTTCGTCCCCGAGGCGCGCAAGGCCGTCCTCGGCTGGGTGTCTGTCGCGGGCCTGGCCGCCGCCGCGCTGACGCTCCTGCCGCTGCTGGACGGCCACCGCAGCACCTTCTGCGTGCCCGGCCACGTGCGCGCGTGCAGCTACACCGCCGACCACTTCACCCTCGTCATCCAGTTCCTCGTCCTCGGCGGCGCCCTGCTGGCGGCCCTGCTGTCGGTGACGAACGTCGACGACGAGCGCCGGCGCGTCCCCGCGGGCGAGTTCTGGTTCCTGCTGCTGTCCTCCGCGGCCGGCGCCGCCCTGCTGCCCGCCTCCCGCGATCTGGCCACCCTGATCGTCGGCCTGGAGGTCGCCTCACTGCCCGCGTTCGCCCTCGTCGGCATCCGGCACGGCGACAAGCGGTCGTCCGAGGCCGCCCTGAAGTTCTTCCTGTCCTCGGTCACCGCCACCGCGGTCAGTCTCATGGGCGTCAGCTTCGTCTACGCCTCCACCGGCACGCTCTACCTCACCCAGGTGGCCCAGCGCATCCAGCACGTCGACGGGCAACTCCACACCCTCGCCCAGACCGGCGTCGTCCTCACCCTGGTCGGCTTCGCCTTCAAGACGGCCGCCGTCCCCTTCCACTTCTGGGTGCCCGACACCTACGTGGGAGCCCCCCTGCCCATCGCCGCCTACCTGTCGGTCGTCGGCAAGGCGGTCGGCTTCTCCGGGCTGATCCTCGTCACCGTCGTCGCCTTCCCCTCGTACGCCGACGTCTGGGGACCGGCACTCGCCTGGCTGGCCGCCCTCACCATGACCGTCGGCAACGTCGGCGCGCTGCGCCAGAAAGCCACGCGCGCGTACAGCGCCGTACGGCTGCTCGCCTGGTCCTCCGTCGGACAGGCCGGCTACCTGCTGGTGCCGATCGCCGCCGCCGGGTACGCCGAGGACGCCCAGAAGGCGATCGGCTCCACCGTCGCCTACGCGCTCATGTACGCCGTCGTGAACCTCGGCGCCTTCGCGGTAGCCGCGCTGGTGGGCCGTACGAGGTCGCTGAACCGGGTGAGCGACTACCGCGGCCTGTACGCGTCGAACCCGCTGACCGGCCTCCTGATGGCGTTCTTCCTGCTGTGCCTGGCCGGACTGCCGCCCGGCGTCATCGGGCTCTTCGCCAAGGTCACCGTGTTCGCGGCGGCCGTCGACGCCGGCCTCGGCTGGCTCGCCGTCGTCATGGCCGTGAACGTCGTGATTGCCCTCTTCTACTACCTCCAGTGGACGGCACTGCTGTTTCGCGCGCCCGAGGGCGAGGCCGCGCGGCATCGCGTGCCCGTGCCCCTGACGGCCGCCCTCGCCCTCACCGGCGTCCTCGGTGTGGCCCTCTCCGGGGCACCCCAACTGGTCCTGCGCTTCGCGGCCAACGGCCTGTTCTGATCACCCTCCACGCGCGCGTGGACGGCATAAGGGCACGTCACCCGTACGGCCGACGCGCGCCGCCGTGGACGGCGGGGAACTCGCGGCGGCCGCGTGGCGTTGACCAGAGCGGAAGGGTCCACTGGACCAAAGGGTTCCCCTGCCGCACGACTTGGAGGGCGTACCGTGCACCGCCGGCACAACGGGCTCAGGACCGCAGTACTCCTCGGGGGTCTGTCCGCGCTCATCATCGTCATCGGCAGCTTCTTCGGCCGGACGGGGCTGATCGTCGCGGTCCTGATCGCGCTCGGCACGAACGCGTACGCCTACTGGAACAGCGACAAGCTGGCCCTGCGGGCGATGCGCGCCCGCCCGGTGAGCGAGTTCGAGGCCCCGGGGCTGTACCGGATGGTCCGTGAACTGTCCACGCAGGCCCGCCAGCCCATGCCCCGGCTGTACATCTCCCCGACGGAGGCGCCCAACGCGTTCGCGACGGGCCGCAACCCGCGCAACGCGGCCGTGTGCTGCACCGAGGGCATCCTGCGCCTCCTGGACGAGCGCGAGCTGCGCGGTGTCATCGGCCACGAGCTGAGCCATGTCTACAACCGCGACATCCTCATCTCGTCGGTCGCCGGCGCACTCGCCTCGGTGATCATGTTCCTGGTGAACTTCGCCTGGCTGATCCCGGTCGGCCGTTCGGACGACGACGACGGCCCCGGCCTGCTCGGCATGCTGTTGATCATGATCCTGGGGCCGCTCGCCGCCACCCTCATCCAACTGGCGATCAGCCGTTCCAGAGAGTACGAGGCGGACGCCTCGGGCGCCCAGCTCACCGGCGACCCGCTCGCCCTCGCCGGCGCGCTCCGCAAGCTGGAGACCGGCACGAAGCAGCTTCCGCTGCCCCCCGAACCGCGGATCGAGACCGCGAGCCACATGATGATCGCGAACCCGTTCCGACCAGGTCAGGGTCTGTCGAAGATGTTCTCCACGCACCCGCCCATGGCGGAGCGCATCGCCCGGCTGGAGCGGATGGCCGGCCGCCAGGGGTGACGACGGCGTCGGCCGCCGCCCGGCGCGGCACGCGCGCGGGTCAGCGCGCGCGTGGCGACAGCGAGGGCACCTTCCCGAGTGAGGCGAGCCGGTGCCGTACGCCCATGGTCGTCAGCGAACCGAGCAGGATGACGACGCCGCCGACCACAAGGATGGCGTCGTACGCGTGCGCGGGCGGCTGCTCCGGAGTCATCGCGGCGATGGCCGCGGCAGCCGCGGCGAGGGCGACGGCACCCAGGGTGACGAGGGCGGTCAGCACCACGCCCGACGCCTCACCCGCGCGCGTGGGGGACACGACCTCCTGAGTGGCGACGCTGGAGAAGGTCCAGCCCAGTCCGAGGCCGAGCGTGCACCAGGCGAAGACCAGGATGTACAGCCACCAGGCGGTGACCAGACTGAACACGATCATGCCGCTGCCGGCGACCGCTCCGGCGAGCGCCATCACCACCTCACCCGGCAGGTACGGCGCCAGTCGCGCGCCCAGCGGACCGGTGAGCGCGACGACCAGGGCGGGGGCGAGGAAGACGATGCCCGCCATCAGCGGGGACAGCCCCCGCACGCCCTGCAGGTAGAGCGTGGCGACGAAGACCGTGACGCCGTAGCCCATGTTGCAGACCGAGCCCATGCCGGTGACCAGAACGTACGGGATGTTCCGGAACAGGTTCAGGTCGACCAGCGAGTGACGCACGCGGCGTTCGCGCACCACGAAGGCGTAGCCGAGGACGGCGGCCACCCCGAACAGGGCCAGGGTCCGCCCGTTGTCCCAGCCCCAGGCGCTGCCGCGCTCGACCGCGATCGTGAGCGCGGCGAGCGCGCCCATGAGGGCGAAGCATCCCGGCAGGTCGAACTGGCGGGGCGCGGCGGGGTCGCGCGAGTCGGGCACGTGACGTACGGCGATGAGCAGGGACACGGCGCTCAGCGGCGCCAGCAGCCAGAAGATCCACCGCCATCCCGGCCCCTCGGTGAAGCCACCGCCGACGAACGGACCCAGCGCGGTACCGATGTTGGCGATGCCGAAGACGGCGCCCAGCGCCCGTGCCCGGGTCTCGTCCGGGAAGGCGTTGCTGATCACCGAGACGGACACGGGCATGACGACTCCGGCGCCGACGCCCTGCACGAGCCGCCCGCCCACCAGGAGACCCAGACCGGGTGCCAGGGCGCAGACCACCGAGCCGGCCGTGAACAGCGCGACACCGCACAGCAGGCTGGGCCGCCGCCCGTACACGTCGCCCAGCCGCCCGCCGACGATGAAGCAGCAGCCGATCGCGAGCATGTACGCCGACAGGGTCCACTGGGCGGCGGACGCGGTGACGTCGAGGTCCCGGGTGATGCCCGGGATGGCCAGGTTGAGAGCGAAGAAATCGACCTGGATGCAGAAGAGCGCCACGGCCACCGCGACGAAGGCCCCGGTCCGGTGGGTGGGGGGCGCGATCGCGGGTGACGTCCGTGCTGACGACCGTGTACGCATCCGGTCCGCTCCTCTCGGCGACGCCGTCGCGGGGACCGTGGCGGGCAGAGCGCCCTTGTGCTCATTCTCGGCGGGGGACAGGCGGCCCGCGATCCGGTGGTGGCGGCGATTCCGGGGCGGCCCGGCCGGTGGCTGTACGGGGCGCGCGGGATCGTACGGCGCCCGCTGGTCGTGCGGGGTGCGGCGGTTGTACGGGGCGTGGGTCCCGGAAGTCGCACCGCTTCCCTTGCCGCCGGTCCCGCCCGTTCCTCCGGTTCCGCCGGTCGTAGGCCCCCCCAGGGCACCCGTGCCGCTCGGATCGCGGATCGGCGCCGATCTCGTCACCCTGGGGAAGGTGCACTTCCTGCTGCCGGTGCTCTTCGCCCTGTCAGCGGCGCTGAGCAACGCCTTCGCCACGGTGCTGCAGCGCCGGGCGGCCCTCAGTGTGCCCCGGTCGCAGGGATTCCGGGTGGGGCTGATCCTCGACCTGCTGCGGCGGCCCGTCTGGCTCGCCGGCATTCTCACGGTGATCCTCGCCGGGGTGTTCCAGGCGCTGGCGCTGGTGACGGGCGCGCTGACGATCGTGCAGCCGCTGTTCGTCCTCGAACTGCCGTTCACTCTGCTCGTGGCGTCGCTCTTCGCCCACCACGGCATGCCGCGCCTCGCCTGGTTCGCGGTGGCCGGGGTGGTGGCGGGGCTGGGTGTGGCGCTGGCCGGCGCGTCGCCCTCGGGCAACCGGACGCGCGTGGAGATCGACCGCTGGCTGCCCGCGCTGGCCGTGTGCGCGGGAGTCGTCGTCGTACTGTCCCTGGTGGCCCTCAAACGCCCCGAGGGACGGGCGCGCGCGGCCATGCTGGGTACGGCGGCGGCCATCAGCTACGCGCTGACGGCGGGGCTGATGAAGACAGCGATGCACATCCTGGCCGACGACGGGCTGGTGGCGTTCTTCCTCTCCTGGCAGACCTACGCGTTCGGGGCGGCAGGGGTGGCCGCGCTGTTCCTGCTGGAGAACGCGATGCAGGCGGGCCCGCTGGTCGCCTCGCAGCCCGCGCTCACCCTCGGCGACGCCACGGTGAGCCTGACGCTGGGCATCCTCGTCTACGAGGAGCACGTCAGGGCCGGCTGGTGGCTGGTCCCCGAGGTTCTGGGCATCGCGCTGATCGTCACGGGCGTCTTCGCCCTGTCCCGCATCCCCGCGGCGGACAGCCCCAGGACGTCCGAGGAGGCGGCGCGGGGGCATGCGGACGCCCAGTGACGGCCATGGCGGTCATCCCGCGCGGGTGGACGGGGGCTCGACGGCACCCAGGCGGCGGATTCCGCCCTGTGTGCTCAGCGCCCGGCGAATCCCGCGTCCGACGGGACCACCTCACGCCCCAGCGGCATCAGGGAGATGGGGATCAGTTTCAGGTTGGCCCACCCGAACGGGATACCGATGATCGACAGGAACAACGGGATGCTCGTCACCAGGTGGGCGAGTGCCAGCCACCAGCCCGCGAAGATCACCCAGATCACGTTGCCGACGACCGATCCCGCCCCGGCGTCCGGCCGCTCGACGGTCGTCCGCCCGAAGGGCCAGAGCACGAACCCCGCGATGCGCAGCGACGCGATGCCGAACGGGATGGTGATGATCAGAACGAAGCAGATCAGGGCGGCGATCAGGTAGCCGACCGCCATCCAGAGGCCGCACAGGATCAGCCACAGGATGTTGAGTAGCAGGTTGAACACCTTCATGATCGGCACCTCTCCAGGTCGCTCCGCCGGCACTGCCTGCTGAACACAAGTATCAGCCGGGCGCGCGTTCCTGTTAAACGGAAGGCCGCTCGTGGCGCATGCGACACGTGTGGCGCCGTTGGACGGCACCGGGCCCGTTCGCAACGTCCTGAGGCGAAGGGCATCGCTGCTCTGCCCGTCTGCCTGATGCCCGAGCGCTGCCCGGGTGCCGCCTGAGTGCCCGTCAAGGGCCCTTGCTCGTCGGAGTTTTCCATAATGGCCGAGTTATCCACAGGCGCGACCGAATGTCAGTGGCGTCTTGCATGATGAAGCCATGACCGAGACCGAGCAGTTGCTGACACGTGTGGCGGCCGAGGCCCGCGCCTCCCGGCCCTGGGGCTGGACCTCTCTGCCCGCCCCCGTCGACGCGGCCACGCTCGACCGGGCCGAGACCGCGCTCGGCTTCCGCCTGCCGCCCCTCCTCGCCGCGCTCTACCGCCGTGTGGGTGACGGCGGCTTCGGTCCGTCCTACGGCCTGCTGCCGCTGCTCGACAGCGCGCCATCCGGCGAGCCCGCCGCCGTCGCCCAGTACCTCGCCCACCGCAAGGACGGCAGCGAGGACCCGGACTGGCCCTGGCCCGAGGGTGTCCTGCCGGTGTCCCACTGGGGCTGCGGGATGTACGCGTGCGTGGACTGCCGTAGTCCTCAAGCCCCGGTCCTGCTCTTCGAGCCGAACGCCCACGACGCCGACACCGCGTGGTACGTGGACGCGCCCACCCTCACCGACTGGCTGCGCACCTGGCTCGACCGCGCCGGCTGGTACGAGGAGACCAGCGACGGAACGGACGACCTGGCCCCCTGGACGGAGTTCCGGATACGCACGGCCCGCGCCGAGGTGGCCTAGGAGTCACCGCTGCGTCGCACCTGTGTGCCGGCCGCAACCGGGTGACGGACCCGGGGCGTCCTCTTCCTCAACACGGCACGAACACGCGCTCGACGGACGATCCGAACCGTTTTCACACGGGCGGAACAGTGCGGGCGCGGCACGGGAGGGCAGGTTCACGGCATGAGCATCATCGGTTGGATCATTCTGGGGCTGCTGGCCGGGGCCATCGCCAAGCTGCTGCTTCCGGGGCGCGACCCGGGCGGCTTCATCGGGACGACCCTCATCGGCGTGGCGGGCGCGTTCATCGGCGGCTGGATCTCCGCCCGCTGGCTGGACCACCCGGTCAGCAAGCACTTCTACGACGGCGCCACCTGGGCGGCGGCGGTGGGAGGCTCGCTGGTCCTGCTGATCGTCTACCGCATCCTGTTCGGCAACTCGCGCGACTGAACCGCGCCCGGACGCGGCGAAGGGCGGGCACCTGGACAGGCCCCACCCTTCGCGCGCGGGTCCGGCTCGCCGAGTCGGCGCCGGTGTCCTGCCGGACTACCGGTAGTTCACGAACTGCAGGGCGAAGTCGAAGTCCTTGCCCTTCAGCAGGGAGATCACGGTCTGCAGGTCGTCGCGGCTCTTGGAGCTGACCCGCAGCTCGTCACCCTGAACCTGGGCCTTCACGCCCTTCGGGCCCTCGTCGCGGATGATCTTCGCCACCTTCTTCGCGTTGTCCTGGGAGATGCCCTCCTGGATCGACGCGGAGATCTTGTAGTCCTTGCCGGACAGCTGGGGCTCGCCCGCGTCCAGCGCCTTCAGCGAGATACCGCGCTTGACCAGCTTGGACTGGAAGACGTCGAGGACCGCCTTGACCCGCTCCTCGGAGTTCGCCTCCAGCAGGATCTTGTCACCGGACCAGGCGATCGAGGCGCCCACGCCCTTGAAGTCGTAGCGCTGCGAGACCTCCTTCGCGGCCTGGTTGAGGGCGTTGTCGACCTCCTGCCGCTCGACCTTCGAGACGATGTCGAAACTGGAGTCGGCCATGTCCTGTGGCTCCTTGTATCGGGGTGCGAATCGGGTGCGTGCCGGCTGTGCGGTGACGGCCGCCGGGCCCGGCACACCGCCGGGCCACATCCGCACCAGCCTAGCCACCCCACGCCGTCGGGGTGGAGATCAATCGGGTGGCGAAGCACCCCTCGGCATCGGGTATTGTTTACGTCGTTGCCAGGCAGCACCGCCGAAAAGCGGGGTTCGCCGGGCAGCACAACCCGGCGGTGTGCCCGAGCGGCCAAAGGGAGCAGACTGTAAATCTGCCGGCTCAGCCTTCCCAGGTTCGAATCCTGGCGCCGCCACACGGGAACTAGGGGCCCTGTGACCTGCTCAAATAGCAGGTCACAGGGCCCTTAGTCGTGCACTCCGCTGATGGGCGCATTGTCTCACTCTGTCTCGCGTTCGAACGCCTCATCTCGAACTCTGCGGACGGGGCGTGGACGGGATTTTCGGCCCGTCAGCCGCCCTGGCCCAGCCGGGCGGAGATCTTGGCGTTCGCGGCCTCGTCTCCGTCCTTGAGGAACTTGGCGTACACGCGAAACAGGACGGCAACACTGTGGCCGGCACGCTCTGCCACAAGCTGAGGCTCGACTCCAGAGCTAAGCCAGGTGGACACGGCCGCATGACGAAGGTCATACGGCCGCTTGGCCAACACCGACTCGAACTCCGCTGCGGTCAGGGCCCGTTTGCGCGCCTCGGCCCAGACCTCGCCGTACCCGGTGTCCTGGATGAGACCGCCGCGCATCGTCTGGAACACGCGGCCATCGGGGGCCTCGCCATACGCGGTGAGTTGCCATCGCAGCAGGGCGACCAGCTCGGGCGGGATCGGGACGCGTCGCACCGCCTTGCGTGGGCGATGCTTCAGCCCCTTCTTCTCATGTGCCTCGCCACTGTCCGTCCAGGCGGTACCGGAACGAGGGCGTGTCTCACGGAGTCGGAGCAGGCCCCATCCGCGACGTGGCAGGTCGCAGTCTCCGACTCGCAATCCGATGACTTCCGCCGGCCGCAGCCGCGTAGTACATGCAGCCGAAGAACGCCATGAGCCGTCGACCACGCGTTCAGTACGACTCCCCGGGACTGGATGACCGCTCCAACCGCTCGCTGAACAAGGAGTGGGTGGACATCACCAACAGCACGCGCCGGGCGGTGAACCTGGACGGCTGGACCCTGCGAGACGAGGACGGCCACACCTACAACTTCCACCACTACCGCCTCGACGGCCGCTCAACCGTCCGCGTCCACACCGGCATCGGCCGCGACACTCGGCACGACCTGTACCAGGACCGTCGCTCCTACGTCTGGGACAACAACGGTGACACCGCGACCCTGCGCAACGACCACAGGCGCCTCGTCGACGACGCCTCCTGGGGCCGCCGGGGACACCGCCGCTGACCCCGCCAGCCGAAAGTAGATGACGCCAGCTTGTAAGACGGCGTCCAGGGTGGGCCTGCCTGCGGGGAGGCCCACCTGCTGCCGGACACGCGGCCTACGGGCCGGGCCCGGTAGGCGACGTGGGCATGCCTTGCTGAGACGCGTTCACCCGAACACGGATGGCGGCCCCTCTCCACCGCTGCAGATAGAGGGGCCGCCGCACCTTCCGGCCGCCGGTTGTGCAGATGCCGGATCTACCGGGCGCTGAGCCACTCCGGTGGCACGGTCGCTTCGAGGTTCTCGGCACCGGCGGCAGCAACGGCCGGACCAGCTGGATCAAGCAGGGGCCGGCGACGCGGGTGACGGACCGGTAGACGTTCCACGGCTCGACCTGACGGCCGCCGGTGGCATCCACGCAGGTCAAAGGGAGGAGGGGCAGGGGTGCCCCGACGCTCTTGCGGGCCGTTTCGACGAGTAGGACCGAGCCGGCCTGGGAGACGACCTGGCGCCGCCGTCCTGGACGCGGACACGGGGGTACAACCCGATCAAGTGCTTCACATGGGAAGTGCCTCCGGTGGTGGCAGGAACAAGGACCTCGAAAATCCCCATTACCGGACAGCCCGCCTCATGAAAGCGCGAGGTTAGCGATCTAGCCATTCGGCTAGATCACAGGACCTGACCTGTGGCCCTCGTGAGGGGGCTCCCTGCGTCGGGCTCTACGGGTTAGGACAGTTTGCGACGCTAAAGCAGTTGTCCGGACGGTTCCCGATTACTTGGGATGCGCTGAGAGCTACCGTGCCGCTGCCGGGGAGGCTGCTGTTGTTGTTGATGCCACCGCCGCGACCGTTTACCGCGAGGTTCAGGGCGATGAGGGAACTCATCATCACCTTAACGTCGCTGTCCGTAGTGTTGATGCCGCCGCCGTTGCCGGTCCTCGCGTGGTTGAGGGCGATGAGCGATCCATGCACGGAAAAGTCGCTGGTGGAGTTGTTGATGCCGCCGCCGTTGTCAGAGGCGGTATTGCGGGAAATAGTGGAGCTCGTGAGGGTCAGACTGCTTCCGCCGTTGTTGTCAATGCCGCCGCCATCTCCACCGCGAGCATTGTTGTTGGCAACCTGGGAAGCAGTGAGCTTTAGAGAGCCGCTACCCCCGCCCACGCTTTCGATGCCTCCGCCACTGAAGCGGGCGGTATTGCGGGCGATTCGAGAGTTCTGAAGAGTCACTTGGCCACCGAGGCTATAAATACCGCCACCGGACTCTGCTGTGTTCCCGGTGATCAGGGAACGCGTGACCGTAAGGGAGCCTTCGTTGTAGATACCGCCACCCTCGCCGCCTCCGCCTTCTTCTGATACCGCGGCGTTGCCCGTGATCCGAGAGGCGCTGAGTGTGAGAGACGCGTCGTCGTTTACGTTGATGCCGCCTCCTTTGAATCGAGTGTTTTGCGTGTTCCCGTTCTTGATAACGAGGTTGGATAGTTGCACCTCACCACTGGTGATGGTGATCACGGTACCCGGGTGGCTGTACCCATCGAGTACTGCGAGAGGCTCCCCTTGGAGGTTGAGGTCCTTGCCGCCGATGGTGAAGGTGCCTCTACATGTTCCGGTGATCGTCAGGGTCGATCCGGAGAGGGCATTGTCAATCGCGTCCTGGAGGGAGTCGCCTTCCTCGCAATGTACTTGTGAAGTCTGGACGGCGTGAGCAGGGGCCATGCCGGCGACGCCCCCGAGTGCGATTGTGGCGGCCATGGTGACCGCGGTTCCTACCCGCCAAATCTGACCTGACAGGGCTGAGGGAGAATGCATGGTGCTCCTTGTTCGACCGGGATCACGATATCCGTCCCTGTGCAAAATAGGGCAAGGAGCTCTAGTTACCGGCCACAACACCAAATGCGAGCGCGATCATTGAAGTGATGACCTAGATGGACCAGCCGTGTCGGAAGCGGTGTACCGCGAATGGATGTCTCCGCCGCGGGATCTGGGTCTTTGGCTTCGCCAGCGATACCGCACTGGCTCCGTGCGAAGCAGCGCCCCGAAGGGGCAGTCAAGGCGGACACGACAACCGGTGTTAGCTCCGCGACCTACACAACGAGTTTCCCGGCGGCAGCTACAGCGAGGCGCTCACATTCGGACCCCTGGGGGCACTAGCAATGTCCCGGACACTACAGACAACGTGCCTTGCCTGTGCCCGAACTGCCTTGTGATGCTCGATGCCGGCGCCGTCGTCATCGAAGATTGAACTCACGGTCATCCGCGGCGGTCAATCTGCAGGCACCCTGAACCGGCCGTCGCCGTTCGATCGGCCTGGAGTGCCCGTGACCGACCTAACGAAGGTGACGGTAGATCGTGCGGGCAAGAGCCATGCGGCCATCCTCCGGCCAGGAGCCCGCTAGGTAGCCTCCGTTGCCTAGCAAGCGGCCAGGTCAGGAGCGCATTCGCGCTTGATCGCTGGCCGGTCTTGAAAGCCGTTCCTGCGACGTGCCTGTGCCTACGTCCGAGAAGCGGAGGTTCGCGTCGCGGGCCGATTTCGATCGGCCTCGGTTGCGCATGGGCGGTCTCGCCGCATGCCGCCTGAACCTTCCCGGAGTAGACCATGTGTTGCGGCGACATTGCTCTGATTGGCTGTCCGACGAGCGCCGTGCGAGGTGTCGATCTAGCCTCTGGAATGAGCGCTGAGTGGATCTTCTGATGGTGCGCTCTACTTTTGGCGTCAAGGAGGGCAAATGCGCAAGATATCCAAGGTCGTTGCCGCGACCGCCATGGCAGTCGGCGTCAGCTTGGTGGGCATCGGTCCCGCCGCGGCCCAGACGGGCATGCGTGGAGGTATGCATGGCGGCGGCGGATGCCAGTCCCACAATCTGAACATCGACATCCTGGGTGAGCTGGGCGTTGCCAACGGACTCGCGGGAAACTTGCTCAATGGCGAGGGTGACCCGGGTGGCCAGCACACTTACTTCGGTTCAGGTTGCTGACACGGCCGATAGCCGGATCGTGTAGATCACTGACGGGGGGGCCGATGTTTGCCCAGGAAACGTAGGCCGAACCGGAGGTGACGACTGCAGTCATCTCAGAGTGGACGTCAAAGGCCCTGGACCCCGAGTGGTTCAGGGCCTTTGACAGAAACCGGGTCTACCGGGCGCGTTCTGGTATCACCCGGGATGGGCCGTCTGCCGTCTGCCGTTCTGTCTTCAGTCGATCAGAACGCCTGGGTTGAGAATCCGGTGCGGGTCCAGGGCGTGCTTGGCGGCGCGCAGTGCCACGGCGAATGGCTCCGGGCGTTGACGGTCGTAGCCGGGACGGTGGTCGCGGCCGACGGCGTGGTGATGGGTGATGGTCGCATGGAATTGCCCCAGGACGTCGGTCGCGACAGCTTTGATGTCGTCCCATACCTGAAGCTCGTCGCCCCCCGCACCGGCTACGGCCACGGTGAAGTAAGGGGCGGCGCCGTCAGGGTAGACGTGGGTGAGGCGGCAGTTGATCGTGGCCGGGTTCCCCGTGGCCTTCAACGCGGCTGCGCCGACCTGGGTCCTGACGGCGTCGATCAAGGCGGGAATCCGGTCCCAAGTTGCAGCGGTCTCGAAAGTCTCGACCACTGCGCCCATCCGGGCCAGGCCGTCGCGTAGGTAGGGCATGCGCAGGAAAGCGGAACGCCATGCGCTGACGGCGGCGTCGGCCGTAGCCCCTCCGTCCGCCGTCGGCACGCTGCCGCGACCACCATGGGCGCGAGCCAGGTCCACGGCACATGCCAGATTGTCGTCCACGCGCGTGAGCGCTGATTCGAATCCCAGCACCAGGACGGCGGAGCCGTCGGCCGAAGCGCCGGACAGCAGCGCCTCGCCGGGATCGAGCAGGCGGCAGTTGGCTGGGGCCAGGTCCGACTGGGCGATGGCGCGCACCGCCTCCAGCGCCCGGTGGAAGTCGGTGAAGGCCAAGGAGGCCGAGGCTTTGTAACGCGGGCGTTCCTGCAGGCGCATCCATGCCTCGGTGATGACGCCGAGCGTGCCCTCGGAGCCGAGGAACAGCCGGTCGGGTGATGGTCCGGCGCCGGATGCGGGCAGCCGCCAAGAGGCACCGACTGCGGCAGGCGACACCACATGCAGGGACTGCACGAAGTCGTCGATATGAGTGCGGCCGGTGGCGTAGTGTCCCCCGGCGCGGGTGGCCAGCCAGCCGCCGAGGGTCGAGAACTCGAAGCTTTGCGGAAAGTGGCGCAGGGTCAGACCGTGGGGCCGCAATTGCTCTTCGAGGACGGGACCGAGTGCGCCGGCCTGGATGCGTGCCGAGCGACTCGTGGTGTCGATCTCCAGGACCCGGTCCATAGAGGTCAAGTCGAGTGACAACACGGCGCGGTGGGCGTCGCCGCGGTACTCCACCCCGCCGACCACGGACGAGCCGCCACCGAATGGGATGACGGCTGTGCGATGCTCGCCGGCCCAGTCCAGAAGGTCGGCCACGTCCTGGGCGCTGGTCGGGTGTGCGACAAGATCGGGGATCCGGCCGGGCCGCCCGCGCAGCGAGCGGACGACGTCCCGGTATGCCTTGCCCATGGCGTGGGCGGCGCGGGCTTCCGGGGCGTCGGTGACCAGGTGCGCCAGCGTGGCTGGGGGCGTGACACCGGGGCTGGCGATGGACAAGTCGGCTATGCGGGGTATGGGCAGCGGACGGGCGAGGGTGCCTGGTAGCAGGGCGCCCATGGCCGAGCATTCGGCGTCGTCGGGGTGGGCGTCGGCATAGCCCCAGCCCCACCACGAGCGGGTACGGGAGGAGGGGGATGGAGTCGCAGGCATCACTGTGCTCCCACGGGTTCAAGTAATTTACCGATTGGTAAATTACCGTAGGGTAATATCAGATCCATGGCAACACTTCCCTCCAGAGCCGGCACCAAGGGCGTGCCCAGGGCCGCGCGCGAGCAGCAACTCCTGGTCGCGGCCACCGAGGAGTTCGGCCGTCATGGCTACAGCGCAACCACCGTCGCCGCCATCTCCGCCCGCGTGGGGGTCACCAAGCCCTTGCTGCACCACTACTTCGGCAGCAAACAAGACCTCTACCTCGCCTGCCTGAACCGGATCGGCGACCAGCTGCTCGCTGCGATCCGAGCCGCGATGGCCGAGCACGCCGTCGGCGCGCCATCTGTCGCGCTGCGGGTGTTGAACGCCTTGTTCCACGCCCTGGAAGGGCAGCGTGAGGCATGGTTCGTCCTCTACGACGCGTCACTGCCGCCCGACAGCGAGGCGGCCCGCCGTGCGGCGCACTATCGCGGCGCCATCGACGACCTCGCCGCGACGGGCACCGCAGACCTTCTGCGCGCCAGCGGCTCCAGCGATCCGCTGGATGCCGACGCCCTCAAACACGCGTGGCGCGGCCTGTGCACCGCTCTGGTCCGTTGGTGGGCGAATCACCCCGACCAGTCGCCGGAGGCCATGGCCCAACGCTGTGCTCGGCTCTTCGCGGCCGGCAGCGTGATCGTGAGGTCCTGATGCGGATCTTCGTTTGGGTGCGCGGCAGGCGCCGGGTTGGCGGGTTTGCTGGTAGGGCCTGGGAGACGCGTGAAAGCCGGTTCGGCGAGCCCGTCGGTTCCTCGCCGGCGGCTTGAGTTGCTCAGGGTGGTGAGGGTGCGTGTGGGCTGCTCGCGTGCGAAGGCTGTCTGTGCCGTCGGCAAGCCGATGGCTCGCCGAAGTCGGCGCACCGGAAGCACGGATGTGGGGGCCTGGGGTGCGGTGATTCGCTTTCGGGAGGATCCTGGTCGTAGGAGTTGTGGTGGTCTTGGGCAGATCGTCGCAGCCCGGACCGCGAAGGCAGGCAAACTGCCTTCTCGCCCCTGCCGGAACGAGGTCGGTGAGAGGGGTGCGGCCGCATTCTTTCCGCCAGGGTCGCATGTTGCTCGCGCCGGCCATAACTTGGTCGCCGCGTCATGAACAAAAAATCACGACTCACGGCTGGTCTTCTGGCCGCAGGTGTAACGATGGTGACGCTTGCCGCGTGCTCGAGCACGGGAGGAAGTGTGACATCGACGACCAGTCATAGTGCCGCGGTGTCAACGCCCGCCGTGTCACCGGCATCCCCGTCACCTGTCTCGACGGCGCCATCCGCGTCGTCCGCTTCGACAGCGCCTTCGAATCAGGTTTCCACCACTAAGTTCGGGGACACCTTCGCCTATCAGGACGGGCTGCAAGTGAAGGTCGAAGGGCCCGCTGTCTTTACCCCCAGCGACGTCGACGCGGGGGCAACCCCAGGGGACAAGACTGTCAAACTCGCAGTCACGCTGACCAACGGTACGAGCGGTGTCTTCGATGCGTCTGGGGTAACAGTCCGGGCAACGGCCGGGGACAACGGACGGCAGGTTGGGACAATCGCGGGGGAGGGCCTGGGCATCGATTTCGCCGGAACGATCGTTGCCGGTGCTTCACAAACTGTGACGTTCGGCTTTGACATACCGAAAGACACCGTGGGCAACAAATTCGACGTCGAGGTCGATCCCGATTTCATCGGCAAGTACGTCAGTGAACACTGGGTGGGGACCCTGCCCTAGGGGGCATTGACCGCTTACGGCGCGACTCCTGCAGGGTTACGCAACTCGCCCACCCGTGCCATGAGTGCCAGGAGGCTCAGCCACCTAAGTTGCCCGCCACGCAGCTCAGTTGCCCGCCACAGATTTCACCGCCACCGACACCGGGGCCGACCCGCTGATCAGCTCCAGCGTCAGACCGGCCGTGGCCGGGGTGTCCACCAGTTCCGCCAGGACGGCGGCCACGTCGTCCCGCGGGACCGGACCGCGCCCGGTGTGCGCCTCCAGGCGGACCAGGCCGGTGCCCGCGTCGTTCGTCAGCGCACCGGGCCGCAGGATCGTCCAGTCGAGGGCGACCTGACGGGTGACGTACGCGTCGGCCTCTCCCTTGGCGCGCAGATAGACGTCAAACACGTCGTCGCCCTGATGCGCGGGGTCGGCGCCCATGGAGGAGACCACCACGAAACGGCGTACGCCCGCGCTGACGGCCGCGTCCGCGAACAGCACCGCCGCGCCCCGGTCCACCGTGTCCTTGCGGGACGTACCGCTGCCCGGGCCCGCGCCCGCCGCGAAGACCGCCGCGTCGGCGCCCCGCAGGCACGCCGCGGCCTCCTCGACCGAGGCGGACTCCAGGTCCAGCAGAACGGGCTCCGCGCCGGCCGCCCTCAAGTCGTCGCCCTGCTCCGCCGCGCGGATGATCCCCGCGACCTCGTCCCCGCGCGCGGCGAGCAGCCGCTCCAGCCGCAACGCGATCTGACCATGACCACCAGCGATGACAATGCGCATGGGACCGACCGTACGCCCGAAGGGACGCCTCCGCCGCACGAGTTACCGGCGTGCCGGGAAGCGCCCGGGGGCCCGCGCCGCCGTGCGCTGACGTCCGCCGGACGGCTCACCCCCCGGCACGCACCCCCCGGGTAACGCGCGCCTCTGCACGCCCCCCCGGCACCCCCGCCTCGCTCGCGCCCGGTTCAGGACAGCTCGCCGCGGCCCTGTCGTGGCAGGCCCAGATCGGACGACGACGCCGCCGTGTTGCAGTACTCGCGGACCGCGCTCGTACGGGCCACCACGCGGCCCCGGTGGACGACGATGCGGCTGTACGCCAGCGAGAGCGCGCCCGCCAGGTGGTCGCCGCGGACGGCCAGGAGCTCGGCGGGGAAGCCCGCCTCCACGCGTACCCGGGGCAGCCCGAGGACGGCACGGGACGACGCGCTGACGGCGTCGTAGGCGTCCTCTGGGCGCAGGCCGCCGCGGGAGGCGAGCAGGTAGGCGGCCTCCAGCGGGTCGCCCCGGCCGACCGGGTTCGACATGTCCCGCAGGGCGCCGCTTCCCGCCGCGACCCGCACCCCGGCCGCGCGCAGCAGCCGTACCGGAGCCGTGCCCCGCAGGTCCACGCCGTCGCAGCCACCCTGGGGCAGGCACACCACACTCACCCCGGCCGCCGCCAGCTGGTCCGCGAGCCGGCCCGCCGCCTCGCCGGGCAGGCGCGCGAGTCCGGAGCACGGACCGATCGCCACGCCGGGGCGCAGACCCCCCGCCATCGCCGCGAGACGCGACAGCCGGGCCGGGTCGGCGGCGTCCGTGTGGAGGTCCACCGGGCAGCCGTGCTCCGAGGCGACCTCCAGGACCGCCTCCACATAGCCGGCTGGATCCGGGTCCAGGTCCGGGCAGCCGCCCACCACTGACGCTCCCATCTTCACCGCGTCCCGCAGCACGGCGAGCCCCTCCGCCCCGGCCACGCCGGTCAGCACCCGTGGCATCGCCACCGTGGTCAGCTCCACGAGTCCCCGCAGGGAACGGCGGGCCTGGAGGACGGCGCCGAGGGCACCCAGGCCCTGGAGGTCGCCCACGCGCACGTGTGCGCGCAACGCGGTCGCCCCGTGGCCGAGCTGGAGCAGCGCCGCCTCCGTCGCCCGGCGCTGGACGTCCTCGGGGGCGTACGAGACCGGGCCGTCCTGCTCGGCGGTCAGGGCCGTGTCCGCGTGCGCGTGCGGCTCGGCCGGCGCCGGGAGGAGCAGGTAGCCGCTCAGGTCCACGCGCGCGGCGCTCGTGCGGGCCGGACCCGGGGCGAGGCTGCCCGCCGTACCGACCGCCTCGATCCGCCCGCCGCCCAGCCGTACGTCCACGGTCCGGCCGTCGGTCAGCCGCGCCCCGCACAGCAGGAGGGCGGTCTGATCGTGCCCTGCGGAGGATCCCGGCGAGTTCGACGACGAGGGCGGCTGCGGCTGGCTGTCGGGCATCGCACTCCAGGGGATCGGGGGGAGAGAGGGCCGGGGGGCCGGGGAACGAGGAAGGGGGCGGGTAGAGGAGTCAAGATCACGCAGAGTGGGTCGAGCCTAGGGTGGCGAGCCGCGCGGGTCGCGGAGGAGCGCAATAGTCGTACCGGCGGGTCCCCCCCCAGGGCGGTACGTGCGTTCCTCGCGGCGCGCGCCGGCGGCGACTCGGGGCCGGCGGTCCGCGTGCGTGAACGGGCGGCTCGTGCGGGGCTGATGGGGAGGTTGAGGGGCGGTCAGGGGGCCCCGGGCGCCGGCCGCCGTGAGGGCATGGATACGGATTTGGGCGAACGGCGGCGGAGCGTGTAATGTCTTCATCGCTCGCCCCAATAGCTCAGTCGGCAGAGCGTCTCCATGGTAAGGAGAAGGTCAACGGTTCGATTCCGTTTTGGGGCTCTGGTGTGAGAGGTTCCCGTCGCGAGGCGGGGCTGATCTCATCAAAGCGGTGTAGCTCAGTCGGTAGAGCAAGCGGCTCATAATCGCTGTGTCACCGGTTCAAGTCCGGTCACCGCTACTGACAGTAGCCGATTGCGGGGTCGGTCCTTCGATCGGCTACTCTTGCTTGCGTTAAATCAGTCAATCCGTTCGTCCTAGGAGCACTCACGTGGCTGCCACCGACGTCCGCCCGAAGATCACGCTGGCCTGCGTGGAGTGCAAGGAGCGGAACTACATCACCAAGAAGAACCGGCGTAACAACCCGGACCGTCTTGAGATGAAGAAGCACTGCCCGCGTTGCAACGCGCACACCGCGCACCGCGAAACGCGATAAACAGGCTCGTACGCGAGGCCGTCCCCTGCCGGGGGCGGCCTCGCGTCGTTTGTGGCCGCGGTACCGGCCGGTATCGATCCGGGAGCGACGACCGGTATCCAGTGGGTTTCCGGTCCAACACAGCAGACATCAGGAGGTGCCGGGCCATGGCGCTCGACCAGTCCTTCGTGGGGCGGACCTACCCCCCCACCGCGCCCTACGAGGTGGGCCGCGAGAAGATCCGCGAGTTCGCGGAGGCCGTCGGGGACGGCAACCCGGCGTACACGGACCCGGAGGCGGCCAAGGCGTTCGGTCACCCCGATGTGATCGCGCCCCCGACGTTCGTGTTCTCCATCACCTTCCGCGCGGCCGGACAGGTCATCGAGGACCCGCAGCTCGGCCTGGACTACAGCCGGGTCGTGCACGGCGACCAGAAGTTCGCCTACAAGCGTCCCGTGCGCGCCGGTGACCGGCTCACCGTCACCTCCACCATCGAGGCCATCAAGTCCCTCGCCGGCAACGACATCCTGGACATCCGCGGCGAGGTGCACGACGAGGCCGGCGAGCACGTCGTGACCGCCTGGACCAAGCTCGTGGCCCGCGCGGCCGAGGAGGCGTGAGGGACCGATGACGGCGAAGATCGCGTACGACGACGTCGAGGCCGGCACCGAACTGCCGGCGCAGACCTTCCCCGTGACCCGCGACACGCTCGTGCGGTACGCGGGTGCCTCCGGGGACTTCAATCCCATCCACTGGAACGAGAGGTTCGCCAAGGAGGTGGGTCTGCCGGACGTCATCGCGCACGGCATGTTCACCATGGCCGAGGCGATCCGCGTGGTCACCGACTGGACCGGTGACCCGGCCGCCGTCGTCGAGTACGGGGTGCGCTTCACCCGGCCCGTCGTCGTGCCCGACGACGACCAGGGCGCCGTGATCGAGGTCAGCGGCAAGGTCGCGGCCAAGCTGCACGACAACACCGTCCGCGTGGACCTCACGGCCATGAGCGGCGGCCAGAAGGTGCTCGGCATGTCCCGAGCGGTCGTGCGACTGGCCTGAGTCGAGGCGCGACGAAGGTGGTGCGGTAAGGGGCGTCCTCCCTTTGAGGAGCGCCCCTTACCGCTTGCTCCGCTCGCACTGCCTCTTGACTTAGTTAGTGATTGAGTACTAACTTTCTCTCATGGTCAGGATGAGCGCAGAAGAGCGGCGCGAGAGCGTCGTTCTTGCGGCGATCGCGGAGTTCGCGCAGAGGGGCTACTACGGCACCTCCACCGAGGCGATCGCCAAGCGGGTCGGTGTGTCGCAGCCGTACCTCTTCCGGCTCTTCCCGGGGAAGAAGGCGATCTTCGCGGCCGCGTCGCTGCGGTGCGTGGCCGACACGTGCCGGATCTTCGAGGAGGCGGCCGAAGGGCTGCACGGCGAGGAGGCCCTGCACGCCATGGCCGCCGCGTACGTCCGGCTGATCACGGAGCATCCCGAGAAGCTCCAGATGCAGATGCAGACGTACATCACGGTGGCGGCGGCCGAGGCGGAGGGCGACCACGAGTTCGGCGAGGCCGTCCGGGCCGGCTGGATGAACCTCTGGGACACCGTGCACCTGCCGCTCGGCGCGGACGACAACGAGACGACGACCTTCCTGGCGTACGGGATGCTCGTCAACACCCTCACGGCCATGGGGTTTCCGCCCCGGCACCGGGTGTGGCAGTCGATGTACCCGTCGGCCCGGATCACCGGCCGGCTGGAGAATTAGCGGAACGAAACGAGAGGGGTGGGCGCCCCTTTGCCGGGCGCCCTCGGGGCCGCCTCATGACCACAGAAGTTAGTCAGCAATAACTAATCAGCGGGATCATCACCCACTGGGGGAGCGATGTCACAGCAGACCGCACGTCGCGGGGGCGCAGCCTGGGCCCTCGTCATCACCAGCGTCGCCGGGTTCATGGCGGCCCTCGACAACCTCGTCGTCACCACCGCGCTGCCCTCCATCCGCCAGGACCTCGGCGGCGCGCTGGACGACCTGGAGTGGACCGTGAGCGCCTACACGCTCACCTTCGCCGTCCTGCTGATGTTCGGCGCCGCGCTCGGTGACCGCTTCGGCCGCCGCCGGCTCTTCCTCGCCGGGCTCGCCGTCTTCACCGGCGCCTCCGCGGCGGCGGCCATGGCGCCCGGCATCGACTCCCTCATCGCGGCCCGCGCGGTCCAGGGCGTCGGCGCGGCCGTGATGATGCCGCTCACCCTGACGCTGCTGACCGCGGCCGTGCCCGCCGAGAAGCGCGGGACGGCGTACGGCATATGGGGCGCCGTCAACGGGCTGGCGGTCGCCTCCGGACCGCTCATCGGCGGCAGCCTCACCGAACACGTGTCCTGGCATTGGATCTTCTGGTTGAACGTCCCGATCGGCCTGGCGCTGCTGCCGCTCGCCCGCCTCCGCCTCGCCGAGTCGTACGGCGCCGGCGCACGGCTCGACGTCCCCGGCACGCTGCTGGCCAGCGGCGGACTGTTCGGAATCGTGTACGGCCTGGTCCGCGGCCCCGCCGACGGCTGGACCGACTCCCTCGTGCTGACCGCCCTGTTCGCCGGCGCGGCCCTGCTGGCCGGGTTCGTGCAGTACAGCTCCCGCGCGAAGAACCCGATGCTGCCCATGCGGCTGTTCCGTTCCCGGGCCTTCTCCGGGATCAACGCGGCCAGCCTGTTGATGTTCGTCGGGATGTTCGGCTCGATCTTCCTGCTCAGCCAGTACATGCAGGGCGTGCTCGGCTACTCGCCCACCGAGGCGGGCCTGAGGATGCTGCCCTGGACCGGGATGCCGATGCTGGTCGCGCCCGTCGCCGGGATCCTCTCCGACCGCACAGGCGGCCGTCCGGTCGTCGCCGCGGGCCTGTTCCTCCAGGCCGCCGGGCTCGGCTACCTGGCCTACGTGGTCACCGCGGACGCCTCCTACGCCGCCCAGCTGCCCGGTCTGATCATCAGCGGTGTCGGCATGGCCCTGTACTTCGCGCCAGCCGCCAACCTGGTGATGTCCAGCGTCCGTCCGCAGGAGCAGGGCATAGCCTCCGGCGCCAACAACGCGCTCCGGGAGGTGGGTGGCGCGCTCGGTATCGCCGTCATGTCGTCGATCTTCTCCGCCCAGGGCGGCTACGAGTCCGCGCAGAACTTCGTCGACGGCCTGCGGCCCGCCCTCGTCACCGGCGCCGCCGTGGTCGCACTCGCGGCGGTCGCGGCCCTGGTGATCCCGGCGCGCCGCCGGACCGGCCGGGTGGTCGAGACGGCGGAGCGGACCGCGGAACCGGCCACTGCCGTCCACTGACGACGCCCCCGGCGGGTCGGCCGTGAACTGGCAGCCCCGGCCGGCGGGACGGCCGGCCGCCGCCACCGCACGCACGCGCGCGTAGGGCCCCGATTCGGAAATCGGGCCCTACGCGCGCGCGTGCGTAGCGCCACGCGGGGCTGTCGGTGGCGTCTCGTAGTCTTGGGCGCGTGCAGGTACTCCACGATGCCCCCCTCGCCCCGCTGACCACCTTCCGGCTCGGTGGACCCGCGGCTCGGCTGGTCACCGCGACCACCGACGCCGAGGTGATCGCCGCTGTCCGGGAGGCCGACGACAGCGGGACCCCGCTGCTGGTCGTCGGCGGCGGGTCGAACCTGGTCATCGGTGACAAGGGATTCGACGGCACCGCCCTGCGGATCGCCACGCGCGGCGTCGAACTGCGCGGTACGACGCTGGAGCTGGCCGCCGGAGAGGTCTGGACGGACGCCGTCGCCCGCACCGTCGAGGCAGGGCTCGCCGGGATCGAGTGCCTCGCCGGGATTCCCGGTTGCGCGGGCGCGACGCCCATCCAGAACGTGGGCGCCTACGGTCAGGAGGTCTCCTCGACGATCACGGAGGTGATCGCGTACGACCGCCGGGCCGGCGAGACCGTGACGCTGACCAACGACGAGTGCGCCTTCTCCTACCGGCACAGCCGCTTCAAGGCCGACCCCGAGCGCCATGTCGTGCTGCGGGTCCGCTTCGAGCTGGAGGACGCGGCCGGACTGTCGGCGCCCCTCAAGTACGCCGAGACCGCCCGGGCCCTCGGCGTCGAACCGGGCGCACGCGTGCCGCTCGCCGCGGCCCGCGAGACCGTGCTGAAGCTGCGTGCCGGGAAGGGCATGGTGCTCGACCCCGAGGACCACGACACCTGGTCGGCCGGTTCGTTCTTCACCAACCCGATCCTCACGGACGCCGACTTCGCCGCCTTCCACGCGCGCGTGCGGGAGCGCCTGGGCGCCGGGGCCGAGCCGCCCGCCTACCCGGCGGGGGAGGGCCGTACCAAGACCTCCGCCGCCTGGCTCATCGACAAGGCGGGCTTCACCAAGGGCTACGGCACCGGTCCCGCCCGGATCTCCACCAAGCACACCCTCGCCCTGACCAACCGGGGGGAGGCCACCACGGAGGACCTCCTGGCGCTCGCCCGCGAGGTCGTGGCCGGGGTCCGGGAGGCCTTCGGCGTCACCCTGGTCAACGAGCCGGTGACGGTGGGCGTCGGCCTCTGACGGGTGTCCGGTCTCTGAGCTAGTAGGCCACGCCGACCCCCTGCTTCACCGTCGCCGGGTCGTCGGTCATCCTCAGCATCGCGTGGGCCACGTCCGCGCGGGCGATGAACCGGCCGCGCGGCGGGAAGCCGCCGAGGACCGTGCGGTAGGTGCCGGTGAGCGGCTTGTCCTGGAGGCGCGGCGGCCGGACCACCGTCCACTCCGTGGCGCTGCGGGCCACCTCGGCCTCCAGCTGGCGCAGGTCGGCGTAGACGTCCTTCAGCAGCGCGGAGACGAGTCCGCGCGCGGCACGGTCGACCGCCCCTTCCCCCTTTGGCGCCGGACCGACCGGGCCGGCGCTCACCAGGAGCAGCCGTCGTACGCCCTCGGCCTCCATCGCGGCCAGGACCGTACGGGTCAGCCGGGCCGCCACACCGGCGTCCTTGCGGCTGCGCGCGCCCAGACCGGACAGCACGGCGTCCCGGCCCGCGACCGCCGCACGCACGGACTCCGCGTCGCCCAGATCGCTGCGGAACACCTCCACGCCGTCGCCCCCGACCGCCAGCCGTGCCGGATCGCGGACCACGGCGGTGACCCGGTGGCCCGCGCCGAGGGCCTGCCGGACGATCTCCTGCCCGATGCCGCCGGTGGCCCCGAAAACGGTGAGATTCATGAGCTGCACTCCTGCTGGTCGCGTGGAATCCTTCAAGGTGGGTGAGTGCTCACTCACCTTCACCTCCCTCCAGAGTGAGTAAGTACTCACCCACCCGTCAAGTCCCGTCGGCCACGACATGGAATCCTTGGGCCTCATGCAGCAGAAACCGGCTCCCCAGCAGCCCCCGGCCCGCGTCCGCATCCTCGACGCCGCCCACGAGCTGATGTTCACCCTCGGGCTGGCGCGCACCACCACCAAGGAGATCGCCAGGGCCGCCGGCTGCTCCGAGGCGGCTCTCTACAAGCACTTCGCGAGCAAGGAGGAGCTGTTCATCCGGGTGCTGCACGAGCGGCTGCCCCGCCTCACCCCGCTGCTGCGCAGCCTCGCCGCCGAGCCCGGCCGCCGCACGCTGGAGGAGAACCTCACGGAGATCGCCCACCAGGCCGCCCTGTTCTACGACCAGAGCTTCCCGATCGCCGCCTCGCTCTACGCCGAGACCCAGCTCAAACGCCGGCACGACGAGGCGATGCGGGAGATGGGCTCCGGCGCGCACATGCCCATCGAGGAACTGACCGCCTATCTGCGCGCCGAACGCGAACTCGGTCGCATCGCCCCCGACGCCGACCCCTTCGCCGCCGCCTCGCTCCTCCTCGGGGCGTGCGCGCAGCGGGCGTTCGCGTACGACTCGGCGGACACGCGCCCGGCGGCTGACGAGTTCGCCGCCCGGCTGGCCCGCACGCTGCTGGCCGGGATCTCCGTGGCCGCCGAGCGAACCTGAGTCAGACGGCCGGGGCGCCGAGCCAGTCGTCGACGCCCGCCAGCAGCTTGGCCTTGACGTCCTCCGGGGCGGCCGAGCCGCGGACCGACTGGCGGGCCAGTTCCGCCAGCTCGGCGTCGGTGAAGCCGTGGTACTCGCGGGCCAGCTCGTACTGGGCCGCCAGCCGGGAGCCGAAGAGCAGGGGGTCGTCGGCACCGAGGGCCATGGGGACGCCCGCCTCGAAGAACGTCCGCAGGGGGACGTCCTCCGGCTTCTCGTAGACACCGAGGGCCACGTTCGAGGCGGGGCACACCTCACAGGTCACGCCCCGATCGGCCAGCCGGCGCAGTAGCCGGGGGTCCTCCGCCGCCCGCACCCCGTGGCCGATCCGGGCCGCGTCGAGGTCGTCCAGGCAGTCCCGGACGGACGCCGGGCCGGTCAGCTCGCCGCCGTGCGGGGCCGCGAGCAGGCCGCCGTCGCGGGCGATCGCGAACGCGCGGTCGAAGTCCCGCGCCATGCCCCGCCGTTCGTCGTTGGACAGCCCGAAGCCGACCACGCCCCGGTCGGCGTACCGCACCGCGAGCCGGGCCAGCGTGCGCGCGTCCAGCGGGTGTTTCATGCGGTTGGCGGCGACCAGGACCCGCATGCCGAGCCCGGTGTCCCGCGCGGTCGTCTCCACCGCGTCCAGGATGATCTCCAGCGCCGGGATGAGACCGCCCAGGCGGGGGGCGTACGACGTCGGGTCCACCTGGATCTCCAGCCAGCCCGAGCCGTCCGTGAGGTCCTCCTCGGCGGCCTCCCGGACCAGCCGTTGGATGTCCTCCGGCTCCCGCAGGCAGGAACGCGCCGCGTCGTACAGCCGCTGGAAGCGGAACCAGCCGCGCTCGTCAGTGGCGCGCAGCCGAGGCGGTTCCCCGCCGGTCAGCGCCTCCGTCAGCGTCTCGGGTAGGCGGACGCCGTACTTGTCGGCCAGCTCCAGGACGGTCCCCGGCCGCATCGAGCCGGTGAAGTGCAGGTGCAGATGGGCTTTCGGCAGCTCAGAGAGGTCACGTACACGCTCCATCCCAGGATCCTGCCGTACACACCCGCCCCACCGGTAGCCGTTTCCCCGTACGTGGTCTTGCTCGTACAGACGAACGGGAGCACCGGGGACGTTTCCCCGGTGCTCCCGCTCAGAGACGGGGCCCGCTCAGGCCTTGGCCTCCGCCAGCAGCTTCTGCATGCGGCTCACGCCCTCGACGAGGTCCTCGTCACCGAGGGCGTACGACAGCCGCAGGTAGCCTGGCGTGCCGAAGGCCTCGCCGGGGACGACCGCGACCTCGGCCTCCTCCAGGATGAGCGCGGCCAGCTCGACGCTGTTCTGCGGGCGCTTGCCGCGGATCTCCCTGCCGATCAGCTCCTTCACCGAGGGGTAGGCGTAGAACGCGCCCTCGGGCTCGGGGCAGAGGACGCCGTCGATCTCGTTGAGCATCCGCACGATGGTCTTGCGGCGGCGGTCGAACGCCTCGCGCATCGTCGCGACGGCCTCCAGGTCGCCGGAGACGGCGGCCAGGGCGGCCACCTGGGCAACGTTGGAGACGTTCGACGTGGCGTGCGACTGGAGGTTGGTCGCGGCCTTGACGACGTCCTTCGGGCCGATGACCCAGCCCACGCGCCAGCCGGTCATGGCGTACGTCTTCGCCACGCCGTTGACCACGACGCACTTGTCGCGCAGCTCGGGCAGAAGCGCCGGCAGGGACACGGACACCGCGTCGCCGTACACCAGGTGCTCGTAGATCTCGTCGGTGAGCACCCACAGGCCGTGCTCGACGGCCCAGCGGCCGATCGCCTCGGTCTCGGCCTCGGAGTACACCGCGCCGGTCGGGTTGGAGGGGGAGACGAAGAGGACGACCTTGGTCTTCTCGGTGCGGGCGGCCTCCAACTGCTCGACCGTGACGCGGTAGCCGGTGGTCTCGTCGGCGACGACCTCGACCGGGACACCGCCGGCGAGGCGGATCGACTCCGGGTACGTCGTCCAGTACGGCGCCGGGACGATGACCTCGTCACCGGGGTCGAGGATCGCGGCGAAGGCCTCGTAGATGGCCTGCTTGCCCCCGTTGGTGACCAGGATCTCCGAGACGTCGGGCTCGTAACCGGAGTCGCGCAGCGTCTTGGCGGCGATCGCGGCCTTCAGCTCGGGCAGGCCGCCGGCCGGTGTGTAGCGGTGGTACTTCGGGTTCTTGCAGGCCTCGACGGCCGCGTCGACGATGTAGTCCGGGGTCGGGAAGTCCGGTTCACCGGCGCCGAAGCCGATCACCGGACGCCCGGCGGCCTTGAGGGCCTTGGCCTTGGCGTCCACGGCGAGGGTGGCGGACTCGGAGATCGCGCCGATTCGGGCGGAGACCCGGCGCTCGGTGGGAGGGGTTGCAGCGCTCATGGGGGCCATGGTTTCAGACCGGAAAGGCCCGCTGCACACCGGTTTCACAGACTGAACGGCAAGGGGTCGGCGTATGAACAGGGATACGAATCCCGTCCCCGGCCAGGACGATCTTCGGTACCGCACCCTCGGACGGGCACTTTCTGTTCGACGCCGGGCCGCGGACCACGTACACTCTCACCTCGTTGGCTTCCAGCAGCCGCCTGTGCGGCCGGTGCACACCGAGCACCCGGTCGGATGCGGTACGTTGGGGGACACACAAAGGGTCGTAGCTCAATTGGTAGAGCACTGGTCTCCAAAACCAGCGGTTGGGGGTTCAAGTCCCTCCGGCCCTGCTACACACACCGCCAGGATGTGTGCGCATGTACGTACAGCAATGCACCGCCGTGCGGCTCAGAAACCGGGCGCGGCACGGCCACGACCCGGGATCAGGTGAGGACGAATGACGGACGCCGTGGGCTCCATCGACACGCCTGATGCTCAGGACGAGGTGCCCGAGTCCAAGAAGAAGGCCCGTAAGGGCGGCAAGCGCGCCAAGAAGGGCCCGCTCAAGCGCCTCGCCATCTTCTATCGCCAGATCATCGCGGAACTCCGCAAGGTCGTCTGGCCGACGCGTAACCAGCTGACGTCGTACACCACTGTGGTGATCTTCTTCGTCGCCATCATGATCGGCCTGGTGACCGTGATTGACTATGGGCTCAACCACGCGGCCAAGTACGTCTTCGGCTGAGTCCAGAGCGAAGGGCGCCGTGGTACCGGCGCCCGTTTTCGCATGTTCCACCTCTATGTATCCAGGAAGAAGCAGCCATCGTGTCTGACCCGAACCTGAACGACGCCATCGAGCCCGAGAAGTCGGTCGATGACGAGCTCGACATCGTCGAGGGCGCGGACGAGCAGGACGAGTTCGAGGCTGCCGAGGCCGAGTCGGGCGAGCCGGCGGAAGAGGCCGCGCTGCACGTCGAGGACGCGGACGAGGACGTCACGGGTGACGAGGACGTCGCCACCGAGGACGCCGTCGCGGACGAGACCGCCGAGGACGAGGACGCCGTCGCCGCCGAGGACGACGCCGTCGCCGCCGAGGCCGGGGACGAGCAGGCCGAGGAGGAGCCGGCCGAGCCGGTCGACCCCGTCCAGGCCCTGCGCGAGGAGCTGCGCACCCTTCCCGGCGAGTGGTACGTCATCCACACCTATGCCGGTTACGAGAACCGCGTGAAGACGAACCTGGAGCAGCGCGCCGTCTCGCTGAACGTCGAGGACTACATCTTCCAGGCCGAGGTGCCGCAGGAAGAGGTCGTCCAGATCAAGAACGGCGACCGCAAGACGATCAAGCAGAACAAGCTGCCGGGTTACGTCCTGGTTCGCATGGACCTGACCAACGAGTCCTGGGGCGTCGTCCGCAACACCCCGGGCGTCACGGGCTTCGTCGGCAACGCCTACGACCCGTACCCGCTGACGCTGGACGAGATCGTCAAGATGCTCGCTCCGGAGGCCGAGGAGAAGGCGGCCCGCGAGGCGGCCGAGGCCGAGGGCAAGCCGGCTCCGCAGCGCAAGGTCGAGGTCCAGGTGCTGGACTTCGAGGTCGGCGACTCGGTGACGGTGACCGACGGTCCGTTCGCGACGCTCCAGGCGACGATCAACGAGATCAACCCCGACTCGAAGAAGGTCAAGGGGCTCGTGGAGATCTTCGGGCGTGAGACGCCGGTCGAGCTGTCGTTCGATCAGATCCAGAAGAACTAAGGCTCCGCGGACGGCGTGGAGTAACTGCGGGCCGGTGGGGGCTTGTCGCGCCCACGCGGCGGAGCCGCAGATCGACACGGCCCCGCGCCCCTAGAGGTGGGTCAGGTCAGAGGGGCTTTCGCACGTGCCCTTCTGACCTGGTCGTTTTTGGCCGCACACCTATACCCGTTATCGTTGTGCGGTATGCCTGCGTCAGGATCGCGATCCTCGCGTGGGCATGGACCCGAATGAAAGGACCCGGAGAGCAATGCCTCCCAAGAAGAAGAAGGTCACGGGGCTCATCAAGCTCCAGATCCAGGCCGGTGCGGCCAACCCGGCTCCGCCGGTCGGCCCGGCGCTGGGTCAGCACGGCGTCAACATCATGGAGTTCTGCAAGGCCTACAACGCCGCGACCGAGTCGCAGCGTGGCTGGGTCATCCCGGTGGAGATCACGGTCTACGAGGACCGTTCCTTCACCTTCATCACCAAGACCCCGCCGGCCGCGAAGATGATCCTCAAGGCCGCGGGCGTGGAGAAGGGCTCCGGCGAGCCGCACAAGACCAAGGTCGCCAAGATCACCGAGGCGCAGGTCCGCGAGATCGCCACCACCAAGATGCCCGACCTCAACGCGAACGACCTGGACGCGGCCGCGAAGATCATCGCCGGCACCGCGCGCTCCATGGGCGTCACGGTCGAGGGCTGAACCCACCCCCAGCAGTCATCGCGGCCGTAGCCGGTCGCACGTGGCAGGGCCTGCTCGGCCCAGGGACCACGACTCCTTTCAGAACACACAGGAGCAAGTTGTGAGCAAGCGCAGCAAGGCTCTCCGCGCTGCGGACGCCAAGGTCGACCGGGAGAAGCTGTACGCCCCGCTCGAGGCCGTCCGTCTCGCCAAGGAGACCTCCACCAGCAAGTTCGACGGCACTGTCGAGGTCGCCTTCCGCCTGGGTGTTGACCCGCGCAAGGCCGACCAGATGGTCCGTGGCACCGTGAACCTTCCGCACGGCACCGGTAAGACCGCCCGGGTCCTGGTCTTCGCGACCGGTGACCGTGCCGAGGCCGCGCGTGCCGCGGGCGCCGACATCGTCGGCGCCGACGAACTGATCGACGAGGTGGCGAAGGGCCGTCTGGACTTCGACGCCGTCGTCGCCACCCCGGACCTCATGGGCAAGGTCGGCCGCCTCGGCCGCGTCCTCGGCCCGCGTGGTCTGATGCCGAACCCGAAGACCGGCACCGTGACCCCGGACACCGCCAAGGCCGTGACCGAGATCAAGGGCGGCAAGATCGAGTTCCGCGTCGACAAGCACTCGAACCTGCACTTCATCATCGGCAAGGTGTCCTTCGACGACACCAAGCTGGTGGAGAACTACGGCGCCGCGCTGGAGGAGATCCTCCGTCTGAAGCCGTCCGCCGCCAAGGGCCGCTACATCAAGAAGGCCGCCATCACCACCACGATGGGCCCCGGCATCCCGCTCGACTCGAACCGCACCCGCAACCTCCTCGTCGAGGAGGACCCGGCCGCCGTCTGAGCCCCGCGCTCACCAGGCAGCCGCGTCGCGGACGCGTGAGTCCCGTGTCAGGGACGCGTTAAGTCACAGACGGACCCCGCAACCTTCCAGGTGCGGGGTCCGTCTTTTCTTTGTGCGACCTGAGCCCACGGCTGTCAGTGCCCTGGGCTACGGTGCGGATACAGGCAACTCGCATAGGGGTGGGACGAGATGAAGAGCACGACCGTGCGCCGGATGACCCTCTCGATCGCGGCGGTCACCGCGCTGACGGGGGTGGCCGCCTGCGGTTCCTCCGACGGCTCCGGGAAGGCCGACAAGGCGGTGGGCAAGACCGTGACCCGCGTCAGCCCGATAGCCGCCCTGCGGTCCGCGGAGAAGTCCACCGACAAGGCCGACTCGGCTAGGGTCCGTTCCAGCACGACGATCGGCACGACGATGTCGATGACCGCGAACGGCGCCCTCACCTGGGGCGACGGCCTCAAGGGCAACCTCACCATCACCTACACCGGCGGCAAGATGGCCGACGCGATGCGCCAGCTGGGCTCCACGCAGATGCAGGCCCGGTACCTGCCGGACGCCTACTACGCGAAGATGAGCGAGAAGTTCGCCCAGCAGACCGGCGGCAAGCACTGGGTCAAGTACGCCTACGACGACCTCGCCAAGCTCGGCGGCAGCTCCGGGGCGTACATGAAGGACCAGATGCAGAACACCACGCCGAACCAGTCGGTGCGGCTGCTGCTGGCCTCCGGTGACGTGAAGAAGGTCGGCCAGGAGCAGGTCTCGGGGCAGAGCGCCACGCACTACTCGGGCAAGGTCGACGTCGCCGGCCTCGCCGCGAAGAACAGCAACCTCACCGCCGAGCAGCTCGCCGGTCTGAAGAAGCAGCTCAGCCAGGCCGGGGTCACCACGGAGACCGTCGACATCTGGGTCAACGACCAGGACCTGCTGGTCAAGAAGGTCGAGAAGGCCGACATGACGGCCGGCACGATGACCAGCACGGCGTACTACAGCGACTACGGGGTGAAGGTCACCGCGGTCGCGCCGCCCGCCGGTGACACCAAGGACTTCAAGGACCTCATGCAGGCGGGCGGTACGGCCGGTGGGGGCACCGGCGTCAGCTCCTGAACCCGCTCCGGAAGCCCCCGGACAAGCACCCGTACGCCCCGCGGAAACCCCCGGGCGAGCACCCGTACGGCCCGATTTGCTCGGGGGCACCCCGGTCCCGTAGTCTCCTACCGAAGCCAAAGACCGCTGGTCGTTGCCGTGCGCTCACTCGAGGGTGCGGTGGCCGAAGGATCCGCTGAAAAGTGGGCGACCCGCGCAGGTGACTGTGGAAGAACTCCCGGACGCACGCCCTGGTGTGTGATCGGTCGAGTCCGCCCCGTGCGCCTGCGCCGGGGCGTTTCGTTTCCCCAGTCCTCCTTCGGGTCCGCGCGGTCCGAATCACCCGGAAGGAGGCCGAGGCTCTATGGCGAGGCCCGACAAGGCTGCCGCGGTTGCCGAGCTGACGGACAAGTTCCGCAACTCGAACGCTGCCGTGCTGACCGAGTACCGCGGTCTCACCGTGGCGCAGCTCAAGACGCTGCGCCGGTCGCTCGGTGAGAACGCCCAGTACGCCGTGGTGAAGAACACGCTGACCAAGATTGCGGCCAACGAGGCCGGGATCTCGACGCTGGACGACCAGTTCAATGGTCCGACGGCTGTCGCCTTCATCACCGGTGACCCGGTGGTGTCGGCGAAGGGTCTCCGTGACTTCGCCAAGGACAACCCCAACCTCGTCATCAAGGGCGGTGTCCTTGACGGCAAGGCGCTGTCCGCCGACGAGATCAAGAAGCTTGCGGACCTCGAGTCCCGCGAGGTTCTGCTCGCCAAGCTGGCGGGCGCCATGAAGGGCAAGCAGACCCAGGCTGCTCAGCTCTTCCAGGCGCTTCCCTCGAAGCTCGTCCGCACCGTGGACGCGCTCCGTGCCAAGCAGGCCGAGCAGGGCGGTGCCGAGTAATTCGGCTCGCTTCCTGACCCCGGCCGCCGTCTGACGGCCGAGGTCGAGCGGGCCAACGTACGCCCGCCAGTCATGTACATACGGCACCAGCCGATTGAGTGGAAGGATCGCCCATCATGGCGAAGCTCACCCAGGACGACCTGCTCGCGCAGTTCGAGGAGATGACCCTCATCGAGCTCTCCGAGTTCGTGAAGGCCTTCGAGGAGAAGTTCGACGTCACCGCGGCCGCCGCGACCGTCGTGGCCGGCCCGGCCCAGGGTGGCCCGGCCGCCCCCGCCGAGGAGGAGAAGGACGAGTTCGACGTCATCCTCACCGGCGCCGGCGACAAGAAGATCCAGGTCATCAAGGTCGTGCGCGAGCTGACCTCCCTCGGCCTGAAGGAGGCCAAGGACCTGGTCGACGGCACCCCGAAGCCGGTCCTGGAGAAGGTCAACAAGGAAGCCGCCGAGAAGGCCGCCGAGTCCCTCAAGGGCGCCGGCGCCTCCGTCGAGGTCAAGTAAGACCTCCCCGGTTCTCCGAACCCCTTTGCACGCTGACCACGCCCCCTGAGGGGCTGTAACGCGAACGCACCGAAGAGCGATCATCCATCCGGGTGGTCGCTCTTCGGCGTGTCCGGGGGAGGGGCCGCGGTTGCCTTGCACTCGTGACGGTGAGGGGTATGGTGATCTTCGTTCTGTCTCCGGAACGGTCCACAACGGGCTGGGGGGCCTTGACGAACCGCACGCAGCGCGCAATTCTCAGGACGCGTCGTCACAAGGATCCGTATCCGAGGCATGGATCGGCGGCGAAGAGGGCAGTATCAACGTGCGTTGAGGGCAGCATGCCGAGGGCGTTGACGAAGGCGATGAGAACAGCGAGGGTCTCGCGAAACCCGCACTGGACATCAGTGTGCCAAGTGGCTACACTGACCCTTTGCGCTGCCTGTTAGCTGTCCCCTGCCCGTCACCAGGGGTCTGCCCTCACCCGAGCACGTCGACCGAAACCCTTTGACCTGGGCTTTCCATCGTCGTGTGCGGAAGAGGGACTGGTACGCGCGTAGTGAGTCCGAGCCCTCGGAAGGACCCCCTCTTGGCCGCCTCGCGCAATGCCTCGACCGCGAATATGAACAACGCTGCCAGCACCGCCCCGCTGCGCATCTCCTTTGCAAAGATCAAGGAGCCCCTTGAGGTTCCGAACCTTCTCGCCCTGCAGACCGAGAGCTTCGACTGGCTCCTCGGGAACAGTGTCTGGAAGGCTCGTGTCGAGGCGGCTCTGGAGTCCGGTCAGGACGTCCCGACCAAGTCCGGACTGGAGGAGATCTTCGAGGAGATCTCCCCGATCGAGGACTTCTCCGGTTCGATGTCGCTGACGTTCCGCGACCACCGTTTCGAGCCCCCGAAGAACAGCATCGACGAGTGCAAGGACCGCGACTTCACGTACGCGGCCCCGCTCTTCGTCACCGCCGAGTTCACGAACAACGAGACCGGCGAGATCAAGTCCCAGACCGTCTTCATGGGCGACTTCCCGCTCATGACGAACAAGGGCACCTTCGTCATCAACGGCACCGAGCGTGTCGTGGTGTCGCAGCTGGTCCGTTCGCCGGGCGTGTACTTCGACTCCTCCATCGACAAGACGTCCGACAAGGACATCTTCTCCGCCAAGATCATCCCGTCCCGGGGTGCCTGGCTGGAGATGGAGATCGACAAGCGCGACATGGTCGGCGTCCGCATCGACCGCAAGCGCAAGCAGTCCGTCACCGTGCTCCTGAAGGCTCTCGGCTGGACGACCGAGCAGATCCTCGAGGAGTTCGGCGAGTACGAGTCGATGCGCGCCACCCTGGAGAAGGACCACACCCAGGGCCAGGACGACGCGCTGCTCGACATCTACCGCAAGCTGCGCCCGGGCGAGCCCCCGACCCGCGAGGCCGCGCAGACGTTGCTGGAGAACCTGTACTTCAACCCCAAGCGCTACGACCTCGCCAAGGTCGGCCGCTACAAGGTCAACAAGAAGCTCGCCGCGGACGCCCCGCTGGACGCCGGTGTGCTGACGGTCGAGGACGTCCTCGCGACGATCAAGTACCTGGTCAAGCTGCACGCCGGCGAGACCGAGACGGTCGGTGACAACGGCCAGACGATCGTCGTCGAGACCGACGACATCGACCACTTCGGCAACCGTCGTCTGCGCAGCGTCGGCGAGCTGATCCAGAACCAGGTCCGTACGGGTCTCGCCCGTATGGAGCGCGTCGTGCGTGAGCGCATGACCACCCAGGACGTCGAGGCGATCACGCCGCAGACCCTGATCAACATCCGGCCGGTCGTCGCCTCCATCAAGGAGTTCTTCGGCACCAGCCAGCTGTCGCAGTTCATGGACCAGAACAACCCGCTGTCGGGTCTCACCCACAAGCGCCGCCTGTCGGCCCTTGGCCCGGGTGGTCTCTCCCGTGAGCGGGCCGGCTTCGAGGTCCGTGACGTGCACCCCTCGCACTACGGCCGCATGTGCCCGATCGAGACGCCCGAAGGCCCGAACATCGGTCTGATCGGCTCGCTCGCCTCCTACGGCCGGGTCAACGCGTTCGGTTTCGTCGAGACGCCGTACCGCAAGGTCATCGACGGCCAGGTCACCGACGAGGTGGACTACCTGACCGCCGACGAGGAGGACCGCTTCGTCATCGCGCAGGCCAACGCGCCGCTGACCGACGAACTGCGCTTCGCCGAGAACCGCGTGCTGGTCCGCCGCCGCGGCGGCGAGGTCGACTACGTCGGTGGCGAGGACGTGGACTACATGGACGTCTCGCCGCGCCAGATGGTGTCGGTCGCGACCGCCATGATCCCCTTCCTCGAGCACGACGACGCGAACCGTGCCCTCATGGGCGCGAACATGATGCGCCAGGCCGTCCCGCTCATCAAGAGCGAGGCCCCGCTCGTCGGCACCGGCATGGAGTACCGCTCCGCCGTCGACGCCGGCGACGTCGTCAAGGCCGAGAAGGCGGGTGTGGTCCAGGAGGTCTCCGCGGACTACATCACCACCGCGAACGACGACGGCACGTACATCACGTACCGCCTGCACAAGTTCGCCCGCTCCAACCAGGGCACCTCGGTCAACCAGAAGGTCATCGTCAACGAGGGCGACCGGATCATCGAGGGCCAGGTCCTCGCCGACGGTCCGGCCACCGAGAACGGTGAGATGGCCCTCGGCAAGAACCTGCTGGTCGCGTTCATGCCGTGGGAGGGTCACAACTACGAGGACGCGATCATCCTGTCGCAGCGCCTCGTGCAGGACGACGTCCTCTCCTCGATCCACATCGAGGAGCACGAGGTCGACGCCCGTGACACCAAGCTCGGCCCCGAGGAGATCACCCGGGACATCCCGAACGTCTCCGAGGAGGTCCTCGCCGACCTCGACGAGCGCGGCATCATCCGCATCGGCGCCGAGGTCGTCGCCGGCGACATCCTGGTCGGCAAGGTCACCCCGAAGGGTGAGACCGAGCTGACCCCGGAGGAGCGCCTGCTGCGCGCGATCTTCGGCGAGAAGGCCCGTGAGGTCCGTGACACCTCGCTGAAGGTGCCGCACGGCGAGATCGGCAAGATCATCGGCGTGCGCGTCTTCGACCGCGAGGAGGGCGACGAGCTTCCCCCCGGTGTGAACCAGCTGGTGCGCGTCTACGTCGCGCAGAAGCGCAAGATCACCGACGGTGACAAGCTCGCCGGCCGGCACGGCAACAAGGGTGTCATCTCCAAGATCCTGCCGATCGAGGACATGCCGTTCCTGGAGGACGGCACCCCGGTCGACATCATCCTGAACCCGCTGGGTGTGCCGTCCCGAATGAACCCGGGACAGGTCCTGGAGATCCACCTCGGCTGGCTCGCCAGCCGCGGCTGGGACGTCTCCGGCCTCGCCGACGAGTGGGCCCAGCGCCTGCAGGCCATCGGCGCGGACAACGTCCAGCCGGGCACCAACGTCGCCACCCCGGTGTTCGACGGTGCCCGCGAGGACGAGCTGGCGGGTCTGCTGCAGCACACCATCCCGAACCGCGACGGCGAGCGCATGGTGCTCCCGACCGGCAAGGCGCGGCTGTTCGACGGCCGCAGCGGTGAGCCGTTCCCGGACCCGATCTCGGTCGGCTACATGTACATCCTGAAGCTGCACCACCTGGTCGACGACAAGCTGCACGCCCGTTCGACCGGCCCGTACTCGATGATCACCCAGCAGCCGCTGGGTGGTAAGGCCCAGTTCGGTGGCCAGCGCTTCGGTGAGATGGAGGTGTGGGCGCTGGAGGCGTACGGCGCCGCCTACGCCCTCCAGGAGCTGCTGACCATCAAGTCCGACGACGTCACCGGCCGCGTGAAGGTCTACGAGGCCATCGTCAAGGGCGAGAACATCCCGGAGCCCGGCATCCCCGAGTCCTTCAAGGTGCTCATCAAGGAGATGCAGTCGCTCTGCCTGAACGTGGAGGTGCTGTCCAGCGACGGTATGTCCATCGAGATGCGTGACACCGACGAGGATGTCTTCCGCGCTGCGGAGGAGCTCGGCATCGACCTGTCCCGGCGCGAGCCGAGCAGCGTCGAAGAGGTCTGACGGGAGTCCGGCGGGGCCCTCACCCTTGAGGGCCCCCGCCGACCCCCAGGCCCCCGTTTCAGACCACAGACTTACAACCCTGAGAGGGATTGACGCATAGTGCTCGACGTCAACTTCTTCGATGAGCTCCGGATCGGTCTGGCCACCGCTGACGACATCCGTCAGTGGAGCCACGGCGAGGTCAAGAAGCCCGAGACCATCAACTACCGCACCCTCAAGCCGGAAAAGGACGGGCTCTTCTGCGAGAAGATCTTCGGCCCCACCCGGGACTGGGAGTGCTACTGCGGCAAGTACAAGCGTGTCCGCTTCAAGGGCATCATCTGCGAGCGCTGCGGCGTCGAGGTCACTCGCGCCAAGGTGCGCCGTGAGCGGATGGGCCACATCGAGCTGGCCGCGCCCGTCACGCACATCTGGTACTTCAAGGGTGTCCCGAGCCGGCTGGGCTACCTGCTCGACCTGGCTCCCAAGGACCTCGAGAAGGTCATCTACTTCGCGGCGTACATGATCACGTTCGTCGACGAGGAGCGCCGTACCCGCGACCTGCCCTCCCTGGAGGCGCACGTCTCCGTGGAGCGCCAGCAGGTCGAGAACCGTCGCGACGCCGACCTGGAGGCCCGCGCCAAGAAGCTCGAGACCGACCTGGCCGAGCTGGAGGCCGAGGGCGCCAAGGCCGACGTGCGCCGCAAGGTGCGCGAGGGTGCCGAGCGCGAGATGAAGCAGCTGCGCGACCGCGCGCAGCGCGAGATCGACCGCCTCGACGAGGTGTGGACGCGGTTCAAGAACCTCAAGGTCCAGGACCTGGAGGGCGACGAGCTGCTCTACCGCGAGCTGCGTGACCGCTTCGGCACGTACTTCGACGGTTCGATGGGTGCCGCGGCGCTGCAGAAGCGCCTGGAGTCCTTCGACCTGGAGGAGGAGGCCGAGCGTCTCCGCGAGATCATCCGCACCGGCAAGGGCCAGAAGAAGACCCGTGCGCTCAAGCGCCTCAAGGTCGTCTCCGCGTTCCTGCAGACGTCCAACAGCCCCAAGGGCATGGTGCTCGACTGCGTGCCCGTCATCCCGCCGGACCTGCGTCCGATGGTGCAGCTGGACGGTGGCCGCTTCGCGACCTCCGACCTGAACGACCTGTACCGCCGTGTCATCAACCGCAACAACCGCCTGAAGCGGCTTCTCGACCTCGGCGCGCCCGAGATCATCGTGAACAACGAGAAGCGCATGCTCCAGGAGGCCGTCGACGCGCTCTTCGACAACGGCCGCCGCGGCCGCCCGGTGACGGGCCCCGGCAACCGTCCGCTGAAGTCGCTGTCCGACATGCTCAAGGGCAAGCAGGGCCGCTTCCGGCAGAACCTGCTCGGCAAGCGAGTCGACTACTCGGCGCGTTCCGTCATCGTCGTCGGCCCGCAGCTGAAGCTGCACCAGTGCGGTCTGCCGAAGGCGATGGCGCTGGAGCTGTTCAAGCCGTTCGTGATGAAGCGCCTGGTCGACCTGAACCACGCGCAGAACATCAAGTCGGCCAAGCGCATGGTCGAGCGTGGCCGCACCGTCGTGTACGACGTCCTCGAAGAGGTCATCGCCGAGCACCCGGTGCTGCTGAACCGTGCGCCCACCCTGCACCGCCTCGGCATCCAGGCCTTCGAGCCGCAGCTGGTCGAGGGCAAGGCCATCCAGATCCACCCGCTCGTCTGCACCGCGTTCAACGCGGACTTCGACGGTGACCAGATGGCCGTGCACCTGCCGCTGTCCGCGGAGGCGCAGGCCGAGGCCCGCATCCTGATGCTGTCCTCGAACAACATCCTCAAGCCCGCCGACGGCCGTCCGGTGACGATGCCGACCCAGGACATGGTCCTCGGTCTGTTCTTCCTCACCACCGACGGCGAGATGCGGGACACCAAGGGCGAGGGCCGGGCCTTCGGTTCCACCGCCGAGGCGACCATGGCGTTCGACGCCGGCGAGCTCGCGCTCCAGTCGTCCGTCGACATCCGCTTCCCGGTGGGCACCATCCCGCCGCGCGGCTGGACCCCGCCGGTCTCCGAGGAGGACGACGCCGACGCCGCCGACTGGCAGCAGGGCGACCCGTTCCGCCTCCGGACGACCCTGGGCCGCGCGCTCTTCAACGAGCTGCTGCCCGAGGACTACCCGTTCGTCGACTACTCGGTGGGCAAGAAGCAGCTCGGTGAGATCGTCAACGACCTCGCCGAGCGCTACCCCAAGGTGGTCGTGGCGGCGACGCTCGACAACCTGAAGGCGGCCGGCTTCTACTGGGGCACCCGCTCCGGCGTCACCGTGGCCATCTCCGACGTCGTCGTTCCCGAGGCGAAGAAGGAGATCGTCAAGGGCTACGAGGCGCAGGACGAGAAGGTCCAGAAGCAGTACGAGCGCGGTCTGATCACCAAGGAAGAGCGCACGCAGGAGCTCATCGCGATCTGGACCAAGGCGACCAACGAGGTCGCCGAGGCGATGAACGAGAACTTCCCGAAGACGAACCCCATCTTCATGATGGTCGACTCGGGTGCCCGCGGAAACATGATGCAGATGCGTCAGATCGCCGGTATGCGCGGTCTGGTGTCCAACGCCAAGAACGAGACGATCCCGCGTCCGATCAAGGCGTCGTTCCGTGAGGGTCTGTCCGTGCTGGAGTACTTCATCTCCACGCACGGTGCCCGTAAGGGTCTGGCGGACACCGCTCTGCGTACCGCCGACTCGGGTTACCTCACCCGTCGTCTGGTCGACGTCTCCCAGGACGTCATCATCCGCGAGGAGGACTGCGGCACCGACCGCGGTCTGAAGCTGCGGATCGCCAACCGCGGCGCCGACGGCGTGCTGCGCAAGGCGGACGACGTCGAGACCAGCGTCTACGCCCGCATGCTCGCCGAGGACGTCGTCATCGACGGCAAGGTGATCGCGCCGGCCAACGTGGACCTCGGTGACGTCCTCATCGAGCAGCTGGTGCACCACGGCATCGAGGAGGTCAAGACCCGCTCGATCCTGACCTGCGAGTCCCACGTCGGCACCTGCGCCATGTGCTACGGCCGTTCGCTCGCCACCGGCAAGCTGGTCGACATCGGTGAGGCGGTCGGCATCATCGCCGCCCAGTCCATCGGTGAGCCCGGTACCCAGCTGACGATGCGTACCTTCCACACCGGTGGTGTGGCCGGTGACGACATCACCCAGGGTCTGCCGCGTGTCGTCGAGCTCTTCGAGGCCCGTACCCCGAAGGGTGTCGCCCCGATCTCCGAGGCCAACGGCCGCGTGCGGATCGAGGAGACCGAGAAGACCAAGAAGATCGTCGTCACCCCGGACGACGGCAGCGACGAGACGGCGTTCCCGATCTCGAAGCGCGCCCGTCTGCTGGTGTCCGAGGGCGAGCACGTCGAGGTGGGCCAGAAGCTCACCGTGGGTGCCACCAACCCGCACGACGTGCTGCGCATCCTGGGTCAGCGGGCCGTCCAGGTCCACCTGGTCGGCGAGGTCCAGAAGGTCTACAACTCGCAGGGTGTGTCGATCCACGACAAGCACATCGAGATCATCATCCGGCAGATGCTGCGCCGGGTGACGATCATCGAGTCGGGCGACGCGGAGCTGCTGCCCGGCGAGCTGGTCGAGCGCTCGAAGTTCGAGACCGAGAACCGTCGTGTGGTCCAGGAGGGCGGTCACCCGGCCTCCGGCCGGCCGCAGCTCATGGGTATCACCAAGGCCTCGCTGGCCACGGAGTCCTGGCTGTCGGCGGCGTCCTTCCAGGAGACGACGCGAGTCCTCACGGACGCGGCGATCAACGCCAAGTCCGACTCGCTGATCGGCCTCAAGGAGAACGTCATCATCGGTAAGCTCATCCCGGCCGGTACGGGCCTGTCCCGCTACCGCAACATCCGGGTCGAGCCGACCGAGGAGGCCAAGGCCGCGATGTACTCGGCCGTCGGCTACGACGACATCGACTACTCGCCGTTCGGCACGGGCTCCGGCCAGGCCGTCCCGCTGGAGGACTACGACTACGGTCCGTACAACCAGTAAGCGAGCACGATCCGCAGGGCGGTCACTCCGTGAGGGGTGGCCGCCCTGCGGCCTTTCCCGCGGGCCGGCCCGAGTCGCGCCGGCGCCTTCGGATCCTGACTGTCGGACGGCGACCGCCGGCGAGTGGTGGCTGGTCGTGCAGTTCCCCGCGCCCTCAAGGGGCGCGTCCCGCGTCGTGGCGGCTCACGGTCGGCCGGGCGTCCGCCGGCCCCAGGGCGGCGCCCCAAGGTGCTCTACGGGCCTCTGGCGCTCCCGCCAGGAGCGGCCGGTTCCGGGGGCGGGGGAGGGCCGGACGGCTTCTGTTTTGACCGGAGTCGCTGGGCTGGGTACGCTCAGACCTTGTGCCTGGGGTGTGCCCTGACCCTGTTGCGTGCCTGTAAACCGCAGCGGAGCCGAGAGCGGCCACCGTGATCCGTGCCCTTTTCGCCTCGCGGCGGAAGCCTGCGGATCCGACACACCCGACCGCGTGGGTCGGCGAAGTTCCAGGTTAGCTGTACAAATCGGCACACAGAAACCGGAGAAGTAGTGCCTACGATCCAGCAGCTGGTCCGTAAGGGCCGGCAGGACAAGGTCGAGAAGAACAAGACGCCCGCACTCGAGGGTTCCCCTCAGCGTCGTGGCGTCTGCACGCGTGTGTTCACGACCACCCCGAAGAAGCCGAACTCGGCCCTGCGTAAGGTCGCGCGTGTGCGTCTGACCAGCGGGATCGAGGTCACCGCTTACATTCCGGGTGAGGGACACAACCTGCAGGAGCACTCCATCGTGCTCGTGCGCGGCGGCCGTGTGAAGGACCTGCCGGGTGTTCGCTACAAGATCATCCGTGGCTCCCTCGACACCCAGGGTGTCAAGAACCGCAAGCAGGCCCGTTCCCGCTACGGCGCCAAGAAGGAGAAGTAAGAATGCCTCGTAAGGGCCCCGCCCCGAAGCGCCCGGTCATCATCGACCCGGTCTACGGTTCTCCTCTGGTGACGTCGCTCATCAACAAGGTGCTGCTGAACGGCAAGCGCTCCACCGCCGAGCGCATCGTCTACGGCGCCATGGAAGGTCTGCGTGAGAAGACGGGCAACGACCCGATCATCACGCTGAAGCGCGCGCTGGAGAACATCAAGCCGACCCTCGAGGTCAAGTCCCGCCGCGTCGGTGGCGCCACGTACCAGGTGCCGATCGAGGTCAAGCCCGGTCGTGCGAACACCCTGGCGCTGCGCTGGCTCGTCGGCTACTCCCGCGCCCGTCGCGAGAAGACCATGACCGAGCGTCTGCTCAACGAGCTTCTCGACGCCTCGAACGGCCTCGGTGCGGCCGTGAAGAAGCGCGAGGACACCCACAAGATGGCCGAGTCCAACAAGGCCTTCGCGCACTACCGCTGGTAGTCGCTACCCACATCGAGACCGAGAGAAGACTGAAGCCTTATGGCTACCACTTCACTTGACCTGGCCAAGGTCCGCAACATCGGGATCATGGCCCACATCGACGCGGGCAAGACGACCACCACCGAGCGGATCCTGTTCTACACCGGCGTTTCGTACAAGATCGGTGAGGTCCACGACGGCGCCGCCACGATGGACTGGATGGAGCAGGAGCAGGAGCGTGGCATCACGATCACGTCCGCTGCCACCACCTGTCACTGGCCGCTGGAGAACAACGACTACACGATCAACATCATCGACACCCCGGGGCACGTCGACTTCACCGTCGAGGTGGAGCGTTCCCTGCGTGTGCTCGACGGTGCCGTGACCGTGTTCGACGGTGTCGCCGGTGTCGAGCCCCAGTCCGAGACGGTGTGGCGTCAGGCCGACCGTTACGGCGTGCCGCGTATCTGCTTCGTGAACAAGCTGGACCGTACCGGCGCCGAGTTCCACCGCTGCGTGGACATGATCTCGGACCGCCTGGGCGCCCAGCCGCTGGTCATGCAGCTCCCGATCGGTGCCGAGGCCGACTTCAAGGGCGTTGTGGACCTGGTCCGCATGAAGGCGCTCGTGTGGTCCGCCGAGGCGGCGAAGGGCGAGATGTACGACGTCGTCGACATCCCGGCCACGCACACCGAGGCCGCCGAGGAGTGGCACAACAAGCTCGTCGAGGCCGTCGCGGAGAACGACGAAGAGATCATGGAGCTGTTCCTGGAGGGCCAGGAGCCCTCGGAGGAGCAGCTGTACGCCGCGATCCGTCGTATCACCATCGCCTCGGGCAAGTCGTCGGACACCACGGTGACCCCGGTGTTCTGCGGTACCGCGTTCAAGAACAAGGGCGTCCAGCCCCTGCTCGACGCGGTCGTGCGCTACCTGCCGACCCCGCTCGACGTCGAGGCCATCGAGGGCCACGACGTCAAGGACGCCGAGGTCGTCGTCAAGCGCAAGCCGTCCGAGGACGAGCCGCTGTCGGCCCTCGCGTTCAAGATCATGAGCGACCCGCACCTGGGCAAGCTCACCTTCGTCCGGGTGTACTCGGGCCGCCTGGAGTCCGGCTCCGCCGTGCTGAACTCCGTCAAGGGCAAGAAGGAGCGCATCGGCAAGATCTACCGCATGCACGCCAACAAGCGTGAGGAGATCGAGTCGGTGGGCGCCGGCGACATCGTCGCGGTCATGGGTCTGAAGCAGACCACGACCGGCGAGACGCTGTGCGACGACAAGCAGCCGGTGATCCTGGAGTCCATGGACTTCCCGGCGCCGGTCATCCAGGTTGCCATCGAGCCCAAGTCGAAGGGCGACCAGGAGAAGCTGGGCGTCGCGATCCAGCGCCTGGCCGAGGAGGACCCGTCGTTCCAGGTCCACTCGGACGAGGAGACGGGCCAGACCATCATCGGTGGTATGGGCGAGCTGCACCTCGAGGTGCTGGTCGACCGCATGCGCCGTGAGTTCAAGGTCGAGGCCAACGTCGGCAAGCCGCAGGTCGCGTACCGCGAGACGATCCGCAAGGCCGTCGAGCGCGTGGACTACACCCACAAGAAGCAGACCGGTGGTACCGGTCAGTTCGCCAAGGTGCAGATCGCGATCGAGCCCATCGAGGGCGGCGACGCCTCGTACGAGTTCGTGAACAAGGTGACCGGTGGCCGTATCCCGAAGGAGTACATCCCTTCGGTGGACGCCGGTGCGCAGGAGGCCATGCAGTTCGGCATCCTCGCCGGTTACGAGATGACCGGCGTGCGCGTCATCCTGATCGACGGTGGCTACCACGAGGTCGACTCCTCCGAGCTCGCCTTCAAGATCGCCGGTTCGCAGGCCTTCAAGGAGGCCGCTCGCAAGGCCAGCCCCGTGCTGCTCGAGCCGATGATGGCCGTCGAGGTCACCACGCCCGAGGACTACATGGGTGAGGTCATCGGCGACATCAACTCCCGCCGTGGCCAGATCCAGGCCATGGAGGAGCGGGCCGGTGCCCGCGTCGTGAAGGGCCTCGTGCCCCTGTCGGAGATGTTCGGCTACGTCGGCGACCTCCGTAGCAAGACGTCGGGTCGCGCGAGCTACTCGATGCAGTTCGACTCCTACGCCGAGGTTCCGCGGAACGTCGCCGAGGAGATCATCGCGAAGGCCAAGGGCGAGTAACGCACCGCGTTTAACACGTCGCGTTCACACGCCTTAGGCTTGACCCCGGAGCCTCAAGGGGCAAACAGCCGCAAACACGGATGTTTGCCCCGGGTACCGGTTCCGGGTTTTGACAGCAAAGATCACCTGGCGCCGATGAAGTAAGGCGTACAGAACCACTCCACAGGAGGACCCCAGTGGCGAAGGCGAAGTTCGAGCGGACTAAGCCGCACGTCAACATCGGCACCATCGGTCACATCGACCACGGTAAGACGACCCTCACGGCCGCCATTACCAAGGTGCTGCACGACGCGTACCCGGACCTGAACGAGGCCTCGGCCTTCGACCAGATCGACAAGGCTCCCGAGGAGCGCCAGCGCGGTATCACCATCTCCATCGCGCACGTCGAGTACCAGACCGAGACGCGTCACTACGCCCACGTCGACTGCCCCGGTCACGCGGACTACATCAAGAACATGATCACGGGTGCGGCGCAGATGGACGGCGCCATCCTCGTGGTCGCCGCCACCGACGGCCCGATGCCGCAGACCAAGGAGCACGTGCTCCTGGCCCGCCAGGTCGGCGTTCCGTACATCGTCGTCGCCCTGAACAAGGCCGACATGGTGGACGACGAGGAGATCCTGGAGCTCGTCGAGCTCGAGGTCCGTGAGCTCCTCTCCGAGTACGAGTTCCCGGGCGACGACCTGCCGGTCGTCAAGGTCTCCGCGCTCAAGGCCCTCGAGGGCGACAAGGAGTGGGGCAACTCCGTCCTCGAGCTGATGAAGGCCGTGGACGAGAACATCCCGCAGCCCGAGCGCGACGTCGACAAGCCGTTCCTGATGCCGATCGAGGACGTCTTCACGATCACCGGTCGCGGTACGGTCGTCACCGGCCGTATCGAGCGTGGTGTCCTCAAGGTCAACGAGACCGTCGACATCGTGGGCATCAAGCAGGAGAAGACCACCACCACGGTCACCGGCATCGAGATGTTCCGCAAGCTGCTCGACGAGGGCCAGGCCGGTGAGAACGTCGGTCTGCTGCTCCGCGGCATCAAGCGCGAGGACGTCGAGCGCGGCCAGGTCATCATCAAGCCGGGCTCGGTCACCCCGCACACCGAGTTCGAGGCGCAGGCCTACATCCTGTCCAAGGACGAGGGTGGCCGCCACACGCCGTTCTTCAACAACTACCGTCCGCAGTTCTACTTCCGCACGACGGACGTGACCGGCGTGGTGACCCTCCCCGAGGGCACCGAGATGGTCATGCCGGGTGACAACACCGAGATGAAGGTGGAGCTCATCCAGCCCGTCGCCATGGAAGAGGGCCTGAAGTTCGCCATCCGTGAGGGTGGCCGGACCGTGGGCGCCGGCCAGGTCACCAAGATCAACAAGTAAGTCCTTGTTGGCTTGACCGCCTGGTAGCTCCCCGGAGCACCGGAAGGGCCCGTACGACCTCGGTCGTGCGGGCCCTTCGTCATGCGCGGGTCCTTCGCCGTGTGCGCCGTACACTCCCCATGATTGGTCTGGACCTGTACTGGGGAGGATCGCGATGCGCAGCACCACCGTTTCGCCGGGGACGACCCCGCTCACCCCGCGCCCCGGGGAGCCGCCCCTGCACCGGCTGGAGGTGGCCGGCCCCGGCGGGCTGCCGTTCGCCGCCGGCTCCTTCGACGCGATGGGCCCGCTGTCCCGGACCACGCACCCGCACCGGCACACCTTCTACGAGATCGTCCACGTCACCGCCGGTTCCGGCGCCCATGTCGTCGACCTCGCCCGCTGGCCGGTACGGCCGCCGCACCTGGCCGTGATCCTGCCCGGCCAGATCCACCACTGGCAGGACGGCCACGGCCTCGACGGCACGCTCGCCCTGTTCACCGAGGACTTCCTGGTGGACCACCCCGGCGACATCGACCTCCTGCGCGGGCTCGGCCGCACCTGCTGGTTCGCCCTGGACGCCGAGGACGACGTACGCGTCGGCGGTCTGATGGCCGACCTGGCGGCGGAGCACCGGCAGCGGGCACCCGGACACGAGAGCGTGCTCCGCGCCCTGCTGCACGTCCTGGTCGTCCGCGCCGCCCGTCTGGACCGGAAGGGGGAGACCGGCCCGGAGCGCCCCCGCCCGCGTCCCCGGCCCCGTGGCCTCGCCGAGGCGTTCGCGCGGCTGACGGCGCGGCGGGAGGCGGCGGCCTGGTCGGTGGGGGAGTGCGCCGAGCGGCTCGGGGTCTCTCCCGGCCACCTCAGCCAGGCCGTGCGCGCCGCCACCGGCCGCAGCCCCGGCCGGCTGCTCATCGAGGCGCGGGTGTACCAGGCCCAACGCCTCCTCGCACACACGGAGTTACCGGTACGGCAGGTGGCGGCGCGCGTCGGCATCACCGACCCCGCCTACTTCTGCCGGTTCTTCCGGCGGGAGACCGGCCGCAGCCCCGGTGACTTCCGAAAGCACCACAGTCGCCACGACCAGTCCATCGAAGCGCCGGACGGCCCCGCCTAGGTTCGTTGCCGACCCGAATGGCCCTCGTCATGGCCCCTCGCCCCGCCCCCACAAGGAGCAGGTATGGACAGCGAGCCGCACTCCCCGAACCCCTCGCCCGCCGAGCAGTACCGGCCGGCATCCCGGCCGATCTCGCGCAAGACGGTCCTGCGCGCGGCGGTCGCGGCCGGTGCCGCGATCCCGGTCGCCCTCATCGGCGGCCCGGCCCTCGCCCGCACCATGGCCACCACCGGCACGAGCGTGCCCCTCACCCCGCCCTGCGACGACGGCGACGACCCCACGCCGGAGCAGATCGAGGGCCCGTACTTCAAGCCCAACTCGCCCGAGCGCACGAGCCTGTTGGAGCCCGGCATGCCCGGCACCCACCTCACGGTGTCCGGCTACGTCTTCGGCAGCGCCTGCCTCCCCGTCGCCGGCGCCCTGCTGGACTTCTGGCAGGCGGACGACAACGGCGCCTACGACAACACCGGGTTCACCCTGCGCGGCCACCAGTACACCGACTCCACCGGCGCCTTCGCCCTGACGACCATCGTCCCGGGCCTCTACCCCGGCCGCACCCGGCACATCCACGTCAAGCTCCAGGCGCCGGGCCGCCCGATCCTCACCACCCAGCTGTACTTCCCGAACGAGCCGCGCAACAACACCGACACGATCTTCGACCCGCGCCTGCTGATGACCGTGCGCGACGGCAACGGGGGCCGCGAGGCCGCGTTCGACTTCGTCCTCGACGTCCCGCAGGACCCGGGCGGGGGTGGCGACCCCACCACCCCGCCGCCCTCCGGCACCACCTGGACCGCCGGCACGACGTACCGCCCCGGTGACCGCGTGACCTACGCCGGCAAGCCCTACGTCTGCGTCCAGACCCACACGGCCCAGGCCGGCTGGGAACCCCCGTCGGTCCCGGCCCTGTGGCAGGCCGGCTGAGGGGGCCGGCCAGGGCCGGTGCCGAGGAGGTGCACGTGGGGCTCCTCGGCACCGGTGCGCCCCGCCCCGTCCGACCGGCGCGCCCCGCCCCGTCCGGCCGGCGCGCCCCGCCCCGCCCGACCGGTGCGCCCCGCCTCGGCCGGCCGGTTCAGCCCGGCCAGACCTCGGCGACCGAACCGGCCAGGGCGAGAGCCTGGGCACGGCCCGCGCGGGCGGCGGCCGGCCGGCGGGTGTCGTCGGCGAGGTTGCGGCCCATCGCCTTTCGGGCGGCCGGGTCCGGAGCCAGCAGGGCCACTCGCGCTCCGCCGTCGGACAGCTCCGCCGCCTGCCGTCCGGCGCTCGGGTGGGGCCCGACCGCCTTGGGGATCGGTACGACGGCCAGCACGCGCCGGTACCCGTGGGCGAGTTGCAGGTTGGCGGTCGAACGGCTCCCGCCGTCGATCCAGCGGCGGCCCGCGATCGTGACGGGGGACAGGACGACGGGTACGGCGCAGCTCGCGGCCACCGCGTCGAGGAGCGGCACACCGGACGTCGCGTCGAATGTCTCGACCCGGCCGGTCCGCGCGTCGACCGAGGTGATCCGCAGCTCCCGAGCGGGCCAGTCGCGTACGCCGCCGAGCAGCGGGCGGAGGAGACCGACGGGGTCCGCCTCAGGGCCGGTGCGGGCGCGCAGTGCCGCCCGGCCGAGGCGTTCGGCGGACCGCTGAGGATCACGGGACCCGAGAGCGGCCCAGAGGAAGCGCAGCGTCTGGCCCGGCGTCACCGGCAGCTGGATCGCGTCGGTACCGTCGAGCTGGCGCTCGTACAGCTCCGCCGCCGGGACGCCGGACAGCAGCCGGGATCCGAAGACGGAACCGGCGGAGGTGCCGATCACGATGTCGGCACGGCCGAGGTCGATCCCGGCCTCGGTGAGCCCCGCGAGCACGCCGACCAGCCAGGCTCCGCCCACTGGCCCGCCGCCGCCGAGGACGAGTGCGGTGTCGGACACGGTCCCTCCCCAAGAAAGGTCACGAAGAACGCTCACCAAAACGGGGACCACTCCCCACTTCTCCTCTCGACGTTAGCATCCGTACCGGGGACAGCTCCCCGGTACGGAGATGCGAGACGGCGGGGCGGAAGGGGAGACGATGTGATGGCCGAGGGTTCGCCGGTGGGGCGCCGCGACGCGTTGCGCAACCGCAGGCTGCTGACGGACCAGGCCCGAGCGGTCTTCGCGGAACAGGGTCTGGATGCCCCGCTGGACGAGATCGCCCGGCGCGCGGGTGTCGGCAACGCCACCCTCTACCGGCACTTCCCGACCCGGGCCGCGCTCGTGGAGGAGGTCTTCCGGGACGCGCTCAGCGAGACGATGGCGGCCGGAGAGCGGGCCCGCACCGCCGAGGACGCGTGGACGGGCCTGACCGACTATCTGCGGTACGTGTTCCACGGCCTGGCCGAGGACCGCGGAGCCAACGACCTCATGACCACGAACCTGGCCGACGTGCCCTCGCTGAAGGCGATCCACGCCCACAACCGCGAGACCGTCGGCACCCTTCTCCGCCGGGGCCGGGAGCAGGGCACCATCCGCCCGGACGTCACCCCCGAGGACCTGCTCCTCGCCCTGGCCGCGTTCGGCCGGACCGTCCCCGCGCTCACCGCCGTCGCTCCGGACGCCTGGCTCCGCCCCCTCGACCTGCTCATCTCCGGGCTGCGCCCGCACCCCACCACGCCCCCGCTGCCCGCACCGTCCCTCACTCCCGCCCAACTCGGCGACGTACTGAGCGAACTGGCTCCGCACAAGGGACGCTGACGCGGCTGGAGCAGCCCGGGGCCGACCGTCACTCGGGCGAGTCGAAGACCTCGTCGCTGGTCGCCGCGGTCACGGCGCGCAGGAGCCAGGTCCGCAGGACTTCGGGGTCATCGCAGCCGGTCACGCGGCTGCGGGCTTCCTCCGACACGTCGATGCCGCGCTGCTCAAGGATGAGCAGGACGTCCTCGGCGCGGCCCTGAGCCCGGCCTTCGTCGCGGATTTCCTCGGAGATGTAGGACTTGTAGAAGGAGAGGTCCACGGCCACCAGGTTCCTCCAGAAGTGCTTGGCCGGGCGGTTTCCCAGCCCTTGCGCGGTGAATTCGATGATGGGGTCTGCGACGTCTTCGGGCACGTCCCGCAGCGCGGTGGACAGGGCTTTCAGTATGGCACCGATGTGTGGACCCGCCGCGTGTGTGATGGCCGCGAGCGCGGTCAGCGCCAGGTCGGCACGGGCTTCGTCGGGGTCCGTGATCACGGGCATGTTGTGCGGTCCGGCGACGATGGGCCGGACGGTCAGCGACGGCCACGAACAGAATCCGATGGGCTCGGGCCGGGTCGCCCATTCGGCCGTCGCGCGGTCCTGGCAGACCACGGGCAGCAGAGGCGGCAGGCGGTATTTGTTGCGCAGGTAGGCGAGGTAGTAGCTCCAGCTGGCCGGTTTCTCGAGGTCCTTCTTCTTCTGCGCCTCGATCGCGAGGAGGAAGGGCCCGTGGTGCTCCGTCTCGACTTTCAGCAATGTGTCGATGCGGCGGTCGACGGGCTTCGTCTCGGTGACGTCGTTCGGCAGCACGCTGACCCCGGTGGCCTGGGGGAACGGGATGCTGAGTGCTTCGGAGACGCGTGAGAAGAGGCCGGGGTAGTCCTGGAAGATGCGGTGCATCGCCTCGTGGGACGAGGTGACCATGGGGCTCCTTCTGGAAATCAGGGGTGGCCGGCCGCCGTACGGCAGCCGCGGCAGCGGGTTTCTCCCTCCGGGGCGCGGAAGCCGCGGTCGCAGCCGTTGCAGTTGAGGAGGGCGAGTGGCTCGGCCGGCGGGGCGGTCGGGGTGCGCAGCGGGGGTGGGGGTGGGAGCTGGGCCGTGAGGCGGTGGGCGAGGAGGGCCGCCGGGCGGCGTGGGCCCTCCGGTGGGAGGTCGGTGGTCAGGGCTCTGCGTACGGCGCTCGGGGGGACCTCGTACTGCAGCCAGGCCGCGACGCCGGGGGCCAGGTGGGCCGTGTCGCAGGCCGAGAGGAGGAGGCGGGGGTCCTCGCGGTGGAGGGTGGCGAGGAGGTCGGTGGCCTGCTGGAGGAGGGTGGGGTGGGAGTACGCCGGTTGGGGGACCGGGGGGAGGGGGTGCCGCTTCTTGCGGGGTTCTTCGCGGGGTGCCGTCCGCGGGACGGGTGCGGGCGCGTGATCCCTGTGTGCTGCCACCTGCCGTGGCTGGTTGCAGCTGATCGTGCGGGTGACGATGCGGCCGGTGTGCGTGCGTTCGCGTACGCGGCGCAGGTAGCCGTGGGCCTCCAGTTCGCGCAGCCCGGCGGCGATGCGGGTGCGGCCCTCCGGGAAGCGTTCCGCGAGGGTCTTGATGTCCACGGGCGCGTTCGTCGGCAGCGACTGGATGTGTACGGCCAGGGCGATGGCGACGAGGGACAGCTCGGCGTGCTGGGCGAGGTGGTTGCCGATCACCGTGAAGCGGGTGGTGTGGCGGGAGTTGTCGTGGGTGACGCCGTAGGCATGCCCGCGGCGCCGTGAATTCCCCCGGGAGGGGGGTTCGTTCACTTCGTTCGCGGCAACGGCTGACTGGGCGCGCGGGGGCACGCTAGGGTTCACGGTACCCATCGGGAAGCTCCTACTTCCTCGGTGGCCAGGCCCTCGATCGGGATCGCTAGTCCCGGCCGGGGGCCGTCGCATGTGTGCGGTTGTTTGCGCTGAGAGTAGGGCAGTTGAGGGGCCCGAAATCCAGCTGAGCCGGTGATGTTCACCCGCCCGAGTGAGCGGCCGTCCCGGGCGGGAGGGGTGGGGCTTGGTGGGGTTCCTTTCCCCCGAGTTCCTTTAGTGGGAATGGCCTGCGACCCCGGGGCCCGCAGCTTCGGGTTCCGGCGCTGAGCAGCACACTTCCGCCCACACGGTCTTGCGCGGGAACCGGTCCTCGCGTACGCCCCACCGGTCCGCGAGCGCCTCCACGAGGAGGAGGCCCCGGCCCGATTCCGCGTCGACGGACGGCTGTTGGGGCGCTGGGAGGCGGTCACCTCGCGTGTCGGACACCTCGATACGGAGTGTGTCGCCGACGACGTACAGCGTCAGCCGGAAGTCCCGGCCGGGTACGCGGCCGTGCGTGACCGCGTTGGCCGCCAGTTCGGCGACGACGTGGCTCGCACTCTCCGTGGGCAGGCCCCAGTGCCGTAGGTGCGCCTCCGCGAGCAGCCTGGCCAGGCGGGCTCCGCGCCTCGTCGCTGACAGCAGCACGCTGAAGTTCGGGAACTGGTCGGCCTGTTGGGCCGTGGACTCGGCTACGGCGATTTCCTGATTCACATCACTCAGCGTGGCCGGATACGCCTACCGTGAGGAGTGACTGAGTGCTTGCGTACTGTGACTGTCGGCTGCTTGTCCGGTGCTGTCCGGGCTGTCGGCACCGTTGCTCCGGGTAGGGCGTCGCGGTACGACGCGGGACTACGGAGGGGCGCGGTATGTCGGTGGACGGCGAGGCGGCACGGCAAGGGACGGATGCGGACGAGCCGGGGTGGGAGGTCGATCCCGACGACGAGTGGGGCGTCGCCGTCATCACCACGGTCGGACGGCAGTTGAAGTTGCGGAGGGAGGCGGCGGGGCTGCGGGCCGCCGAGTTCGGCAGGGCGGTGGGGTACGGGGAGGACCTCGTCTACAAGGTGGAGGGCGGCAAGCGGATCCCCCGGCAGGACTACCTGGTCCGGGCGGACGAGGTGCTGGATGCGGGCGGTCTGGTCGCGGCGACTTGGGAGGACGTGAAGAAGGTCCGGTATCCGAAGAGGCTGAGAGAACTGGCCAAGTTGGAGGCGCAGGCGGTTGAGATGGGCCTGTACGAGAGCCACAGCATCAACGGCCTATTGCAGACGGCTGGACACGCGAGGGCGTTGTTCGCAGCCCGGCAGCCTCCGTACGCGCCGGATGAAGTGCAGCGACTGGTCACCGCCCGCGTGGCACGGCAGTCGATCTTCGAGCGCACACCTGCCCCGGCGCTGAGCTTCGTCCAGGAAGAGGCAGCCCTGAGGAGGCCCATCGGGGGCACAATGGTCTGGCGCCAGCAGCTCGAACGGTTGCTGGAAGTGGGGAGATTGCACAACGTCACGCTTCAGGTGATGCCGCTGCACTGCGAAGCACACCCGGGGCTGGACGGAAGGATCGAGGTGCTGAAGTTCGCGGACGGTACTGCGGTGGGCCGCTCTGACGGAGCGCTCAACGGCCGGCCGACTTCCGAGCCCAAGCACCTACGCATCCTTGAGCTGCGTTACAGCACGATCCGTGCGCAGGCTCTCTCCCCACGCGAGTCGCTGGTCTTCATCGAGCAACTGCTGGGAGAGACATGATTCACAAGGCCTCTGCCGAGGACGCCACCGATCTGGCGTGGTTCAAGAGCAGCTACAGCAGTGGCAACGAAGGCGACTCTTGCGTCGAGCTTGCCCTCACTTCCGGCACGGTCCACGTCCGCGACTCCAAGAACGTCGCAGGCCCCAGCCTGGGCCTCACTGCTGCCGCATGGGCGGATTTCGTCCCCTACGCCTCGGAGTCATGATGCGCGCGACCTCTGCGGGGGACGCCCCCGAGCTGGCGTGGTTCAAGAGCAGCTACAGCGGCGGCAACGACGGCAACTCCTGCGTCGAGCTTGCTCTCACCCCCAGCACGGTGCACGTCCGCGACTCCAAGAACACCGAAGGTCCCCGGCTGGCCCTCGCCCCCGGCGCCTGGGCGGACTTCGTGACGTACGCCTCGGAGGGCTGACCCCTCCCCGTACGCTGCCGGGGGAGTAACACTGGGAGGCGGCCGCTCCTCTTCCTCCGGAGGGGGCAGCGGTCCTTTTCCGCGCGCGGCAACGGCGCCGAGCGCTCGCCACCGGTCCCGTACCGGTCGTAGCCGTGCCAGAAAGGGGACTCGTGATCACCCGACACGACACCACGACCCAGCTCGACGCCCTCCGTATCGAGATCGAGCGGCGCAATCCCGCGCAGCCCGAGTTCCATCAGGCCGTGCACGAGGTGCTGGAGACGCTGGCGCCGGTGCTGGCGGCGCGGCCCGAGTTCGCCGAGCCGGGGCTCGTGGAGCGGCTGTGTGAGCCCGAGCGGCAGGTGATCTTCCGGGTGCCGTGGCAGGACGACCGGGGGAGGGTGCACGTCAACCGGGGGTTCCGGGTGGAGTTCAACAGCGCGCTCGGCCCGTACAAGGGCGGCCTGCGCTTCCACCCGTCCGTGAACCTGGGTGTCATCAAGTTCCTCGGGTTCGAGCAGATCTTCAAGAACGCGTTGACCGGGCTGGGTATCGGCGGTGGCAAGGGCGGCAGCGACTTCGACCCGCGCGGGCGCAGTGACGCCGAGGTGATGCGGTTCTGCCAGTCCTTCATGACCGAGCTGCACCGGCACATCGGCGAGCACACCGACGTCCCGGCCGGGGACATCGGCGTCGGCGGCCGGGAGATCGGCTACCTGTTCGGGCAGTACCGGCGGATCACCAACCGCTGGGAGGCCGGTGTCCTCACCGGCAAGGGACGAGGCTGGGGCGGCTCGGCGATCCGGCCCGAGGCGACCGGGTACGGCAACGTGCTGTTCGCGGAGGCCATGCTGCGCGTGCGCGGCGAGGACCTGGAGGGCCAGACGGCCGTCGTCTCCGGCTCGGGAAACGTCGCGATCTACACGATCGAGAAGCTGCTCGCGCTGGGCGCCAACCCGCTGACCTGCTCGGATTCGAGCGGGTACGTGATCGACGACAAGGGCATCGACGTCGACCTCCTCAAGCAGGTCAAGGAGGTGGAGCGGGGCCGGATCAGCGAGTACGCGCTGCGCCGGGGCGCCTCCGCCCGCTTCGTGCCCGACGGCCGCGTCTGGGAGGTCCCGGCCGACGTCGCCCTGCCCTCCGCCACGCAGAACGAGCTGAACGAGACCGACGCGGCCACGCTCGTCCGTAACGGCGTCAAGGCCGTCTCCGAGGGTGCCAACATGCCGACCACGCCCGGCGCCGTACACCTGCTCCAGCAGGCCGGTGTCGCCTTCGGTCCCGGCAAGGCGGCCAACGCGGGCGGTGTCGCCGTCAGCGCGCTGGAGATGGCCCAGAACCACGCCCGTACGGCCTGGTCACCGGCCCGCGTCGAGGAGGAACTGGCGGGGATCATGACCGACATCCACACCACCTGCCACGAGACCGCCGCGCGCTACGGCGCCCCCGGCGACTACGTGACCGGCGCCAACATCGCCGGCTTCGAACGGGTCGCCGAGGCGATGCTGGCCCAGGGCGTCATCTGAGCCGACCGGCCTCCGGGTCTCCCCCCGGGGGCCGCAGCCGCCACCGGCGCTTCACCGGCGGCCCCGATACCGTCGCCGGGGCGCGGCGTTGGAAGGTTTGGGACAAGGGCCCATCGCTCTGACCCGGCCGTCGCGCCGACGCTGACGCCTACGGCCGGGGCCGCGCACAGAGCCCGCGCGCCTCAGTGCGCCAGCGCGCTGCCGAACGCGTCCCCGTCGCTGCCCGCGGAGAAGCCGAGGTCGGCTTCGGCCAGGGCCTTGGCCGACTCCAGGGTGCCCGGCTTGACCTTGAGGATGGTGACCGTGCCGGCCGAGTTGCCGGGGGCTCCGACAAGGGGTTCGACGCGGCCGTTGCCGTCGGTGTCCAGCGCGCCGACGGTCCAGCCGAAGTGGTCGCCCTCGGCGGCGGTGCCGGGGACGCCGTCGGTCTCCTGGTCGATCCACAGGCCGCCCTTGGTCGTGATGCCGCCGGTGGCGTTGCCGAAGAGGATCATGGAGGCGCCGGCGCCCTTGAAGGAGCCGATGGCCTCGCTGCGCATGCCGAGGACCAGGTCGTCCACACCGTCGCCGTCGAAGTCGCCCGAGGCGAGGGAGGAGGCGAAGTAGTCCTCGGTCTCGGGGGCTCCGGCGATACCGGGGCTGTTCTGGTCGAACAGCTTCACGCGGCTGGTGGCGGACAGGCCCTGCGAGCCGCCGTAGAAGACCGCGAGGCGTCCGGCCGCGCCCTTGGCGCCGACCTCCTCGTCGGAGACGCTGACCGCGACGTCCGCGTACGGGTCGTCGTTGAAGTGGCCGACGGTCAGCGCGCTGCCCACGAACTCGCCGATGCCGGTGACGTTGGCGGAGTCGACCCAGCCGTCGGAGGCCGGAGCCCCGTTCTTGATGGGGCCGTACATGATCTGCAGCGAGCCCCGGTCGGAGCTGCCGGTGATCTGTTCGCCGATGGTCGCGGAGATGAGGTCGCCCACGCCGTCGCCGTTGACGTCGGCGACGGCGAGCTGTTCGCCAAAGCGGTCGCCGACCTCGGGCGTGCCGGGGACGTTGGCGGTGGACTGGTCGATCTGGATCGTGTCGGCGGCGTTGAGGCCGGTGGACGTGCCGAACATGATCTTGATGGTTCCGGCGTTCGCCTTGCCGCCGGCGTTGTCGAGGGGCTGCCCGATCGCCAGGTCGCAGTAGCCGTCGTCGTTGAGGTCCCCGGTGGTCAGGGAGTACGCGAAGGCCTCGTCCTTGACGACGGTGCCGGGGTAGTTCGCGGTGTCCTCGTCGAAGCTCTCGGTGGTGTCGTTGTAGATGCCGCCCGAGGCGCCGTAGTGGACGGTCAGCATCCCGGCGCCCTCGACGTCCCCGATGGCCTCCATCGGGGAGGAGACGGCGAGGTCGGCGTAGCCGTTGTTGTCGAAGTCGCAGCTGGCCACCGACTGTCCGAAGCTGTCGGCGGTCTCCGGGTCGCCCGGGACGCCGGGGGACGCCTGGTCGATGCGGACGGCGGTGCTCGCGGGGCCGGTCGAGGTGCCGTTGGCGATGATGACCGAACCTGCGCCCGCCTTGCTGCTGACGGTGTTCCCGGGCAGGCCGACGGTGAGGTCCGGTATGCCGTCGCCGTTGAAGTCGTACGGCTTCGCCGCGCTTGCGGAGCCGGACACGAGGGCGACCGTGGTCACGACGCCCGCGCACGCGAGCAGGGCGACGCCCGCGAGCCAGACCCGGCGGCGGCGCCCGGTCGTCCTCCCGGCCGTGGCACCCTGACCGGTCTCCGCGGTCTTCTCGGCCCCCGAGGCCCTCTCTTCGGCCATGACTGCCCTTCAATCCTCTGCGGTCCGTGGCGAGTTCCGTGACGTGAAATCGCCATCGGCGATCGTGACGGAAGGCGTGGACCACCGTCTGGGCGACCTGGTCCGTGTGAACGAGCCGCAGGTTATCCCGGTGATCATCTCGAAATGATCACGCCGGGCGCGCTTGATAACGGCCCCTCAGGGGCGTGGCTGAAATCGATTGCCTATGGTGGGACCGGGTGGTGGGCCTCCTGGAGACCCTGTGACCGCCCTGTGCGGACGGGGCATACCGTGCCAACTCGTTATCAATCCGTTGTCATGGGCATGGCGCAGGTCCTTACTGATCACTTACGGTGTACGCCGCCCGGGTGCACCCTCCGGCCCAGTGCCGTGTGTGCCCGGCTCCCTGCTTCCGGCCGATCGCCCCCGTGCGGGCGATCGGCCTTGTGGTGTGAAGGAGTCCCGTGCCCAGCCGCCTCCGCCTCCGTCTCCTCGCGGACGTCCGGCGTTCCCTGCCCGGACGGGCTGGACAGCCCGGAAGATCCGGACTGCCCGGACGTACCGGAGGGGTCCGACCCTCCGGGCGGCCCGGCCGCGCCTCGCGTGCCGTCGCCCTGACGTCGGGCGGTCTGTTCCTGGCACTGGGCGCGACCCTGCTGCCCCCGCCCGCGCTGACGCCGTTCGTCCAGCGGGCCGAGGCCGCCGGCTGGGCGGACACCACGGCGCCCGCGCAGCGCACCGGCACCGCCAAGGGCAGGAAGCACGAGGTGGGCGCGGCCGGCGCCGACGCCACCGGCCGGGACAAGCTGAACGCCGGTGACCTGAAGGCCGGCAAGCACGCCCTGCCCCTGCACGACTCCGGAACCGGCTTCACGCCCGTCCAGCCGAAGGTCAAGAAGACCGCCCTGCACCCCCGCACCACCGGAGGCGTGAGCAAGGGCCTCACCGGCTACGTACCCGGACGCAGCGTCGAACTCCCCGGCGAACGCACCGCCACCACCAAGGAGTTCAGCAACCCCGACGGCACCCGCACCACCCGCGTCTACACCGAGCCGGTCAACTACAAGGCCACGGACGGCAGCTGGAAGACGATCGACACCTCGCTCGTCCCGGCCGCCGACGCCAAGGGCGCGCCGGCCGGTGCGAAGGACGGGAAGGACCGGCTCGCCGCCGTCTCCGACAGCACCGGGCTCACCCTGGCCGAGCACGGCGACGACCCCGCGCTGGCCCGGCTCAAGGTCGACGACGGCCGGCACCAGGTCGGCTTCGGCATCAGCGGGGCCACCGGCACCACCGCCGAGGTGCACCAGGACGCCGCCCACTACGACGGCGTGCGGCGCCACTCCGACATCGTCCTGAAGGCCGTGCACGGCGCGGTCAAGGAGACCATCGTCCTCAACTCGGCCGACGCGCCGCACGAGTGGACGTTCCCGCTCCACCTCGACGGGCTCACCCCGTCGCTCGACGCGCACGGCGCCGTCCTGCTGAAGGACGCGAAGGGCGCCGTGCAGGCCGTCATCCCCAAGGGGTGGATGGCGGACTCCTCGCACAGCGCGAAGACGGGCGGCCCGGCGCTCTCCGACGACGTCGACTACCACCTGGCCAAGGCAGCGGACGGCCAGTGGTCGCTGAAGGTCTCCCTCGACGACGCCTGGCTGGACTCCCCGAAGCGCACCTACCCGGTCAAGGTGGACCCGAGCGTCGACGACATCGACGACAACGGCGACGCCTTCGTCCAGAACACCTTCGCGGACACCAACTTCGCCGGTGACGACGAACTGAAGATCGGCTCCTACGACGCCGGCACCAACGAGGCGATCAGCTACCTGAAGTTCGACAACGTCACCAGCCAGCTGAAGAACCGCTACATCCTCAACGCCGACCTCGGCCTCTACAACGTCTGGTCCTCCAGCTGCGCCGACCAGAAGATGACCGTCAACCAGGTCACCGGCTCGTGGAGCTCCACCACGGTCACCTGGAACAACCGTCCGGCCAGCTTCGACGACCTGATCGCCTCCGACTCCTTCGCCGCAGGCGAGAACTGCGGCGGCTCCAAGTGGCACGTCGTCGACCTGGGCAACAAGGGCGTCGACCTGGTCCAGGGCTGGGTCGACGGCTCGGTCAAGAACAACGGCCTCGCCCTGTGGGCCGACTTCAGCACGTCCGGCCCGTGGAAGCGGTTCGGCAGCGCCAACTCGGCCGACAAGCCGTACCTGGCGATCACGCACAGCGGCTACGGCGCCCAGTACACCGTCGGTTCCCAGACCGCCCCGCTCACCGGCGGCCAGAGCGGCGAGGTGAACGTCACCGTCAAGAACCTCGGCGACTTCACCTGGGAGCCGCTCGGCTGGAACGAGGTCCGCCTCGGCACCCGGGTGCGCGACTACGACAGCGGCGCCCTCATGGGCCAGGAGGCGTTCACCCGCCTCGACGAGCGCCTGACGCCCGGGGACGACGCCACCCTCAGCGCCCGCATACCCCCGCTGCCACCGGGCAAGTACAAGATCAACTTCGATATGCAGCGGCTGCGGGACCAGAAGTGGTTCTCCAGCGAGAGCGTCCCCGTCGCCACGGTCACCGTGACCTCGCAGGACGTCGGCCCGCGCGTCACCGACGTCTACCCGCGCCCGGGCGGCCAGGTCGGCAGCCTCACCCCGGCCCTGTTCATGGACACCGAGTCCATCGACCACTACCCGGCCGGCGCCGCCATCGAGCACTACTTCGAGGTCTGCTCCGGCACCGCCGACGCCCCCACCGGCTGCGTCAACTCCGGCTGGCAGACCAAGCGCACCTGGAACGTCCCCGCCGCCAAGCTGACCTGGGGCAAGGAGTACGTCTGGCGGGTCAAGGCCCGCGAGAACGGCCTGGAGACCCCGCTCAGCCCCTTCTACACCTTCACCACGGCCGTCGAGCAGCCCGCGATCACCTCGCACCTCGGCAGCCAGGGCCCCGGCGCCGACGGCCGCGAGGTCGACCCCGGCATCGGCAACTACACCACCAGCGACACCGACGCGACGGTCTCCACGGCCGGCCCCGGCCTGACCGTCACCCGCACCTACAACAGCCGCGACCCGCGCTCCACCAACGCCTTCGGCGCAGGCTGGTCGACCCGCTACGACATGCGGATCGACCCCGACGGCGACGGCACCGGCAACGTCGTGGCCACCCTGCCCGACGGCCGCCAGGTCCGCTTCGGCAAGAACCCCGACGGCAGTTACGCGCCGCCCTACGGCAGCTTCTCGACCCTGACCGCCGTCAGCGGCGGCGGCTGGAAGCTCGCCGACAAGGACCAGACGACGTACGTCTTCGGCGCCGACGGCAGGCTCACCCAGGTCACCGACTACCGGGGCCGCAAGCAGACCCTCGCCTACGACACCTCGGGCGCGCTGACCACGGTCACCGCGACCGGCGGCCGGGCGCTGCACCTGACCTGGTCCGGCGGCCATGTCGCCACCGTCAGCACCGACGCCCCCACCTCCGGCGCCACCCAGCTGACCTGGAAGTACACCTACGACGGCGACCGGCTGACCCTGGTCTGCGGCCCCGAGGACACCCTCGGCCACTGCACCACGTACGGCTACGGCGACGGCTCGCACGCCCGGACGGTCGTGCACGACGCCGGCCCGTTCTCGTACTGGCGCCTCGACGAGAAGGACGGCGCCACCGACGCGGCCAGCGACCTTCCGCTCGACCGCGACGAGCACGCCGGCACCTACAACGACGTGCAGCTCGGCACCGCCGGCGCGCTCGCCGGCAGCCCCGACACGGCGGCCACGTTCAACGGCACCACGTCCTATGTGCAGCTGCCGGACCAGCTGATCTCCGACACCCCGTACCTGACGGCCGAGCTGTGGTTCCGCACCACCGGCAGCGGCGTCCTCCTCAGCTACCAGGACCACACCCTGGAGGAGAACACCCCGGTCAAGCTCACCCCGGCCCTGTACGTCGGCACGGACGGCAAGCTGCGCGGCGAGTTCTGGAACGGCACCGCCGCCCCGATCACCACCGCCACGACCGTCAACGACGGCACCTGGCACCAGGCCGCCCTCACCGCGGCCGGCAACACCCAGACGCTGTACCTCGACGGCAAGAAGGCGGGCAGCCTCAGCGGCGACATCACCCAGTACGACCAGCGGTTCGTCTACCTCGGCGCCGGCTACTGGAACAACTGGCCCGCCACCACCGGCAGCATCGGCCACCTCACCGGCGACATCGACGAGGCCGCCGTCTACACCCGGCCCCTCGGCGCCGACAGCATCGCCGAGCAGCACGCCTCGGCCACCGTGGCCCAGCAGCTCACCCGGGTGACGCTGCCCAGCGGCCGGGTTCACTCCGCGGTCACCTACGACACCGTGCACGACCGGGTGTCGTCCTACACGGACGAGAGCGGCGGCACCTACCAGCTCTCCGACCTGGCGCTGACCGGCACCGAGGCCAAGCCCGCCACCGAGGACCAGCCGGCCGTCGCCGGGACCACCACCCTCACGGTCACGGTCACCGACCCCGACCACCGCGCGTCGAGCTACACCTACGACCCGCTCCAGGGGAACCGGCTCATCAGCCAGACCGACGCCGCCGGCCACACCGGCACGTTCGGCTACGACACCGGCGGCTACCTGGCGGCCACCACCGGCCCCGACGGCTCCGTCACCCGCTTCGGCAACGACACCCGCGGCAACAAGGTGTCGCAGACCACCTGCCGTGACGCCGCCGACGACAAGACCTGCCACACCACCTACTCCAGCTACTACCTGAACGCCTCCGACCCGCTCGACCCGCGCAACGACCAGCTCACCGCGACCCGCGACGCCCGGTCGGCGAGCGCCGCCGACGACACGTACAAGACGTCGTACGGCTACGACAGCCAGGGCGACCGGACCTCCACCACCACCCCGGCCACCACGGACTTCCCGTCCGGCCGCAGCGAGTCGTTCACCTTCACCGACGGCACCGAGGCGGCGACCGACGGCGGCACCGTCCCGGCCGGCCTGCTCGCCACCAGCACCGATGTGCGCGGCGCCGTGACCAGGCGGTCGTACACCGCGGCCGGTGACCTGGCGAAGGTCACCGACCCGGCGGGCGTCGTCACCGCGTACGCCTACGACGCGCTCGGCCGCGAGACGTCGAGCACGGTCACCTCCGACGCGTACCCGGACGGCGTCACCACGACGACCACCTACGACGGCGAGTCCCGCCCGCTCACGGTCACCGGCCCGGCCACCACCAACAAGGTGACGGGCACCGGCCACCGCGCGCGCACCACGTACACCTACGACGCGGACGGCCGCCCCCTGACCGAGGCGGTCGCCGACCTCACGGGCGGCGACGCCACCCGCACCACCACGCGCACCTACGACGGCCATGGCCTCCTCGGCACCCTCACCGACCCCGAGGGCGACCAGGAGACGTACACCTACGACGTCTACGGCCGCCAGACCAGCCGCACCATGCCCGGCCAGGGCACCTTCCGCTACACCTACACGGCCCTCGGACAGCTGGCGACGAACACGCTCACCGGCTACACCGGCGACCCCAACGACCCGTCCGCAGCCAGGGACGTGGTCCTGGACTCCTACGCGTACGACCCGGCGGGCCGGCTCGCCGAGCACACCGACGCGATGGGCCGTACCACCCGGACCACGTACTACGACGACGGCCTCCAGGCGCAGGAGATCCTCTCCGGCTTCCACGACCCGGACGGCACGACCCGTGACCTGGTGCTGAGCGACCGCACCTACGACGCGGCCGGGAACCTGGTGCAGGAGACCACCGGCAACGGCAAGGTCACCACCGCCTACGAGGTCGACGCGGCCGGCCGCACCACGGCCTCGGTCCTGGACCCCGCGGGCCTGGCCCGGCGCACCGCGTACACCTACGACGCGGGCGACGAGGTGCTCACCGAGACCCACACCGGCGCGGGCGGCACCCGCACCGAGAAGGTCACCCTGGACCGCGACATCACCGGCGCGGTCACCAAGCAGACCGTGGAGAACGGCACCGACGACCTGGTCACCACGTACCACGTCGACGACCGCGGCCTGGTGACGTCCGAGACGTCCCCGCGCGGCAACGCCACCGGCGCCGACCCGGCGTCGTACACCACCGACTACACCTACGACGCGCTCGGCCGTCCGACCGAGACCCGCGCTGCCCCGGTGACGGCGGAGACCGAGGGGGCGACGCCGTCCACCGTCCGCCCGACGACCACCGTCGGCTATGACACCTTCGGTGACCCGGTGGACGCCCGCGACCCGAACGGCGACGTCACGCACACCGCGTACGACCGCTTGGGCCGCACCACCTCGACCACGCTGCCCGACTACACCCCGCCGGGCGCCACGACCGCGCTGACCGGCAAGGTCTCCCAGACCTACGATGCGGCGGGCAACCTGGCGACCGAGACCGACGCCCTCGGCAAGGTCACCACCTACACCTACGACCAGTTCGGCAACCTCGCCAAGGCCGAGCAGCCGGCCCCCGCGGACGGCGCCGCCGCACCGGTCTCCACGTTCACCTACGACCTGCTCGGCGAGCAGCTGTCGGCCACCGGCCCGACCGGCGCCCGCACCCAGGCGACGTACGACGACCTGGGCCGCCAGATGACCTCGACGGTGCTCGAACGCCGGCCGTCCGCAGGCGCGTTCACGACCACGATGGCCTACGACGACGCCGGCAACCTGGTGTCGGCGAAGTCCCCGACCGGTCTGACCACTTCTGGCACCTACAACGCGGCGGGCGACCCGCTCACCGCCCGGGACACCGCGGGCGCGGTGACGTCGTACACGTACGGCCCGACGGGCCTGCCGGCGACTGTGACGACCCCGCAGGGCCGCACCTCCCGCACCACGTACGACCTCGCGGGCCGGCTCACCCAGGTAACGGACGAGGACGCCACCGGCGCCGAACTCCGCACGGTGGGTACGTCGTACGACGCCGACGGCAACCCGGTCACCTCGACGGACGCGCTCGGCCACACCGTCCACCAGACGTTCGACGCGGCCGGCGACCTCACCGAGCTGGTCGAACCGGTCGACGCCGACACGTCCATCACCACCACCTATGGCTACGACGCGGCCGGCCACCGCACCCGTCTCACGGACGGCCGCTCGAACACCACGTGGTACACGTTCACTTCGCACGGCCTGCCGGAGTCGGTGGTGGAGCCCTCCACCGCGGCCTACCCGAACGCCTCCGACCGGACCTGGACGATGGTGTACGACGCCGCCGACCAGCCGGTGAAGGAACTGAAGCCGGGCGGCGTCACGGTCCAGCGGGACTTCGACGCCCTGGGCCGCGTGACGAAGAACGCGGGTTCGGGCGCGGAGGCCGCGACCACGGCCGAGACCTTCGGCTACGACGCGGCGGGCCGCCTGACCTCGGCGAGCGCGCCGGGCGGCACGGACACCTTCAGCTACGACGACCGCGGTGACCTGCTGTCCTCGGACGGCCCGTCCGGTACGGCGACGTTCTCCTACGACGAGGAGGGCCGCCTCACCGGCCGCACCGACGCCGCGGGCCACACCGCCTTCGGCTACGACACCGCCGGCCGTCTGCGCACGGCCGCCGACCCGCTGACCGGCACGACCCAGACGTACGGCTACGACACCGCCTCCCGCCTGGACACGGTCACCTACGGCGCCACCGGCGCGACCCGCTCCGTCGGCCACGACACCCTGGACCGCGTCACCTCGGACACGACGAAGTCCCCGTCCGGCACGACGACGGCCTCGGTGAGCTACGGCTACGACAAGGCGTCCGACCTGAAGACCAGGACGTCCACCGGCACGGCGGGCGCGGGCACCCAGTCCTACGCCTACGACTGGGCGGGCCGGCTGACCAGTTGGACGAACGTCAACGGTACCGAGACGAAGTACACCTGGGACGCGGCGGGCAACCGCACCGGCGCCGGAGGCGTGAGCGCGTCGTACGACGCCCGCAACCGCCTCACCTCCGCCGACGGCACCACGTACACGTACTCGGCGCGCGGCGGGCGCACGAACAGCACGGACGCGAGCGGTTCGCACCCGGCGCAGTTCGACGCGCTGGACCGGATGACCTCGGCGGGCGGCACGACGTACGCCTACGACGCGCTGGACCGCCTGGTCAAACAGGGCGCCGACGCGCTGACGTACGCCGACCAGACGAACAACCCGGTCGCGGCCGACGGCCAGTTGATCGCCCGAGACCCCTCGGATTCACCCCTGTCCACGGCGAACACCGACGGCACGAACGCGGACTCGGTCCTGGCGGACCTGCTGCACGGCGACGTGACGGCATCCATCGACCCGGCCACCGGCACCGTCGCCGACTCCACCGGCTACGACCCGTTCGGCCAGGTCACCGCCCAGTCCGGCGCCAAGGACGCCCTCGGCTACCAGGGCGCCTACACCGACCCGGCCACCGGCCAGGTCGACATGGCCGCCCGCTGGTACGACCCCACCGCCGGCGGCTTCACGGCCCGCGACTCCTGGAACCTCGACCCGGTCCCGTCCGGGCAGGCCAACCGGTACGCGTACGCGGGCGGCAGCCCGCTGACGAACACCGACCCCAGCGGGCACTGCATCGAGGACCTGTGCATCGGGGAGGCGATCGGCGTCAGCATCCTGGCCGGCTATGTGGGTTCGTCGATCTCCGAGTACTACCGGCAGCACCCGGTTCACATCTCGTTCCACTGGCCGTCGTTCTCCTGGCCCTGGTCGCACTCACACTCCAGCAGCAGCTCGACGACCTCGGTCTTCAGCCACATCTTCAGCAACTCTGTGTCCAGCACCGCGAGTGCCATCGAAGCCCAGGCCCGAGCCCAGGCCGCGGCGGCGGCCCGGAGCCACGGCAGCAGCGTCGCGACACCGCACTCCTCGGGCTACTCGGGGTACCGGGACTACTCGCCCTACCGTGGCCCCGGCCGGCCTCAGGCCCCGCGTCCCCCGGGCCCGCCCCCGCCGCCCCCGCCGCCGCCGTGGGCCTCGCTGATCAAGCTCGCCCTGAACCACCTCGCCGCCCGGCCGGCTGCGAAGCCGCGCGAGGACGCCGAGCACCAGGGGTTCGTGGACGACTCGTTCACCAAGGCGCAGAAGGAACTCAAGGTCAACGAGGAGACGCTGCGCGGCTACTTCAAGATGCTGCCGAACGGCACTCCGGGTACGGACCCGTCGGCACTCCCGTCGCCGATGCCGAGCCCTTCCGCCGGCGGCGGTTCGGGGAACGACTCCGACGACGACCCGTGCGACCTCCCGCGCTCCGAGCGTTTCCTGTACGGCCCCACGGTGGGCGGTGCGCCGACCGGTGCGTCGGCCCTGATCTGCCCGAGTGACCTGAAGAAGAAGAACCGGACTCCGCGCCCGAGTACCTTCCCCGACCCGCCCCACTGGAAGTCGGAGCGGGACGGCAAGGCGTGGAAGTACCACCGCACGCACATCATCGGCGACCGCTTCAGCGGTGAATGGGTGGCAGGGAACGTCTTCACCGGGTACCGGCAGATGAACGATCCCGGAATGAAGCGGTGCGAGAACCGCATGGCGGCGGCCCTGGAGAAGAAGCAACCCGTCCTTTACTCTGGAGTGCTCGATTACGCCAACGGCACGAACAAGCTGCCGACAGGCATCACGATGACCGCGTCCACACCGTCGGGCCAGCTGTTCAAGTCCGTCTACGTGGCGAACAAGTCAGGAACGCAGGTGACCTGTTGACACTGCGAGATCTCGAGTCCGCCCTGCCCGCGCTGAGCGAGTTCCGGTCGGCCGCTCCACGCGGAATCGACTGGGGCCTCATCGAGAGCGAGCTGGGCCTGCGCCTGCCGAGTGATTTCGTCGAACTCTCCGAGCACTACTCCCTGCTCGTCCTCGGTGAATTCCTCTCGGTGCATATCCCCGACCCGGGAAAGGAGCAGGAATTCCTCTCGGTGGCGAGGGAGTTTTTGTCCGATCTCGACAGTCTCCGCGAGGCGGACATGTCGCACGGATACGCGCCGCACCCCGCCGAGGCCGGCCTCTTCCCCTGGGCCGACTCCTGTGAGGGCGACACCTGGTTCTGGAAGACGGGCGGGCCGGGCTCCGACCCGGCCGCCTGGTCGATCGTGGTCAGCGGACACAACGACGACTGGGTCGAGGTCCGGGAAACCCTCACCGGCTACCTGGCCGGCCTCGTCCGGGGAGTAATCCCGCCGGACGCCCTCCCGCCCGACTTCCCCGGCCCGTCCCCGACCGTGGAGGGCTGAGAGGTCACGCCTCCCGGACCACCCCGATGAAAGCGAGCCCGTGAGTACCGTCATGCCTCCCGAACGGCCCGGCGAAGGTGAAGGAGCCGGAGAGGAGCCCTCCAGATCGTCCTCCGGAGCCTCCGCGTCCTCCACATCGGGCGAGCAGTGGACGGCGTTCCAGCGTGACGCCGCCGCTCACGGGGGAGGGGACGTACGGAAGGAGCCGTCGGCGCGGGCCCGGATGGTGGCCGAGCGGCTGCGGGCCGAGGACGAGGCCGCGGCGCGGGAGGAGGCGGGAAGCCGGAGGCGGTGGCCGCTCCGGCAGAAGAAGGGAATCGCGCGGTCCGCGACGCCGCCCGGTTGGCGTACGGGGCCCGCTTGGCGGGAGATGAACGGCACCCGTGACCGCCGTCGCCGTACCGTGCGGTCCGTCGTCGGTGTGGTGCTGGCCGTCCTCGCCGCCGTACTCGTCGTACGGCCCTCGCTGATCGTCGACCGGCTGCCCGGCCGGGAGGCGAAGGCGGCGGGCGCGCCCTCGCCGCTGCCCGCCGAGACCGCGCTGCCGTCCCAGGGGCCGGGCGGGGTGTACGACACCCAGACGCCCACCCCCGAGCACCCCTTCCTCGGTTCGCCCGCCCGCCGCTGGGCCGACGGCGCCGACGCCATCGAGCTGCCCCCCGCCAAGGCCGTCGGCACCATGAGCAAGGCAGACGTGGCACTCGCGCTGCGCCGCACCAAGGAGTTCCTGGTCGCCACCAACCTGGACCCGAAGGTGCTGCTCGGCGGCACGCCCAGCCGCGCCCTCTCCCTCGTCGACCCGCATCAGCCGGGCATGATCGCGGAGTTCGGGCGGTCGCTGCGTGAGCCGAGCGCGAAGCACGACCCGTTGAAGCTCGTCAGCCGGTTCGATCCGCACGAGGTGCGTCTGGCCGGCAAGGTGATCAAGGTCCGCGGGCACATGACCTTCAAGGCCGGCAAGCCGGGCGAGGTGCTGGTCCACGCGGACTACTCGTTCGTGTATCCGCTGCTGCACGCCGGACCGCACGGCGACCGGCAGGTGGCGCGGACCATCATCCGCCGCGACCTGATCACGAGCCTGGCGGACCCGCGCACCTGGATGGCCACGAAGGGCAAGCTCGCGCTCAGCGAGTACGGCGAGGACATCGCCAACAGCACCTGCGGCGTCCACGACGGCTACCTGCACCCGGATTTCCCGGACAGTGCCCCCACCGGCGCCCCGCCGACCGGCTCGGCCGAGGACCCGTACGACCGCAGTCAGTCCCTCAAGGACGACGACCGGGACGTGGGCTGCGGGACGGTCACCCGCACCTGAGCACCGGGCGGGCCGAGGGCACCCCTGTTTGACGCTCGTCACCTTCGGGGTAATCTCTTCGGCCCGATTGGCCAGGCCCCTGCCCCATATGGCAGACTGTCCGAGTTGCTCGGTCGAGTGTTGATGCTGCGCGCCTCCCGCCGGGAGGACCGGAAGCGAGTCCCACAGTACTCGTCGTCCCTGCTCAGGGGCGGACGTACGGGAATCTTCCGGGAAGTGTGAGCGCGGCACCGGCCAGGCGCCCGGTGGGCCTTCCGGTCCCCGGCTTGCGGTTCCGGAAGGGCCGTGTGCATTCCCCGCAGGGATGTTCGAACAAGGGACATCTGTGTCAGCGGGAGCGCGACACGCCCGACCGCGTGGGTCGGAGAAAACGAAGGCAGCAGCAGGAATCCACCGGGTTCCGGAGCGTAAGAAGAGACAGGACTACTGAGTAGCCATGGCGGGACAGAAGATCCGCATCCGGCTCAAGGCCTACGACCACGAGGTCATCGACTCCTCGGCGAAGAAGATCGTCGAGACGGTGACCCGCACTGGTGCGTCGGTCGCGGGCCCGGTGCCGCTGCCCACTGAGAAGAACGTGTACTGCGTCATCAAGTCGCCGCACAAGTACAAGGACTCGCGCGAGCACTTCGAGATGCGCACGCACAAGCGCCTGATCGACATTCTCGACCCGACTCCCAAGACCGTTGACTCTCTGATGCGACTCGACCTCCCGGCCGGTGTCGACATCGAGATCAAGCTCTGAGGCTGGTGGCTGAGAATGGCTAAGCAGATCAAGGGCATCCTGGGCGAGAAGCTCGGCATGACGCAGGTGTGGGACGAGAACAACCGCGTTGTTCCGGTCACCGTCGTCAAGGCCGGCCCCAATGTCGTCACCCAGGTCCGCACGAACGACGTGGACGGCTACGAGTCCGTTCAGATCGCGTTCGGCGAGATCGACCCGCGCAAGGTGAACAAGCCCCTCAAGGGCCACTTCGCCAAGGCCGACGTCACCCCCCGCCGCCACCTCGTCGAGATCCGCACCGCGGACGCCTCCGAGTACACGCTCGGCCAGGAGGTCACGGCTGAGGTGTTCGAGGCCGGCGTGAAGGTCGACGTGACCGGCAAGAGCAAGGGCAAGGGCTTCGCCGGTGTCATGAAGCGTCACAACTTCAAGGGCCTCGGCGCCGGACACGGCACCCAGCGCAAGCACCGCTCGCCCGGTTCCATTGGTGGCTGCGCCACCCCGGGCCGCGTGTTCAAGGGCCTCCGCATGGCGGGTCGCATGGGCAACGAGCGGGTCACCACCCAGAACCTGACCGTCCACGCCGTTGACGCGGAGAAGGGTCTGCTGCTCATCAAGGGCGCGGTTCCCGGTCCGAACGGCGGCCTCGTCCTGGTCCGCACCGCGGCCAAGGGGGCCTGAGGTAACCGATGAGCACTGTTGACATCCTTTCGCCTGCCGGCGAGAAGGCCGGTACCGTCGAGCTCCCCGCGGAGATCTTCGACGCCAAGGTCAGCATCCCGCTGATCCACCAGGTCGTCGTCGCGCAGCTGGCCGCCGCCCGCCAGGGCACCCACAAGACCAAGACGCGTGGCGAGGTCCGCGGTGGTGGCCGCAAGCCGTACCGCCAGAAGGGCACCGGCCGCGCCCGCCAGGGTTCGACCCGTGCGCCGCAGTTCGCCGGCGGTGGCGTCGTCCACGGCCCGCAGCCGCGTGACTACTCGCAGCGGACCCCGAAGAAGATGAAGGCCGCCGCCCTGCGCGGTGCCCTCACCGACCGGGCGCGCCACAGCCGCATCCACGTCGTCTCCGGCGTGGTCGACGGCGACATCTCCACCAAGGCCGCCAAGAGCCTGTTCGGCAAGATCTCGGAGCGCAAGAACCTGCTCCTGGTCATCGAGCGCTCCGACGAGGCCGCGTGGCTGTCCGCCCGCAACCTGCCCCAGGTCCACATCCTGGAGCCGGGCCAGCTGAACACGTACGACGTTCTCGTCTCGGACGACGTGGTCTTCACCCAGGCCGCTTTCGAGTCCTTCGTGTCCGGCCCGAAGGCCACTGACACCGAAGGGAGCGAGGCCTGATGGCTACGCGTCACCCGAGCATCGCCTCCAAGGCTGCGAAGGCCGCCAAGGCCGCGCGCGTCGCCAAGGCGCGCCGCCACGCCGCCGAGGGCAAGAACACCGTCGAGACCCCGCTGAGCAAGTCCTTCACGGACCCCCGTGACGTGCTGCTCAAGCCGGTCGTCTCGGAGAAGAGCTACGCGCTCCTCGACGAGAACAAGTACACGTTCGTCGTCGCCCCGGGCGCCAACAAGACCCAGATCAAGCAGGCCGTCCAGGCGGTCTTCGAGGTCAAGGTCACCGGGGTCAACACGATCAACCGCCAGGGCAAGCGCAAGCGTACGAAGACCGGTTTCGGTCAGCGTGCCGCCACCAAGCGCGCGATCGTGACCCTTGCCGAGGGCGACCGTATCGACATCTTCGGCGGTCCGACCGCGTAAGCGGGTCGGATCGTCCGATATCGGACGAGGACTGAGAAATGGGAATCCGCAAGTACAAGCCGACTACGCCGGGCCGTCGTGGCGCCAGCGTCGCCGACTTCGTCGAGGTCACGCGGTCCACGCCGGAGAAGTCGCTGGTCCGCCCCCTGCACAGCAAGGGCGGCCGTAACAACACCGGTCGTGTGACCGTCCGCCACCAGGGTGGCGGCCACAAGCGCGCCTACCGCGTGATCGACTTCCGTCGTCACGACAAGGACGGCGTGCCGGCGAAGGTCGCGCACATCGAGTACGACCCCAACCGCACCGCGCGCATCGCGCTGCTGCACTACGCCGACGGCGAGAAGCGCTACATCCTCGCCCCGCGCAACCTGCAGCAGGGTGACCGCGTCGAGAACGGTCCCGGGGCCGACATCAAGCCCGGCAACAACCTGGCCATCCGCAACATCCCGGTCGGTACCACGATCCACGCGATCGAGCTCCGTCCCGGTGGCGGTGCCAAGTTCGCCCGCTCCGCCGGTGCGTCCGTGCAGCTGCTCGCGAAGGAGGGCTCGATGGCCCACCTCCGCATGCCGTCCGGCGAGATCCGTCTCGTCGACCAGCGCTGCCGCGCCACCATCGGTGAGGTCGGCAACGCCGAGCAGAGCAACATCAACTGGGGCAAGGCGGGCCGCAAGCGGTGGCTGGGCGTTCGCCCGACCGTCCGTGGTGTCGTCATGAACCCGGTGGACCACCCGCACGGTGGTGGTGAGGGCCGGACCTCCGGTGGTCGTCACCCCGTGTCCCCGTGGGGCAAGAAGGAAGGCCGTACTCGTTCGCCCAAGAAGGCGTCGAACAAGTACATCGTCCGCCGCCGCAAGACGAACAAGAAGCGCTAAGGACGGGTTGAGATGCCTCGTAGCCTGAAGAAGGGGCCCTTCGTCGACGACCACCTGATCAAGAAGGTGGACGCGCAGAACGAAGCCGGTTCCAAGAACGTCATCAAGACCTGGTCCCGCCGCTCGATGATCGTCCCGGCCATGCTCGGTCACACGATCGCGGTGCACAACGGCAAGACCCACATCCCGGTGTTCGTCACCGAGTCGATGGTCGGCCACAAGCTCGGCGAGTTCTCGCCGACCCGCACCTTCCGGGGCCACGTCAAGGACGACCGGAAGTCGAAGCGCCGCTAACAGCGGATCGCATTCAGACACGTAAGTAACTGAAGGGACAACCATGGAAGCCAGGGCCCAGGCGCGGTACATCCGCGTCACGCCCATGAAGGCCCGCCGCGTGGTGGACCTCATCCGTGGCATGGACGCCACGGAGGCCCAGGCTGTTCTGCGATTCGCTCCGCAGGCAGCCTCCGTGCCGGTCGGCAAGGTGCTCGACAGCGCCATCGCCAACGCCGCGCACAACTACGACCACACCGACGCCGACAGCCTCTTCATTTCCGAGGCCTACGTCGACGAGGGCCCGACCCTGAAGCGGTTCCGGCCGCGCGCCCAGGGCCGTGCCTACCGGATCCGCAAGCGGACCAGCCACATCACCGTGGTCGTCAGCAGCAAGGAAGGAACCCGGTAATGGGCCAGAAGGTAAACCCGCACGGGTTCCGGCTCGGTGTCACCACCGACTTCAAGTCGCGTTGGTACGCCGACAAGCTGTACAAGGACTACGTCAAGGAAGACGTCGCCATCCGTCGGATGATGACGTCCGGCATGGAGCGCGCCGGCATCTCCAAGGTGGAGATCGAGCGCACCCGTGACCGCGTCCGCGTCGACATCCACACCGCGCGTCCGGGCATCGTCATCGGCCGCCGCGGCGCCGAGGCCGACCGCATCCGCGGTGACCTGGAGAAGCTGACCGGCAAGCAGGTCCAGCTGAACATCCTCGAGGTCAAGAGCCCGGAGACGGACGCTCAGCTGGTGGCCCAGGCCGTCGCCGAGCAGCTGTCCTCCCGCGTCTCCTTCCGTCGCGCCATGCGCAAGAGCATGCAGGGCACGATGAAGGCCGGCGCCAAGGGCATCAAGATCCAGTGCGGTGGCCGTCTCGGCGGCGCCGAGATGTCCCGCTCGGAGTTCTACCGCGAGGGCCGCGTGCCCCTGCACACGCTCCGCGCGAACGTGGACTACGGCTTCTTCGAGGCCAAGACGACCTTCGGCCGCATCGGCGTGAAGGTCTGGATCTACAAGGGCGACGTCAAGAACATCGCCGAGGTCCGCGCCGAGAACGCCGCTGCCCGCGCGGGTAACCGCCCGGCCCGCGGCGGCTCCGACCGCCCGGCCCGTGGTGGCCGCGGTGGCGAGCGGCGCGGTCGCAAGCCGCAGCAGGCTGCCGGCGCCGAGGCCCCCAAGGCCGAGGCTCCCGCCGCCGCTCCGGCTGAGAGCACCGGAACGGAGGCCTGACCGTCATGCTGATCCCCCGTAGGGTCAAGCACCGCAAGCAGCACCACCCGAAGCGCAGCGGTATGTCCAAGGGTGGCACGCAGGTTGCGTTCGGCGAGTACGGCATCCAGGCGCTGACCCCGGCCTACGTGACGAACCGCCAGATCGAGGCGGCTCGTATCGCGATGACCCGCCACATCAAGCGTGGCGGCAAGGTCTGGATCAACATCTACCCGGACCGTCCGCTCACCAAGAAGCCCGCCGAGACCCGCATGGGTTCCGGTAAGGGTTCGCCGGAGTGGTGGATCGCCAACGTCAAGCCCGGACGTGTGATGTTCGAGCTGTCGTACCCCAACGAGAAGATCGCCCGTGAGGCGCTCCTTCGTGCGGCCCACAAGCTGCCGATGAAGTGCCGGATCGTCAAGCGCGAGGCAGGTGAAGCGTGATGTCGGCCGGTACCAAGGCGTCCGAGCTGCGCGAGCTGGGCAACGAGGAGCTTCTGGCGAAGCTCCGCGAGGCCAAGGAAGAGCTGTTCAACCTCCGCTTCCAGGCGGCGACGGGCCAGCTCGAGAACCACGGTCGGCTCAAGGCCGTCCGCAAGGACATCGCGCGGATCTACACCCTGATGCGTGAGCGCGAGCTGGGCATCGAGACGGTGGAGAGCGCCTGATGAGCGAGAGCAACGTGACTGAAGAGACGAAGGCCGCGCGCGGCTTCCGCAAGACCCGTGAGGGTCTGGTCGTCAGCGACAAGATGGACAAGACCGTCGTCGTCGCCGTCGAGGACCGCGTCAAGCACGCGCTGTACGGCAAGGTCATCCGCCGTACCAACAAGCTCAAGGCGCACGACGAGCAGAACGCCGCGGGTGTCGGCGACCGCGTCCTCCTCATGGAGACCCGGCCGCTGTCCGCGACGAAGCGCTGGCGCGTCGTCGAGATCCTCGAGAAGGCCAAGTAATTCCTGCGGGGCAAATCCGCAGGTCAGTTCCGCCAGGCTCGGCAGGGGCTCTCATCCGTGAGGCCCCTGCCGGGAACCGGCAGACAAACAGGAGATAGACGTGATCCAGCAGGAGTCGCGACTGCGCGTCGCCGACAACACTGGTGCGAAGGAGATCCTTTGCATCCGTGTGCTCGGTGGCTCCGGTCGCCGCTACGCGGGCATCGGTGACGTCATCGTCGCCACCGTCAAGGACGCGATCCCCGGTGGCAACGTGAAGAAGGGTGACGTCGTCAAGGCGGTCATCGTTCGCACCGTCAAGGAGCGCCGCCGTCCGGACGGCTCGTACATCCGCTTCGACGAGAACGCCGCCGTCATTCTGAAGAACGACGGCGACCCTCGCGGCACCCGTATCTTCGGCCCGGTCGGCCGTGAGCTGCGCGAGAAGAAGTTCATGAAGATCATCTCGCTCGCGCCGGAGGTGCTGTAAGCATGAAGATCAAGAAGGGCGACCTGGTCCAGGTCATCACCGGTAAGGACAAGGGCAAGCAGGGCAAGGTCATCGCGGCCTACCCCCGCGAGGACCGTGTCCTGGTCGAGGGTGTCAACCGGGTCAAGAAGCACACCAAGGCCGGCCCGACCGCCAGCGGTTCGCAGGCCGGCGGCATCGTCACGACCGAGGCGCCCGTCCACGTCTCCAACGTCCAGCTGGTCGTTGAGAAGGACGGCAACAAGGTCGTCACGCGTGTCGGTTACCGCTTCGACGACGAAGGCAACAAGATCCGCGTTGCCAAGCGGACGGGTGAGGACATCTGATGACGACCACCACCAGCCCGCGTCTGAAGCAGAAGTACCGCGAGGAGATCGCGGGCAAGCTGCGTGACGAGTTCAAGTACGAGAACGTCATGCAGGTTCCCGGCCTCGTCAAGATCGTGGTCAACATGGGTGTGGGCGACGCCGCCCGCGACTCCAAGCTGATCGAGGGCGCCATCCGCGACCTCACCACGATCACCGGTCAGAAGCCGGCCGTCACCAAGGCCCGCAAGTCCATCGCGCAGTTCAAGCTGCGTGAGGGCCAGCCGATCGGTGCCCACGTCACGCTCCGTGGCGACCGCATGTGGGAGTTCCTGGACCGCACCCTGTCGCTCGCGCTCCCGCGCATCCGCGACTTCCGTGGTCTGTCCCCCAAGCAGTTCGACGGCCGTGGCAACTACACCTTCGGTCTCACGGAGCAGGTCATGTTCCACGAGATCGACCAGGACAAGATCGACCGTGTCCGGGGTATGGACATCACCGTGGTCACCACGGCGACCAACGACGCTGAGGGCCGCGCGCTCCTTCGTCACCTCGGCTTCCCGTTCAAGGAGGCGTGAGCGAGATGGCGAAGAAGGCTCTGATCGCTAAGGCTGCTCGCAAGCCCAAGTTCGGTGTGCGTGGCTACACCCGCTGCCAGCGCTGCGGCCGCCCGCACTCCGTGTACCGCAAGTTCGGCCTGTGCCGCGTGTGCCTTCGTGAGATGGCTCACCGTGGCGAGCTGCCGGGCGTGACCAAGAGCTCCTGGTAGTCCCCCTAACAAGGGATTCCAGGGCTCTCGGTAAGCACTGGGCGTGTCAGGCGCCCTCCCCTCCATGGCTTAGGCTTGGAGGGTTGGGCGCCTGACAGTCGCCCGTACGACTTACTACGCCGTAGGTCCACCGCGCCGCACCCGTCCCGTCTCGGATCGGGGAGAGGGATGGCGCACCAGGAAACCCCGGCGAGAGAGGCCGAAGGCCAATTCATGACCATGACTGATCCGATCGCAGACATGCTTACGCGTCTGCGCAACGCGAACTCGGCATACCACGACTCCGTGACGATGCCGGCGTCGAAGATCAAGTCTCACATCGCGGAGATCCTCCAGCAGGAGGGCTTCATCACGGGCTGGAAGGTCGAGGACGCCGAGGTCGGCAAGAACCTCGTCCTGGAGCTGAAGTTCGGCCCCAACCGTGAGCGCTCCATCGCGGGCATCAAGCGGATCTCCAAGCCCGGTCTCCGGGTGTACGCGAAGTCCACCAACCTGCCGAAGGTGCTCGGCGGCCTGGGCGTGGCGATCATCTCCACGTCGCACGGGCTCCTCACCGACAAGCAGGCCGGCAAGAAGGGCGTGGGTGGGGAAGTCCTCGCCTACGTCTGGTAGCGGAAGGGAACGGAGGAAACAGCTATGTCGCGTATTGGCAAGCTCCCCATCACGGTTCCCGCCGGCGTGGACGTCACCATCGACGGCCGGACGGTCAAGGTCAAGGGCCCCAAGGGCGAACTGACCCACACCGTCGTGGCGCCGATCGACATCGCCAAGGGTGAGGACGGCGTCCTGAACGTCACCCGCCCCAACGACGAGCGTCAGAGCAAGGCCCTGCACGGCCTGTCCCGCACGCTGGTGGCGAACATGATCACCGGCGTGACCCAGGGTTACGTGAAGAAGCTCGAGATCAGCGGTGTCGGTTACCGCGTGACCGCGAAGGGCTCGAACCTCGAGTTCGCGCTCGGTTACAGCCACCCGATCACCGTCGAGGCCCCCGAGGGCATCACCTTCAAGGTGGAGGCCCCCACCCGGTTCTCGGTCGAGGGCATCGACAAGCAGAAGGTCGGCGAGGTTGCGGCCAACATCCGCAAGCTGCGCAAGCCTGACCCGTACAAGGCCAAGGGCGTCAAGTACGAGGGCGAAGTCATCCGCCGCAAGGTCGGAAAGGCGGGTAAGTAAGCCATGGCATACGGACAGAAGATCCTCAAGGGCGACGCCTACAAGCGCGCCGCGATCAAGCGCCGTCACATCCGGATCCGCAAGAACCTTTCCGGTACTGCCGAGCGTCCCCGTCTGGTCGTGACCCGCTCCAACCGCCACATCGTGGCGCAGGTGATCGACGACCTGAAGGGCCACACCCTGGCTTCGGCGTCCACGCTGGACAGCTCGATCCGCGGTGGCGAGGGCGACAAGTCCGCGCAGGCCAAGCAGGTCGGCGCCCTGGTCGCCGAGCGTGCCAAGGCCGCCGGTGTCGAGGCTGTCGTGTTCGACCGTGGTGGCAACCAGTACGCCGGGCGCATCGCCGCCCTGGCGGACGCCGCCCGCGAAGCCGGGCTCAGGTTCTGAGCCGCCGTAGCTAGCGGAAAAGAAAGAGGTAAATCCAATGGCTGGACCCCAGCGCCGCGGTGGCGGTGCCGGTGGCGGCGAGCGGCGGGACCGGAAGGGCCGTGACGGCGGCGCTGCCGCCGAGAAGACCGCGTACGTTGAGCGCGTTGTCGCGATCAACCGCGTCGCCAAGGTTGTGAAGGGTGGTCGTCGCTTCAGCTTCACCGCGCTGGTCGTGGTGGGCGACGGTGACGGCACCGTGGGTGTCGGTTACGGCAAGGCCAAGGAGGTGCCGGCCGCCATCGCCAAGGGTGTTGAGGAGGCCAAGAAGCACTTCTTCAAGGTCCCCCGTATCCAGGGCACCATCCCGCACCCGATCCAGGGTGAGAAGGCTGCCGGCGTCGTGCTGCTCAAGCCCGCGTCGCCCGGTACCGGTGTTATCGCCGGTGGTCCGGTGCGTGCCGTGCTCGAGTGCGCCGGTATCCACGACATCCTGTCGAAGTCGCTCGGCTCCGACAACGCGATCAACATCGTGCACGCCACCGTGGCGGCCCTCAAGGGCCTGCAGCGTCCGGAGGAGGTCGCGGCCCGCCGCGGTCTGCCCCTCGAGGACGTCGCTCCCGCGGCTCTGCTGCGTGCGCGTGCCGGGGCGGGTGCGTAATCATGGCGCAGCTCAAGATCACGCAGGTCAAGTCCTACATCGGCAGCAAGCAGAACCACCGTGACACCCTGCGTTCCCTTGGTCTCAAGGGGATCAACACGCAGGTCGTCAAGGAGGACCGCCCCGAGTTCCGCGGCATGGTGCGCCATGTCCGTCACCTCGTGACGGTCGAGGAGGTCGACTGATCATGGCGGAGCAGAACCCGCTCAAGATCCACAACCTCCGTCCCGCCCCGGGCGCCAAGACCGCCAAGACCCGCGTCGGTCGTGGTGAGGCGTCGAAGGGTAAGACGGCCGGTCGTGGTACCAAGGGCACGAAGGCCCGTTACCAGGTTCCGGAGCGCTTCGAGGGTGGCCAGATGCCGCTCCACATGCGCCTCCCGAAGCTGAAGGGCTTCAAGAACCCGTTCAAGACCGAGTACCAGGTCGTGAACCTCGACAAGCTGGCCGCGCTGTACCCCGAGGGTGGCGAGGTCACCGTCGAGGGCCTCGTGGCCAAGGGGGCCGTTCGCAAGAACAGCCTCGTCAAGGTCCTCGGCCAGGGCGAGGTCTCCGTGGCGCTGCAGGTGACGGTCGACGCCGTCTCCGGCTCCGCCAAGGAGAAGATCACCGCCGCCGGCGGCACGGTCACCGAGCTCGTCTGAGTCCCTCGGACGCCTCGATGACGTAAACGAACCCGACCGGGGATACCTCACAATGAGGTATCCCCGGTTGGTCGTTCCTAGGGGGGCAGTGTCGCCGGTAAGGTGGCCTGCACTGTTCTGTTTGGTATTTCGTCCGTCGTCATTCGTCGAACCTCAAGACCGTCACCCTTGACGCACGTGCGCGGGGGTCGCAGGAGGCACCGTGCTTACCGGCTTCGCCCGGGCGTTCAGGACGCCCGACCTGCGCAAGAAGCTGCTCTTCACGCTGTTCATCATCGTGGTCTACCGGCTCGGTACCCACATTCCGATCCCCGGCGTCAACTACAAGGCCGTCCAGACGTGCGTGAAAGAGGCGTCCGGCAACCAGGGCCTGTTCGGGCTCGTCAACATGTTCAGCGGTGGTGCGCTGCTCCAGATCACGGTGTTCGCGCTCGGCATCATGCCGTACATCACGGCGAGCATCATCCTGCAGCTGCTGACCGTGGTCATCCCGCGTCTGGAAGCCCTCAAGAAGGAGGGCCAGGCGGGTACGACGAAGATCACGCAGTACACGCGGTACCTGACGGTGGCGCTCGCCATCCTCCAGGGCACCGGCCTGGTGGCCACGGCCCGCAGCGGCGCGCTGTTCAACGGCTGCTCCGCCGCCCCCAGCATCGTCCCGAACCAGTCGATCTTCACGACGATCACCATGGTGATCTGCATGACCGCCGGTACGTGTGTGGTCATGTGGCTCGGTGAGCTGGTCACCGACAAGGGCATCGGCAACGGCATGTCGATCCTGATGTTCATCTCGATCGCGGCGACGTTCCCGTCCGCGCTGTGGGCGATCAAGAAGCAGGGCACGCTGGCCGGCGGCTGGATCGAGTTCGGCACGGTCATCATCGTCGGCCTGGTCATGGTCGGCCTGGTCGTCTTCGTCGAGCAGGCCCAGCGCCGCGTTCCGGTGCAGTACGCGAAGCGCATGATCGGTCGCCGTTCCTACGGCGGTACGTCCACGTACATCCCGCTCAAGGTGAACCAGGCCGGTGTGATTCCGGTCATCTTCGCCTCGTCGCTGCTCTACATCCCGGCATTGGTGGCGCAGTTCGCGGGCGGTAATTCGGGCTGGAAGCAATGGGTCACGACGAACCTGACCAAGGGCGATCACCCGGTTTACATCGTTACGTACTTCTTGCTCATCGTGTTCTTCACGTTCTTCTACGTGGCGATCTCCTTCAACCCCGAAGAAGTCGCCGACAACATGAAGAAGTATGGTGGCTTCATCCCGGGCATCCGGGCTGGCCGACCGACCGCTGAGTACCTGAGCTACGTGCTCAACCGGATCACCTGGCCGGGTTCGCTGTATCTGGGTGTGATCGCTCTCGTGCCGACAATGGCGTTGGTGGGCTTCAACGCGAACCAGAACTTCCCGTTCGGCGGGACCAGCATCCTCATCATCGTGGGTGTCGGCCTCGAGACCGTGAAGCAGATCGAGAGCCAGCTCCAGCAGCGCAATTACGAAGGGTTCCTCCGCTGATGCGTATCGTCCTCGTCGGGCCGCCCGGTGCCGGTAAGGGAACGCAAGCCGTCCGCCTCGCTGAGCAGCTGGCCATCCCGCACATCTCCACGGGCGACCTGTTCCGGGCCAACATCAGCCGGCAGACCGAGCTGGGCAAGCTCGCGAAGTCCTACATGGACGCCGGCAACCTCGTCCCGGACGAGGTGACCATCGCCATGGCCAAGGACCGCATGGAGCAGCCGGACGCCGAGGGCGGCTTCCTCCTCGACGGCTTCCCGCGCAACGTGAAGCAGGCCGAGGCGCTGGACGCGCTGCTGGAGACCGAGGGCATCAAGGTCGACGCGGTGCTGGACCTGGAGGTCCCGGAGGACGAGGTCGTCAAGCGGATCGCCGGCCGGCGCATCTGCCGCAACGACTCCTCCCACGTCTTCCACGTGACGTACAGCCCGCCGAAGAAGGCCGGCGTCTGCGACGTCTGCGGCGGCGAGCTGTACCAGCGCGACGACGACTCCGAGGACACGGTCCGCACGCGGCTGGAGGTCTACCACACGCAGACCGAGCCGATCATCGACTACTACAAGTCGCAGGGCCTGGTCGTGACGATCTCCTCCCTCGGCCCGGTGGACGAGATCACGCAGCGGGCGCTGGAGGCGCTCAAGCGCGAGAAGGCCGAGAACAAGTAGATCGCGGTCCTTCCGGCCGCGGTGCCCTCCGGGGCGCCGCGGCCGTAGTGTTGTGTAGGTAACCCAGCCGACCTGAGTGACGGAGAGCGCAGGCCCCCCATGGTGCAGATCAAGAGCCCCGAGCAGATCGCCACGATGCGCAGGGCGGGGCTGGTCGTCGCCGCGATCCACGCGGCCACCCGGGAGGCGGCGGTGCCCGGCGCCAGCACCAGGGATCTGGACCAGGTCGCCCGCAAGGTCCTCGACGAGCACGGGGCCAAGCCGAACTTCCTCGGCTACGGCGGCTTCCCCGCCACCATCTGCACCTCCGTGAACGAGGTCGTCGTCCACGGCATCCCGTCCGACGAGGTCGTCCTCAAGGACGGCGACATCATCTCCATCGACTGCGGCGCGATCATCGACGGCTGGCACGGCGACGCCGCCTACACGGCCTTCGTGGGCTCCGGCCACGCTCCGGAGCTGATCGAGCTGTCGCGGGTGACCGAGGAGTCGATGTGGGCGGGCATCGCGGCCATGAAGCAGGGCAACCGCCTGGTCGACATCTCCCGCGCCGTCGAGACGTACATCCGCCGCCAGCCGAAGCCGGGCGGCGGCAAGTACGGGATCATCGAGGACTACGGCGGCCACGGCATCGGCACCGAGATGCACATGGACCCGCACCTGCTGAACTACGTCGACCGCCGCCGCGGCAAGGGTCCCAAGCTGGTACCCGGCTTCTGCCTCGCGATCGAGCCGATGGTCTCCCTCGGCACCCCGCGCACGGAGGTCCTCTCGGACGAGTGGACGGTCATCACGACCGACGGCACGTGGTCGTCGCACTGGGAGCACTCGGTCGCCCTCACGGAGGAGGGCCCGCTGGTCCTCACCGCTCCGGACGGCGGCAAGGCGAAGCTCGCCGAGATGGGGATCACTGCCGCCCCCGACCCCCTGGCCTGAGCCCTGGCGCTTCGGGGGGATCTCGCGGTCGTGTGGGGCTGGTCGCGCAGTTCCCCGCGCCTCTTTGGGGCGCGCTGTCGTGCCCGGGGTGCTTAGGGATCTCCGCTGTAGGGCAGAATCCCTCGATTCGTGTTTCCGGGTGCGCTGACGTAGACTGACTCGTCGGCTCTCGTGCACCCGCATGTCCGCATGCTCCCCGTCAAGGGGAAAGAGGGAACGCCCGAGAGTCGATCAAGGTAGTCGATTCGAAGGGCGAAGCGTGGCCAAGAAGCAAGGTGCCATCGAGATCGAGGGCACTGTCGTCGAGTCTCTGCCGAACGCCATGTTCAAGGTCGAGCTCCAGAACGGCCACCAGGTCCTGGCACACATCAGCGGCAAGATGCGCATGCACTACATCCGCATCCTCCCTGACGACCGGGTCGTGGTGGAGCTGTCTCCGTACGACCTGACGCGTGGCCGGATCGTCTACCGCTACAAGTAGATCTTGCCCGCGCCCCGGCATCCGCCGGAGCGATGGCACTGACCCGGAGAACCTCACCAATGAAGGTCAAGCCGAGCGTCAAGAAGATCTGCGACAAGTGCAGGGTGATCCGCCGTCACGGTCGGGTCATGGTCATCTGCGAGAACCCGCGCCACAAGCAGCGCCAGGGCTGACGCACGACCGACCGCACCCTCTGCACCTCTATCGCAGAGATTCGCGCGACGCGAGCTGAATATGTTCATACGCAGAACCCCGGCGAGTGATCGCCGGACACCCCCGGCTCGGAGGCCGGGGACCCGGGTCGTACCAACTCTTCGCAATGGAGAGGCCGGCGGCCGGGAGCCGGTTCTGTGGAAGACCTCCGAAGATCACCAGGAGCCATTGAAGTGGCACGCGTTTCCGGTGTTGACATCCCGCGCGAAAAGCGCGTGGAGGTCGCCCTCACCTACGTGTTCGGCATCGGCCGGACCCTCTCGCAGGCGACGCTGGCAGCGACCGGCGTCGACCCGAACACCCGCGTTCGCGACCTCTCCGAGGAGCAGCTCGTCGCGATCCGCGAGTACGTCGACAACAACATCAAGACCGAGGGTGACCTCCGTCGCGAGATCCAGGCCGACATCCGCCGCAAGGTCGAGATCGGCTGCTACCAGGGTCTCCGTCACCGTCGCGGTCTGCCCGTCCGCGGTCAGCGCACCAGCACCAACGCTCGTACCCGCAAGGGCCCGCGTCGCGCCATCGCCGGCAAGAAGAAGCCGGGCAAGAAGTAGTCCGCAGCGGACACCTGTCCACGGTCTTCGCTGTAGGACCGACCACCTCCCGTAGGAGTTAAAGGATGCCCCCCAAGGGTCGTCAGGGCGCTGCCAAGAAGGTGCGCCGCAAGGAAAAGAAGAACGTCGCTCACGGCCACGCGCACATCAAGAGCACGTTCAACAACACGATCGTCTCCATCACGGACCCGTCGGGCAACGTGATCTCCTGGGCCTCCGCCGGCCACGTCGGCTTCAAGGGCTCCCGGAAGTCCACGCCGTTCGCCGCGCAGATGGCCGCCGAGTCGGCTGCCCGCCGCGCCCAGGAGCACGGCATGCGCAAGGTCGACGTGTTCGTGAAGGGCCCGGGTTCCGGTCGTGAGACCGCGATCCGTTCGCTCCAGGCGACCGGTCTCGAGGTCGGCTCCATCCAGGACGTCACCCCGACCCCGCACAACGGCTGCCGCCCGCCGAAGCGCCGTCGCGTCTGAGACACCGGCTGTTTCAGGGCTTTCCGGGCGGTACGACTCCTTGAACGGTCGTACCGCCCGTACCCTTGCAGTACAGAGTCGGGCGTCAAATAGCGGGCGCCCCTGACTGAAGGATCTGATCCACACATGCTGATCGCTCAGCGTCCCTCGTTGACCGAAGAGGTCGTCGACGAGTTCCGCTCCCGGTTCGTGATCGAGCCGCTGGAGCCGGGCTTCGGCTACACCCTCGGCAACTCCCTGCGCCGTACGCTCCTCTCCTCGATCCCGGGTGCGGCGGTCACGTCCATCCGCATCGACGGTGTCCTGCACGAGTTCACCACCGTGCCGGGCGTCAAGGAGGACGTCACCGACCTGATCCTCAACATCAAGCAGCTGGTCGTCTCCTCGGAGCACGACGAGCCGGTCGTGATGTACCTGCGCAAGCAGGGTCCGGGTCTGGTCACCGCCGCCGACATCGCGCCCCCGGCCGGTGTCGAGGTGCACAACCCCGACCTCGTCCTCGCCACGCTCAACGGCAAGGGCAAGCTGGAGATGGAGCTGACCGTCGAGCGCGGCCGCGGCTACGTCTCCGCCGTGCAGAACAAGCAGGTCGGCCAGGAGATCGGCCGTATCCCGGTCGACTCGATCTACTCGCCGGTCCTCAAGGTCACGTACAAGGTCGAGGCCACGCGTGTCGAGCAGCGCACCGACTTCGACAAGCTGATCGTCGACGTCGAGACCAAGCAGGCGATGCGTCCCCGTGACGCCATGGCCTCCGCCGGCAAGACCCTGGTCGAGCTGTTCGGTCTCGCCCGCGAGCTGAACATCGACGCCGAGGGCATCGACATGGGCCCGTCCCCCACGGACGCCGCCCTTGCCGCCGACCTGGCGCTGCCGATCGAGGAGCTGGAGCTCACCGTTCGGTCGTACAACTGCCTCAAGCGCGAGGGCATCCACTCTGTGGGTGAGCTGGTCGCGCGTAGCGAGGCCGACCTGCTGGACATCCGCAACTTCGGTGCGAAGTCCATCGACGAGGTCAAGGCGAAGCTGGCGGGTATGGGTCTTGCGCTGAAGGACTCGCCTCCCGGGTTCGACCCGACCGCCGCGGCGGACGCGTTCGGCGCGGACGACGACGCGGACGCCGGGTTCGTCGAGACCGAGCAGTACTGAGCTCGGACCGACGGTCCGTCTTCGGGTGCGGGTGCGCTGTGGCTTGTCGCGCAGTTCCCCGCGCCCCTGTCGGGAGCGCCCCTGCGGGGCGGCTCCCGACTCCTCCGGGGCGCGTCCCCGGATCTCCGACGGGCGACCGCCTGCTCGGATACTGACCTCGGTACCTGATACGGCCGGGGCAGACACCTAGGAGAATCACCATGCCGAAGCCCACCAAGGGTGCCCGTCTGGGCGGCAGTGCCGCGCACGAGAAGCTGCTCCTCGCGAACCTCGCGAAGAGCCTCTTCGAGCACGGCCGTATCACCACCACCGAGGCGAAGGCGCGCAAGCTGCGCCCGTACGCCGAGCGTCTGGTCACCAAGGCGAAGAAGGGCGACCTTCACAACCGCCGTCAGGTGCTCCAGGTGATCACGGACAAGAGCATCGTCCACACGCTCTTCACCGAGATCGGCCCGCGCTACGAGAACCGTCCCGGTGGCTACACCCGCATCACCAAGATCGGTAACCGCCGTGGCGACAACGCGCCCATGGCCGTCATCGAGCTGGTCGAGGCGCTGACGGTCGCCCAGCAGGCGACGGGTGAGGCCGAGGCCGCCACCAAGCGCGCGGTCAAGGAGGCCGAGGAGGCCCCGGTCGAGTCGACCGAGGCGACCGAGGAGTCCAAGGACGCGTAAGGCGTTCTTCGAAGCGGGCCCGTTTCCCTCAAGGGGGAGCGGGCCCGCTTTGCTGTACCTGAGAGGATTCAGGCGTGAGTGATGAAGCAGCGCCCGGGTGGGTTCGGGTTCGACTCGATGTGTCGTACGACGGCAGTGACTTCCATGGCTGGGCCAAGCAGGCCGGGGGGAAGCGGACCGTGCAGGGGGAGATCGAGGACGCCCTGCGGACGGTGACGCGGTCGCGGGAGACGTATGAGCTGACCGTGGCCGGGCGGACGGACGCCGGGGTGCACGCGCGGGGCCAGGTGGCGCACGTCGACCTGCCCGAGTCGGTGTGGCGGGAGCACCACCAGAAGCTGCTCAAGCGGCTGGCCGGGCGGTTGCCGAGGGATGTGCGGGTGTGGGCCCTCGGGCCGGCGCCGAGCGGGTTCAACGCCCGGTTCTCCGCCGTGTGGCGCCGGTACGCGTACCGGGTCACCGACAACCCCGGCGGTGTCGACCCCATCCTGCGCAACCACGTCCTGTGGCACGACTGGCCGCTGGACGTCGACGCCATGAACGAGGCCGCGCGGGCGCTGCTCGGGGAGCACGACTTCGCCGCGTACTGCAAGAAGCGCGAGGGCGCGACGACGATCCGGACGCTTCAGGAGCTGAGCCTGGTGCGGGGCGAGGACGGGATCGTCACCGCGACGGTGCGTGCCGACGCCTTCTGTCACAACATGGTGCGGTCGCTGATCGGCGCGCTGCTGTTCGTGGGGGACGGGCACCGGGGACCGGAGTGGCCCGGGAAGGTGCTGGCCGCGGGGGTCCGGGACTCGGCCGTGCACGTCGTACGGCCGCACGGGCTGACCCTGGAGGAGGTCGGCTACCCCGCCGACGAGCTGCTGGCGGCCCGGAACAAGGAGGCCCGCAACAAGCGCTCGCTCCCGTCGGCGGGGTGCTGCTGAGGCCTACTGGCTCGCCGCCGACGCCTGGGCCTGGCCGCGGCGCCAGATCTGGCGGAAGGTGAACTCCTGGAGGTCGTCGCCCGCGGAGAACACCTTGGTGTCCTTCTTGGTGACGTTGTGGCCGTTGGTGAAGCCGGCGATCGTGAAGTAGGCGTAGCGGCCGACGGTGTTGCGGGTCGAGCGGCAGATGGCGCCGTCGCAGAACGTCTTGACGCCCTTGCCGGCGAGGGAGCGCACGATGCTCTTGTCGTCGGTCCGGGCCTTCGCCTTCGCCGCCTGTGCCTCGGTGTCGAAGACGGCGACACCGACGGTGACCGCGATGTCGCCCTTGGTGTACGTGGCGCGGACCAGGCGGGTGCAGCCGTTGGCGGTGAGGACCTTCGGCAGGGTGGCGTCGGCGGCCGAGGCGCAGTTCTTGGTGTCGGCCGTGGCGCCCTTCTTGTACACCGTGCTGTTCATGGTCAGCTGGGTGCCGGGGAAGAGGGTGGCGGGGCCGAGCGGCGCGGTGTCCTTCTTCACACTGGATATGAAGTCCTTCGGATCCAGCGGGGGCGGGGCGCTGGTGGGCGCGAAGGACGGCGCCGAGGCCGTGCCGCTGGGCAGGGCGGCGCTGGGGGGCAGGTTCGTGGGCCGGCCGGAGGCGGTGTCGTCGCCGTTCGCGGACACGACGGCCATCGCGACGGCGGTGCCGATCGCGATCGTGGCCAGCGCGCCGCCGCCGATGAACAGCCACTTGCGGCGCTTGTTCCGGGTCTCCGAGGCCTCCGCGAGGGCGGCCCAGTCCGGACTTCCGTCGTCGCCGCCGCTGTTCCACGGCTGCTGCTGGGAATTCGGTTTCCAGGGATCCCACTGAGACTGGGGTCCCCCCTGCCCGTAACTCATGGGGCGCATCTTAGACGGGGGGCGCGGGGTGCTGGTGCGCGTAAGGCGGCATGCCGTCTTTGTCCGGCGATGGGGTGTCGCCGGGCTTTCCGGGGACACGGCGGTGACATGCGGGGGACATGTCGGAGGGTCTCGTTTTGACCCGTCCGGGGGCGGCCCGGTAGCCTACTGCTTCGTTGTGTATTGGCTTGCTCATTCTCACGGGACGGGCCCTTACACCGGTCCACCGGGCCGATGACCAGCGACCAGCACGCGGTATGCGTCACCGCGGTGCGGTCAAGGCTGTCGTGATCGTTTCGGTGACCTGTTCAGGACCATTCACTCGAAGCGAAGGCTACGAACCGTGCGTACGTACAGCCCCAAGCCCGGCGATGTGACGCGCCAGTGGCACGTCATCGACGCTCAGGACGTCGTCCTGGGTCGTCTGGCCTCCACCGCGGCCTCCATTCTCCGCGGCAAGCACAAGCCGATCTACGCGCCCCACGTCGACACCGGTGACTTCGTCATCATCATCAACGCCGACAAGGTGCACCTCTCCGGCAACAAGCGGACCCAGAAGATGGCGTACCGCCACTCCGGCTACCCGGGCGGTCTGCGCTCCGTCCGCTACGACGAGCTGCTGGACAAGAACCCGGAGAAGGCCATCGAGAAGGCCGTCAAGGGCATGCTCCCGAAGAACTCCCTGGGCCGTCAGATGCTCTCGAAGCTGAAGGTCTACAAGGGTGACCAGCACCCGCACGGCGCGCAGCAGCCGCAGCCGTTCGAGATCACCCAGGTCGCGCAGTAAGTCCGGCCACCCCCTAAGACTGAAGAGAATCTGAGGAGCATCGTGGCCGAGACCACTGCCGAGCAGCCGCTCGAAGAGCTTGACATCGACAGCTACACCACCGAGTCCGAGGTCCCCGTCGAGGGCGAGTACACCTCGGAGTCCATGGCCTCCCACTTCGGCGAGCCGCAGCCGGCCGCCGGCCTGGGCCGCCGCAAGAACGCCATCGCCCGCGTCCGGATCATCCCGGGCTCCGGCAAGTGGAAGATCAACGGCCGCACCCTTGAGGACTACTTCCCCAACAAGGTGCACCAGCAGGAAGTCAACGAGCCCTTCAAGGTGCTGGAGCTCGAAGGCCGTTACGACGTCGTCGCCCGCATCGCCGGTGGCGGTGTCTCGGGTCAGGCCGGTGCGCTCCGTCTCGGTGTCGCCCGCGCGCTGAACGAGGCCGACGTCGACAACAACCGCGGCCCGCTGAAGAAGGCCGGCTTCCTCAAGCGCGACGACCGTGCGGTCGAGCGCAAGAAGGCCGGTCTGAAGAAGGCCCGCAAGGCCCCGCAGTACAGCAAGCGCTAAGGCTCGCCTGCTCGTACTCCGAACGCCCCGGCGGCACGCCCTGTGTGCCGCCGGGGCGTTCGTTTATCCCGGCTCAGGGCGTATAACGACACAAGGCGCTCAAAGTCTTGCGTGACATTCAGCTCGCGTGACATTCAGCTTTGCAGGAGGACAAGTGGGACGACTCTTCGGCACGGACGGCGTGCGCGGCGTCGCGAACGCGGACCTGACGGCCGAGATGGCGCTCGGCCTCTCCGTCGCGGCGGCGCACGTGCTGGCGGAGGCGGGCACCTTCGCGGGCCACCGGCCGAAGGCCGTGGTCGGCCGGGACCCGCGCGCGTCCGGGGAGTTCCTGGAGGCCGCCATGGTCGCCGGGCTGGCGAGCGCGGGCGTGGACGTCCTGCGGGTCGGCGTCCTGCCGACACCGGCGGTCGCCCACCTCACCGGCGCGCTCGGCGCCGACCTCGGCGTGATGCTGTCCGCCAGCCACAACGCCATGCCGGACAACGGCATCAAGTTCTTCGCCCGCGGCGGCCACAAACTCGCCGACGAGCTGGAGGACCGTATCGAGGCCGTGTACGAGTCCCACCGGCACGGCGAGCCCTGGGAGCGGCCCACCGGAGCCGGCGTCGGGCGGGTCCGGTCGTACGACGAGGGCTTCGCGAGCTACGTCGACCATCTGCTCGGCGTCCTCCCCAACCGGCTGGACGGCCTGAAGATCGTCCTGGACGAAGCGCACGGCGCGGCCTCGGGGGTCTCGCCGCAGGCGTTCACCCGGGCCGGCGCCGAGATCGTCACCATCGGCGCGGAGCCGGACGGCCTCAACATCAACGACGGCTGCGGCTCCACCCACCTGGGCAAGCTCAAGGCCGCCGTCGTCGAGCACGGCGCCGACCTCGGCATCGCGCACGACGGCGACGCCGACCGCTGCCTGGCCGTGGACCACACCGGCGCCGAGGTCGACGGCGACCAGATCCTCGCCGTGCTCGCGCTGGCGATGCGGGAGCGCTCCGTGCTGCGGGCCGACACCGTCGTCGCGACCGTCATGTCCAACCTGGGCTTCAAGCTCGCGATGGAGCGGGCCGGGATCCAGCTCGTGCAGACCGCCGTCGGCGACCGGTACGTGCTGGAGGAGATGAAGGAGCACGGCTACGCCCTCGGCGGCGAGCAGTCCGGGCACGTGATCGTGCTGGACCACGCGACGACGGGCGACGGCACGCTGACCGGGCTGCTGCTGGCGGCACGGGTCGCGGAGACCGGGAAGCCGCTGCGGGAGCTGGCGGCGGTGATGGAGCGGCTGCCGCAGGTGCTGATCAATGTTCCGGACGTGGACAAGTCGCGCGTGCGGACGTCTGCGGATCTCGCTGCGGCGGTGTCCGAGGCCGAGCGGGAGCTCGGGGCGACCGGGCGGGTGCTGTTGCGGCCCTCCGGGACCGAGCCGTTGGTGCGGGTGATGGTGGAGGCGGCCGATATCGAGCAGGCTCGGTCTGTGGCGGGGCGGCTGGCTGACGCGGTCAAGTCTGCGCTGGGCTAGGGCCTCGTAGTGCCGGGGACTGTGCGTTACGGGGTGCGGGTTTCGTCGTGGCTTGTCGCGCAGTTCCCCGCGCCCCTGGGGGCCCTGCGCTAGTTGAGACGTGCCCTTTGTTTGGCCCAGAAGTATTTCTGGGCCAGCAACGTGAGGGTTCCCGCCAGGACGATGCCGCCCAGGTTGGCGAGGAGTTGCCAGGTCGAACCCCAGGTCTGCGCGTAGTCGCCGTAGCTGAGGGCTACGGCGGCGTTCGCGGCGGCGGGGACGGTCGTCACGGAGATCGCCACGCCGATCAGGGCCCCCGACTTGGCGGACGTGAGGGACAGCGTGCCGGCGATGCCCGCCAGGAACGCCACGACGAAGGACATCGCGTCCGGATTCCAGATGAACGCGGTGTTCGGCCGGGCCGCCTCCACCATCGACCTCTCAAACAGCCCCAGCGCGTCCAGCAGCCAACTGAAGCCCGCCGTCAGCGCCATCGCGGCGGCGAAACCGGCGAGCAGCGCCCACAGTGAGCGCCACACTCGCTGTGGTGCACGCCGCACCAGAGCCGTGGAGATCCCGGCCAGCGGCCCGAACTCGGGCCCCACGGCCATCGCGCCGACGATCAGAATCGCGTTGTCGAGCATCACACCGCAGGCCGCGAGCATGGTGGCCACGGCCAGGAACGCGACGTACGTGACGTTCAGCGTCGACTCCTCGTGGGTGGCCTCGGCCAGGTGCTCCCAGAGCACCGCGTCCGCGCCCTCGCCCGGTGCCTCCGCCTCGGCCCTGTCGGCGCGGCGGGACAGGGAGAGGTCGATGTCCTCCACGGAGATCGAGCCGGTCTCGTCCAGGCCCAGGTGCCGTAGGCCGGCGATGAGTTCGTCGCCGGCCTCGCGCGCCACGTCGCACATCACGACGTCCCCGGCCGGATCGCGGGCGGCGCCCGGCAGCACCACCAGGTGGGTGCTGCCGACGGTCTTCTCGATCAGACGGACCACGTCGTCCGTGCGGTCGGCGGGGGCGATCAGGCGCAGATGCAGCATGGGGAGTTTCTAGCAGGGGCTCCTAGAGCTTGCGGAGCCTGAGGCGCTGCACCTTGTGGTCCGGGCCCTTGCGTACGACGAGGGTGGCCCGGCCCCGGGTGGGGGTGATGTTCTCGACGAGGTTGGGCTTGTTGATCGTCCGCCACTGGGCGCGCGCGTAGTCCAGGGCCTCCTCCTCGGAGACCTGGGTCCACTTCCTGAAGTACGAGGACGGGTCCTGGAAGGCGGTCTGGCGCAGCTTCTTGAACCGGTTGAGGTACCAGCGCTCGACGTCGTCGGCGCTCGCGTCGACGTACACGCTGAAGTCGAAGTAGTCCGCGAGGCCGACCCGGGTGCGGCCGTCCTGACCGGGCAGGGCGGGCTGCAGGACGTTGAGGCCCTCGACGATCAGGATGTCCGGACGGCGTACCGTGAGCCGCTGGTCGGGGTCGATGTCGTAGCGCAGGTGGGAGTAGACGGGGGCGGTGACCTCGGCCTTGCCGGCCTTGATGTCGGCGACGAACCGGGTCAGCGCCCGGCGGTCGTAGGACTCGGGGAAGCCCTTCCTGGACATCAGCCCGCGCGCCTGGAGTTCCCGGGTGGGCAGCAGGAAGCCGTCGGTCGTCACGCGCTCCACGCGCGGGTGCTCCGGCCAGCGGGAGAGCAGGGCCTGGAGCAGCCGGGCGACGGTCGACTTTCCCACGGCGACGGAGCCGGCCACCCCTATGACGAACGGGGTGCCGGACTGGGTGCCCTGCTCGCCGAGGAAGGTGTTCAGCGCGCCGCGCAGGCCGTCGGTGGCGCCGACGTACAGGTTGAGCAGCCGGGACAGCGGGAGGTAGATGTCCCGCACCTCGTCGAGGTCGATGACGTCACCGAGTCCGCGCAGCCGCTCGACCTCCTCGGCGGTGAGCGGCAGGGGCGTCTTGTCACGCAGCGCGCTCCACTCGGCGCGGGTGAGGTCGACGTAGGGAGTCGCCTCCGGCCGGGACCGGTGGGCGCTCCGGGGCATCGAGGGGACCGGAGAGATCACAGTCCATTGTTAACGGAGTTCGCGCCGCGTGGCGGGTGGGCTCGGTCACGCTGGGCCGGGTGGGGTGAGGAAAGGGGGGAGCAGGGGTGGCGAAGAGGCGGTAAGAATTTCCGAATCCGGGCACGCTTCGCCCGTTTCCGGCGGTGCGTGGACCGTAGGCTGCCGCTCATGTGCGGAATCGTGGGATACGTGGGATCGCAGTCGGCCCTCGACGTCGTGATGGCCGGACTGAAGCGGCTGGAGTACCGGGGGTACGACTCGGCGGGCGTCGCCGTGCCGGCGGACGGCGGCCTGGCCGCGGCGAAGCGGGCCGGGAAGCTGGTCAACCTGGAGAAGGAGCTGGTCGACCGGCCGCTGCCGGCCGGCTCGACGGGCATCGGGCACACCCGCTGGGCCACCCACGGCGGGCCGACCGACGCGAACGCGCACCCGCACCTGGACAACGCCGGCCGGGTCGCCGTCGTCCACAACGGGATCATCGAGAACTTCGCGGCGCTGCGCGCGGAGCTGGCCGAGCGCGGGCACGAGCTGGCGTCCGAGACGGACACCGAGGTCGTGGCGCACCTGCTGGCCGAGGAGTTCTCCTCGTGCGCGGACCTCGCCGAGGCGATGCGGCTGGTGTGCCGGCGGCTGGAGGGGGCGTTCACGCTGGTCGCGGTGCACGCGGACGAGCCGGACGTGGTCGTGGGCGCGCGGCGGAACTCGCCGCTGGTGGTGGGCGTTGGAGAGGGTGAGGCCTTTCTCGCCTCGGACGTCGCCGCGTTCATCGCCCACACGCGGTCGGCGATCGAGCTGGGCCAGGACCAGGTGGTGGAGCTGCGCCGGGACGGCGTGACGGTGACGGGCTTCGACGGCCGTCCCGCGGAGGTCCGTTCGTACCACGTCGACTGGGACGCGTCGGCCGCGGAAAAGGGGGGCTATGACTACTTCATGCTCAAGGAGATCGCCGAGCAGCCCAAGGCGGTCGCCGATACGCTGCTGGGCCGGATCGACGCCTCCGGTTCGCTGAGCCTGGACGAACTCCGCATCGGCGCGGCCGAGCTGCGCGAGGTGGACAAGGTCGTCATCGTGGCGTGCGGTACGGCGTTCCACGCGGGGCTCATCGCCAAGTACGCCATCGAGCACTGGACGCGTATCCCGTGCGAGGTGGAGCTGGCGAGCGAGTTCCGCTACCGGGACCCCATCCTGGGCCCGCGCTCCCTGGTGATCGCCATCTCCCAGTCCGGGGAGACGATGGACACCCTGATGGCGCTCCGGCACGCCCGCGAGCAGGGCTCGAAGGTGCTGGCGATCTGCAACACCAACGGCTCGACGATCCCGCGCGAGTCGGACGCGGTGCTGTACACGCACGCCGGCCCGGAGGTGGCGGTCGCCTCGACGAAGGCGTTCCTGACGCAGCTGGTGGCGTGCTATCTGGTCGCCCTCTACCTGGGCCAGGTGCGCGGGACCAAGTGGGGCGACGAGATCCGCGCCGTCGTCCGCGACCTGTCCCGGATCTCCGTCGAGGTCGAGCGGGTCCTGGAGACGATGGAGCCGGTCCGGGCTCTGGCGCGCACGCTGGCGGCGAAGAACACGGTGCTGTTCCTCGGCAGGCACGTGGGCTATCCGGTCGCCCTGGAAGGCGCGCTCAAGCTCAAGGAGCTGGCCTACATGCACGCCGAGGGCTTCGCGGCGGGCGAGCTGAAGCACGGCCCGATCGCCCTGATCGAGGAGGACCTGCCGGTGGTCGTCGTCGTCCCCTCCCCGCGCGGCCGCTCCGTCCTGCACGACAAGATCGTCTCCAACATCCAGGAGATCCGGGCGCGGGGTGCGCGGACGATCGTCGTCGCGGAGGAGGGCGACGAGGCGGTCGTCCCCTACGCCGACCACCTCATCCGCATCCCCGCCACCCCCACCCTCCTCCAGCCCCTCGTGGCCACGGTCCCCCTCCAGGTCTTCGCCTGCGAACTGGCCACGGCCCGCGGCAACGAGGTCGACCAGCCCCGCAACCTGGCGAAGTCGGTGACGGTGGAGTAGGGGCCTGTCTCCGCCCCGGTCAGCGGGGCGGGGGAGGCGTGACGGGCCCGGCGGACGCCGCGGGGGTTTCCGCGGCGGTCGTCACGGCCTTCGCGGACCCTGCGACGGTGTCGTCGGAGCCGGCCGTCGCGGCTCCGGCAGTGGCGGCCTCCGCGGTCGTGATGGTCCGGCGCAGGACGTCCCGGGCCGCGGCGATCTCGGCCGAGCGCCGGTCGAGGGCGCGCAGCTGGGCGCGCAGGGCGTCCAGCACGCCCGGGCAGGGCCGGACGCCGGCGTCGGCACCGGTGCAGGGGAGGACCTGCCGGATGACGCGGGTGGGCAGACCCGCCGCGAGCAGGGCGCGGATGCGCAGCACCGTCCCGGGGGCGGTGTCGTCGTAGCTCCGGTACCCGTTGGGCCGGCGCTCCGGCCGGAGCAGGCCGGCGCGTTCGTAGTGGCGCAGGAGGCGTTCGCCGGTCCCGGTCCGCCGGGCCAGTTCTCCGATGAGCACCGGGCGTCTCTCCTCTGGCACTTGACCTTCCAACGGTGTCAAGGAGCAACAGTGGCCACGCCCGCCGCATTCCGGCGGCCCCGCTCGCCCTTGGAGGAACCGGTGATCATCGATGCTCACAGTCATGTCCACGACCCGGTGGAAGGCCACCTCGCCGCCCTGGACGACGCGGGGGTGGACCGCGCGGTGCTCTTCGGCACCCGGCCGCACCCGGAGCGGGCCGTCGATCTGGCTTCCCTGCGGCGCGAGATGAGCGTCCTCGACGCTGCCCTGTCCGGTCGCGGGAACGGCGTCGAGGGCCACCGCGACGCCTGGCGGGAGCTGCACGAGACCCTGGCGGCGCATCCGGACCGGTTCATCGGATTCGGCTCCGTCCCGCTGGACCTGCCGGCGGAGGACATCGCGGCGCTGGTCGAACGCGAGGTGGTGGGGCGGGGGCTGGCCGGCATCGGGGAACTCACGCCTCCCGCGGGCCGGGCCGCCCTGATCGAGCCCGTGCTCGCCGCGGCGCGGGACCACGGCGGGCTGCCCGTCGTCGTCCACGGCTTCGCCCCCACCACCGCGAGCGACCTGCGCACCCTGGCCCACCTCGCCGCCCGCTATCCCGCCGTACCGCTGGTCGTCAGCCAGCTCGGCGGGGCGAACTGGATGGACGCCGTCGAACTGGTCCGGGACACCCCGAGCATGTACCTGGAACTCTCCACGGCGAGCATCGTTTTCGCGGTACGACTGGCCATCCGCGAGATCCCCGACCGCACCCTCTTCGGCTCGGACGCCCCCTACGGCGACCCGGTCCTCGCCCGCACCACCGTGGAACGGGTCACCCGCCCCGGCGAGGTCCGCGACCGGGTACTCGGCGGAACCCTGGGCCAGTTGCTGGGCATTCTGTGAACGGGGCGCGCGAATGATTGATCGTTTTTTCGTCGCTCGAATGGGTGAACGCATTTCGGAACGACGGACAAGGCGCTCCTTGATCCACGAAGTTGCGCTCATGGTCACATCAGCTCACGAGGGGATGCACCGCATCTTCCAGGAGCGCCCAGAGATCCTGACTCCCGTGTTCACCGTGCTGGGCGTACCCCTGCCCGCGAAGGCGACCGTGGACGCCGTCACGACCGACGTGACGGAGACGCGCCCGCTGGAACGCCGCGTCGACACCGTGCTGCGCATCGGCCCCTCCGACGGCGAGGACTTCCTGCTCGCCATCGAAGCGCAGTCGACGAGAGTTCCGGGCAAGGAGGCGAGTTGGGCGTACTACGTCGCGTACCTCCAGGCGAAGTACCGCCTGCCGGTGCTGCTGCTCGTGGTCTGCCAGGACGCCGCCACGGCCAAGTGGGCGTCCGGCCCCTTCGACTGCGGGGCGCGCGGCTGGACGGCTCTGCGGACCTACCCGATGGTGGCCGGACCGGACAACCTGCCGGTGTTCACCGACGTCAGGACCATCGCCAAGAACCTCGCCCTGGCCGTTCTCTCGGCGCTGGCACACGCCCGAAGTCCCGAGGGCGGCGCCATACTGGAGGCAATCCACACAGCCCTTCAGGAACTCCAGGACACGGACCCGGAAACCGCCGGGTACTTCACGGACTTCATGGAAATCAATCTGGGTGACACCCCAGCTGGACAGAAGTGGAAGGAAATCATGTCGTCGTTCGTCAGCTACTTCCCCGGCCGTGGGACCGTCCGCGAAACCGCCTACCTGGAGGGCAAGGCCCAGGGCATCGCCGAGGGCCGCGAAGAGGGCCGTGAAGAGGGCCGTGAAGAGGGCATCGCCGAGGGCCGGGCCGAGGACCGGGCTTCGCTCGTCCTGCGGGTCCTGGAGAAGCGCGGCGTCTCCGTCTCCGCAGAGGCGCGCGAACGCGTCACGTCCTGCACCGACCTCGACACCCTCGCGGTCTGGTTCGACCGGTCGTTGTCGGCCACGGCGGCCGAGGAACTCTTCGGCGACGACGCGAACGTCCCGGCGAGCCCCGAAGGGAGCTGAACCTGGCAGGGGGAGCGGCGGGTGGGTCGTAGGGTGCGGGGATGAGTGTTGTCGGGGTCGGGATCGATGTGGCTGAGATCGAGCGGTTCGGGGCGTCGATGGAGCGGACGCCCGGGCTGGCCGAGCGGCTGTTCGTCGAGAGCGAGTTGCTGCTGCCGAGCGGGGAGCGGCGCGGGGTCGCGTCGCTGGCCGCTCGGTTCGCCGCCAAGGAGGCGCTGGCCAAAGCTCTCGGGGCGCCGGGCGGGCTGCACTGGACCGACGCCGAGGTGTACGTGGAGGACAGCGGGCAGCCGAGGCTGCGGGTGAAGGGCACCGTGGCCGCGCGGGCGGCCGAACTCGGCGTCCGGGTCTGGCATGTGTCGCTCAGCCATGACGCGGGGGTGGCGTCGGCCGTGGTGATCGCCGAAGGCTGAGTCGGGCGCCTCCGGTGCGGTCCGGTCCGGTGTGACGGTCGTGAGGTTCGGGGAGACTCGGACGCATGCGTACTGCGTACAGCGTGGAGACGGTAAGGGCGGCCGAGCGGGCGCTGATGGCGGGGCTGCCGGAGGGCGCGCTGATGCAGCGGGCCGCCGCCGGGCTGGCCGCCGCCTGCGCCCAACTGCTCGGGCGGGTGTACGGCAGCAGGGTGGTGCTGCTGGTCGGCAGCGGGGACAACGGCGGGGACGCCCTGTACGCCGGGGCGCGGCTGGCCCGCCGGGGTGCCGGTGTCACGGCCGTACTGCTGGCCGGCGAGCGCACCCACCCCGGAGGACTCGCGGCGCTGCGGCGCGCCGGCGGCTCCGTGGTGGCGCCGGGCGGCGCCGAGGACGTCATCGGGCGGGCCGATCTCGTCATGGACGGAATCGTCGGGATCGGCGGAAAGGGCGGCCTGCGGCCGGATGCGGAGGCGCTGGCCGCCGTCGTCGCGCGGTCCTCGGCCCGTGTCGTCGCCGTCGATCTGCCCAGCGGGGTCGACGCCGACACCGGCGAGGTGCACGGTGCCGCACTGCGCGCCGACCTGACCGTGACCTTCGGAACGCACAAGCCCGGCCTGCTCATCGACCCCGCGCGGGACCACGCCGGGTCCGTGCGGCTCGTCGGCATCGGACTGGAACTGCCCGCCCGGCCCGAGCTGGAGGCGCTGCAGCACGCCGACGTGGCGCGGCTGCTGCCGGTTCCGGCGGCGGAGAGCGACAAGTACCGGCGGGGTGTCGTCGGTATCGCCGCCGGGTCGGCCCGCTATCCCGGCGCGGCCGTGCTCGCCGTCTCCGGGGCGCTGCGAGGCGGTGCCGGGGCCGTGCGGTACGTCGGTCCGGCCGGGGACGCGGTCATCGCCCGCTTCCCCGAGACGCTGGTGTCCGACCGGGGCCCCGAAAAGGCGGGGCGCGTGCAGGCGTGGGTGGTCGGGCCGGGCGCCGGGGACGACGCGGCGACCGTGGCGGAGGTGCTGGCCACGGACGTACCGGTGCTCATCGACGCGGACGGCCTGCGGCTGGCGGACCGGGACGCGGTACGGGGGCGTCGGGCACCGACCCTGATGACACCGCACGCCGGCGAGGCGGCCGCGCTGCTGGGCGTGCCGCGGGAGGAGGTCGAGGGGGCGCGTCTGGCCGCGGCGCGTGAACTGGCGGCGGTCTACCGGGCGACGGTCCTGCTGAAGGGGTCCACGACGCTGGTCGCCGACCCGGGTGGCGACCGGCCGGCCCGGGTGAACGCCACGGGCACGGGGTGGCTGGCGACGGCGGGCAGTGGTGACGTGCTGTCGGGGCTCGCCGGGTCCCTGCTGGCCGCGGGGCTGTCCGCGCTGGACGCGGGGAGTGTGGGGGCCTACGTGCATGGGCTCGCCGGGCGGTTGGCCTCCGGCGGGGGGCCGGTGGGGGCGCACGACGTGGCGGCGTGCATCCCGGAGGCGTGGCGGGACGTCCGCGCCTGAGGGGCGCTGCGGGGCCCTGCGGGGTGCCTCGCCGTCGCCGGGTGCGGGTGCGTTGTGGCCGTTCGCGCAGTTCCCCGCGCCCCTGGCTCGGCAATCTGCAGCTTGGTCAAGAGTGATTCGGGGCCGGTTCCAACGAGGCCGCGGTGGACCGACCAAAGGGGCGCGGGGAACTGCGCAAAAAGCCACAACGCACCCGCACCCGCCGACGGCGAGGCGCCCGCCGCCCTCTGAGACACTGGGGGCGCCATGAGTGAGACTGCAGCTGTGCCGACCGCGACCCTGCGCGCCCGTGCCGAGATCGATCTGGGAGCGCTGCGCGCCAATGTGCGTGCCCTGCGCGCGCATGCGCCGGGCGCGGCCCTGATGGCCGTCGTGAAGTCCGACGCCTACGGTCACGGTGCGCTGCGCTGCGCCCGCGAGGCCGTCGCGGCGGGCGCCTCCTGGCTCGGTACGGCCACGCCCGAGGAGGCGCTGGCCCTGCGCGCGGCCGGGATCCCGGTGCCCGTGCTGTGCTGGCTGTGGGTGCCGGGCGGTCCCTGGCGGCAGGCGATCGAGGCGGACGTCGACGTGTCCGTCAGCGCGCTGTGGGCGCTGCGCGAGGTCACCCGGGCCGCCCGGGAGGCCGGACACCCCGCGCGCGTGCAGCTCAAGGCCGACACCGGTCTCGGCCGCAACGGCTGCCAGCCCGCCGACTGGCCCGAACTGGTCACCGAGGCCCTGCGCGCCGAGCGCGAGGGGCTCATCCGGATCACCGGCCTGTGGTCCCACTTCGCCTGCGCCGACGAGCCCGGTCACGCCTCCATCGCCGCCCAGCTCACCCGCTTCCGGGAGATGCTGGCCCACGCCGAGGGCCAGGGCGTCCGCCCCGAGGTCCGGCACATCGCCAACTCGCCCGCCACCCTGACCCTGCCGGCGTCCCACTTCGACCTCGTCCGCACCGGCATCGCCCTCTACGGCGTCTCGCCCAGCCCCGAACTGGGCACCCCGGCCGACTTCGGGCTGCGCCCGGTGATGACGCTCAGCGCCTCGCTCGCGCTGGTCAAGCGGGTGCCGGGCGGCCACGGCGTCAGCTACGGCCACCACTACGTCACCCCCGGCGAGACCACCCTCGGCCTGGTGCCGGTGGGCTACGCCGACGGCATCCCGCGGCACGCCTCCGGCACCGGCCCCGTGCTGGTCGACGGCAAGTGGCGGACCGTCGCCGGGCGGGTCGCGATGGACCAGTTCGTCGTCGACCTGGGCGGTGACACGCCCGCCGAGGGGGCGGAGGCGGTGCTGTTCGGCCCCGGCGACCGGGGCGAGCCCACCGCCGAGGATTGGGCGCAGGCCTGCGGCACGATCGCGTACGAGATCGTCACGCGCATCGGAACACGCGTTCCCCGCGTCTATGTGAACGGGGCCCACGGGGAACAAGACCGGTAGCCACCCGACCGGACGCGGTTACGGCGGCACCACCAGGCAACACGAACCCCACGAGGCAACACGAACCCCACGAGGCAACACGAACCCCACGGGACCGACCGACTACGGCGAACCACCCCCGCACCACCCCTTTCATCACCCAGCGAACTGCCATACGGCGAAGAGGAGCGGTACGTGAGCGAGAGCAGTGCGGAGGCCGTGGCGGACGTCGTCGCCTCGGCGGCCGCCGCCTCCGCCGCCGGGGCGGCCGGTAGCTGGCGCAAGGCGACCGGTATCGCCGGTGCCGCGATAGGCGTCCTCGCGGCGGGCGCGGCCGCCGGCGTCGCCGTCGAGCGGATGACCGTCGGCCGCGGCATGCGCAGGAAGGCCCGGCTGGCCCTGGACGCGGCCGGCCCGTACGGCACCCTGCGCGGCACCTCGGGCAAGGCGTACGCCGACGACGGCACCGAGCTGTACTACGAGGTCGACGACGTCGAACCCGATCAGGGACCGAACGTCTCCCCGCGCCGCAGGCGGCTGTTCGGCCGCAAGGCACCCGCGCCGGTGACCGTCGTCTTCTGCCACGGCTACTGCCTCGCCCAGGACTCCTGGCACTTCCAGCGGGCGGCGCTGCGCGGCGTCGTCCGGACCGTGCACTGGGACCAGCGCAGCCACGGCCGGTCCGGGCGGGGCGTGGCCCAGACCCGGGACGGGGTTCCGGTCAGCATCGACCAGCTCGGACGGGACCTGAGGGCCGTACTCGACGCCGCCGTACCGGACGGCCCGATCGTGCTGGTCGGACACTCCATGGGCGGGATGACGGTCATGGCGCTGGCCGCGCAGTACCCCGAGCTGATCCGGGACCGCGTCGTCGCCACCGCGTTCGTCGGCACGTCGTCCGGGCGGCTCGGCGAGGTCAACTTCGGCCTGCCGATGGCCGGGGTCAACGCGGTGCGCCGCATCCTCCCCGGGGTGCTGAAGGCGCTCGGACAGCAGGCGGAACTGGTGGAGAAGGGGCGGCGGGCGACCGCCGACCTGTTCGCCGGGATCATCAAGCGGTACTCGTTCGCCGGACGGGACATCGACCCGGCGGTGGCCCGGTTCGCCGAGCGGATGATCGAGTCCACACCGATCGACGTGGTCGCCGAGTTCTACCCGGCCTTCACCGACCACGACAAGACCGAGGCGCTCGCCCTCTTCCGGGAGATGCCGGTGCTGGTGCTGGCCGGCGTGCGGGACCTGGTCACACCGAGCGAGCACAGCGAGGCCGTCGCCGACCTGCTGCCCGACGCCGAACTGGTCCTCGTGCCGGACGCCGGGCACCTGGTGATGCTGGAGCACCCGGAAGTGGTCACCGACCGGCTCGCCGACCTGCTCACCCGTGCGGGTGCCGTGCCCGCAGGGGCTACCGTTATGGGCTATGGAACGACCAGCAGCACCGCAGGACCCCGCTGAGACCCGGCTGACGATCACCTCTCCCGAGCAGATGCGGGAGCTGGGCCGCGACCTGGCCAAGCTGCTGCGCGCGGGCGACCTGGTGATGCTCTCCGGGGAGCTGGGCGCGGGAAAGACGACGCTCACCCGCGGACTGGGCGAGGGGCTCGGGGTGCGGGGCGCGGTCACGTCGCCGACCTTCGTGATCGCCCGGGTGCACCCGTCCCTCGGTGACGGCCCGCCGCTCGTCCACGTCGACGCCTACCGGCTCTCCGGCGGCCTGGACGAGATGGAGGACCTCGACCTCGACGTCTCCCTGCCCGACTCCGTGATCGTCGTGGAGTGGGGCGAGGGGAAGGTGGAGGAGCTGACCGAGGAACGGCTCCAGGTGGTCATCCACCGCGCCGTCGGCGACACGACCGACGAGGTACGGCACGTCACCCTCACGGGTGTGGGCGAGCGCTGGACCGACGCCGGCCTGGACGTACTGGGCGCCTGAGCACTTCAGTCCGGGAGACCGGTGTGCGCCTGCGGGTGCGCTGTGGCTGATCGCGCCGTTCCCCGCGCCCCTTCGGGGCGCGTCGTCGATCCCGCCGGTGGGCTGGAGATCGCCCTCGCTGCCGCGCAGGAGGCCAGCAGGTCACGCATGGGAACGCCGGAGTGCTGCTGTGGGCGAGGTGCGGGCATGGCGCCTCCTGAGTGGGGGCGGCGAGTTAGGTAGACCTAACTTCGGGCTGCCCACCATGTCATCACGCCCGGTCGGCCCGGCGCAATATCTTCCCGACGGCTTGTCGGAAAGTACGCAGGACCGTCCTCACCGGATCACATTCACCCGCACCCCGATCGTCGCGAAGTCCCACATCGCGTTGCCGTCCGCCCGCTCCTCGCGGATGCCCCCCGTCTTCACCGGTTCAGCGCCCATCGCCACCGCGTTGCTCCGGCCCACCGCCGCGCTGAAGCCGATCGCCACCCCGTCGACGCTGGTGAACCGCACGACATGCTCGACGGGCGCGCCGTCCGTCCCGGTGACCTCGTTCGACCGGGACGTCACCCAGTACAGCCCCGGCGGCGGATCCACGCTCCCGGGGTTGACGGCGAACGTCCGCCGCACCCGGTTTCCCGTGCCGACCAGCCAGACCCGGTCGTCGTCCACCGAGTACACGACCCGTTCACCCGTACCGGAGGCCCTGGGCAGGGCCGTCGGGTCGTGCGGGTCCCGCGGCGCCTTGCTCGCCGCCGCCGCGTGCGACGCGCTCGGCCCAGGGCGGCCCGCCAGGCCCGCCGGTACGGTCGTGTGCGCCTGGTAGGCGAGGAAGCCGACGGCTCCGACGGCCGCCGCGGTGAGGCCGGCCACGATCGCCGAGCTGGTCCCTGCCACGTGCGTCCACCTCTGCTCGCGTCACATATCGCACTTCGTACGCACTTATTACGTACTTCGTACTGACCGTAGCAGTGCGTGACCGTCCCGCCCGGGCGGCCATGCGGGAGGCGCGGGCGCCGTAGGCTGTTCGCGTGCTCTTGCTCGCTCTGGATACCGCCACCCCCGCCGTGACCGTCGCGCTGCACGACGGCACGCACGTCATCGCCTCGTCGAGCCAGGTGGACGCGCGCCGGCACGGAGAGCTGCTGCTGCCGGCCGTCGACCGTGTGCTCGCCGAGGCCGGGCTGAGGCTGGACGCCGTCACCGGGATCGCCGTGGGGACCGGACCCGGCCCCTACACGGGTCTGCGCGTCGGCCTGATGACCGCCGACACCTTCGGCCTGGCGCTCGGCGTCCCCGTGCACGGTGTGTGCACGCTCGACGCCCTCGCCTACGCCGCCGACATCGAGAAGGGCCCCTTCGTCGTGGCGACCGACGCCCGGCGCAAGGAGGTCTACTGGGCGACGTACGCCGACTCGCGCACCCGGCTGACCGAGCCGGCCGTGGACCGCCCGGCGGACATCGCCGAGCGGGTCGCCGGGCTCCCCGCCGTCGGCGCCGGCGCGCTGCTCTACCCGGACACGTTCCCGAGCGCCCACGAACCCGAGCACGTGTCCGCCGCCGCCCTGGCCTCGCTGGCCGCGGAGCGGCTGGCGGCCGGCGAGGAACTCCCGGCCCCACGCCCGCTGTACCTGCGCCGCCCCGACGCCCAGGTTCCCAAGAACTACAAGGTGGTCACCCCCAAGTGACGGGACCTCGACTGCGCGAGATGCGCTGGTGGGACATCGACCGCGTACTGGAGCTGGAGAAGGACCTCTTTCCCGAGGACGCCTGGTCGCGGGGCATGTTCTGGTCCGAGCTGGCCCACGCCCGGGGCCCCGAGGCCACCCGGCGCTACCTGGTCGCGGAGGCCGCGGAGGCCGCGGAGGTCGAAGAGGGCGGTACGACGGGCGACGGCGCGGGTGACGGCGGCCGGATCGTCGGGTACGCCGGGCTCGCCGCCTCCGGTGAGCTGGGCGACGTGCAGACCATCGCCGTGGCCCGCGACCAGCAGGGCACCGGCCTCGGCGGCCGGCTCCTCACCGAGCTGCTGCGCGCGGCGACCGACTTCGAGTGCGCCGAGGTGATGCTCGAATGCCGGGTCGACAACGTGCGCGCCCAGAAGCTCTACGAACGCTTCGGCTTCGCCCCGATCGGGTTCAGACGCGGCTACTACCAGCCGGGGAACGTGGACGCCCTGGTGATGCGGCTGACCGACCCCTCCTCTTCAGTGCAAGGAACCGAGATCAATGGCTGACGAACCTCTCGTCCTCGGCATCGAGACCTCCTGCGACGAGACCGGCGTCGGCATCGTCCGCGGCACCACCCTGCTCGCGGACGCCGTCGCCTCCAGCGTCGACGAGCACGCCCGTTTCGGCGGTGTCGTACCGGAGGTGGCGTCGCGGGCGCACCTGGAGGCGATGGTCCCCACCATCGACCGCGCCCTGCGGGAGGCGGGCGTGACCGCGCGGGACCTCGACGGCATCGCCGTCACCGCGGGCCCCGGACTCGCGGGTGCCCTGCTCGTCGGCGTCTCGGCGGCCAAGGCGTACGCCTACGCCCTCGGCAAGCCCCTCTACGGCGTCAACCACCTCGCCTCCCACATCTGCGTGGACCAGCTGGAGCACGGCGCGCTGCCCGAGCCGACGATGGCCCTGCTGGTGTCCGGCGGCCACTCCTCGCTGCTGCTGTCCACGGACATCACCTCCGACGTACGTCCGCTGGGAGCGACCATCGACGACGCGGCCGGCGAGGCCTTCGACAAGGTCGCCCGCGTCCTGAACCTGGGCTTCCCCGGCGGCCCGGTCATCGACCGGTATGCCCGTGAGGGCGACCCCGGGGCGATCGCCTTCCCGCGCGGCCTGACCGGCCCGCGCGACGCGGTGTACGACTTCTCCTTCTCCGGTCTGAAGACGGCCGTGGCCCGCTGGATCGAGGCCAAGCGGGCGGCCGGCGAGGAGGTCCCGGTCCGGGACGTGGCCGCCTCCTTCCAGGAGGCCGTGGTCGACGTGCTGACCCGCAAGGCCGTCCGGGCCTGCAAGGACCAGGGCGTCGACCACCTGATGATCGGCGGCGGCGTGGCCGCCAACTCCCGGCTGCGCGCACTCGCCCAGGAGCGCTGCGAGGGCGCCGGGATCCGGCTGCGCGTGCCCCGTCCCAAGCTGTGCACGGACAACGGCGCGATGGTCGCCGCGCTGGGCGCCGAGATGGTCGCCCGGAACCGGGCCGCCTCCAGCTGGGACCTGTCCGCCGACTCCTCCCTGCCGGTGACCGACCCGCACGTGCCGGGGCACGATCACGATCACGATCACGTGCACGAGGTCAGCAAGGAGAACCTGTACTCGTGACCGTCGCCCTGATGTGGGAGGCGCGGGCCGCCGAGGGCCGGGGCGCGGACCTGCTCGCCTGGGTACGGCGGCAGCCGCTCGTGCCCGAACCGCCGCGCCGGGAGACCTTCCGCGCCCCGCAGGACCGGGTGCTCGTCATCACGTGGTGGGACGCGCCCTACGACGCCCAGCTGCCCGAACTTCCCGAACCTGTGGGTGAGTTGGTGACCAGGGCGGTGCACCGGTGGCGGTTCGAGGCGGTGGAGGGCGAGCCGGCGGGCTGAACTGGCGCCGGACCGCCCGGTCAGGCTATGATCATCCCACGTGAACGGCTGGAACTCCGGTCCGGACACAGTGCGTTGGTGGTCCAAGGAAAGACGTCCCGCTTCCTGCGGGGAGATGCAGGTGCAAGGCCTGCCCGGCGCTCCATCGAAACCCCGTCCCCGGTCGCCCGGGGGCGGGGTTTTCGCTTAGCGGCCCAGGCCGGACGACGACGCTAACAGTCTTCACATAATGCAGACTTACGTTCGTCCCGTGACACGACACGACGAGCAGGGCACAGCGGGCATACGGGCGGGCGGAACACGGGCGGGCCGGCGGTCCAGGACGCTGAAGGCCGTCGGCATCGGCCTCGCCGGGGCCCTGGTGCTGGGGGCAGCCGCCGCGGGCTGGGCGTACTGGCACCTGAACAGCAACATCCGGAGCGTGGACATCAACAGCGCGCTCGGCGACGACCGGCCCGCGAAGGCGGTCGGCACCCCCTCCGCCTCGGCCACCGCCGCACCGCTGCCGAAGGGCGCCCTGAACATCCTGGTCCTCGGCTCGGACTCGCGCAGCGGCACGGCCGACGAGGAACTGGGCGGCGGGGACAGCGGCGGCGCCCGCTCCGACACGGCGATGGTGGTGCACGTCGACGCGGGCCGGACCTCGGCCACCGTCGTCAGCATCCCGCGCGACACCCTGGTCACCCGCCCGTCCTGCCCGCTGCCCTCCGGCGGGACGAGCAGGGTGTCGTACGGCTCGATGTTCAACAGCGCCTTCGAGCTGGGCGGGCCGGTGTGCGCGGTGAAGACCGTCGAGTCGATCACCCACGTCCGCATGGACCACTTCATCGAGATCGACTTCTCCGGCTTCGCGAAGCTGGTCGACGCGCTCGGCGGCGTCGACGTCACCACCACCCGCGACATCGACGACGACAAGAGCCACCTGCACCTCAAGGCCGGCACCCACCACCTCGACGGCACCCGGGCCCTGGCCCTGGCCCGCACCCGGCACGGCATCGGCGACGGCAGCGACCTGGGCCGCATAGGGCTTCAGCAGAAACTGGTGAAGGCGCTGCTCACCCGGGTCTCCACCACCGACCTGCTCACCGACCCCGCCAAGCTCTACCGCGTCGCCGACGCCGTCACCGCGAGCATCACCACGGACACCGGCCTGGACTCCATCGGCGAGCTGACGGAACTCGGCCGGAGCCTGAAGGGCCTGTCCGCCGACCGGGTCACCACGGTGATGATGCCCGTCGTCACGGCACCGTCCGACCCCAACCGGGTGGTGGCCGAGGAACCGGCGGCGAGCCACCTGTGGGCCTCGCTGCGCTGAGCCGGGCCGGGGCCGGGCCGGACCGAAAAAGATTCCTGAAGTTCTCCGGCGACCGCGTGTCGATCCGGGGCCCTCCCGTTCGACGCAGGGGTGAGCGGCGGGAAACGGACCCGCCGCCCGACCGGAGGAGTCACCATGCCCCGCTATCTGTCGCTCGTACGGATCGACGAGTCCACCGCCCCCGCCGGGGGCCCCAGCGAGGAGCTGATGCAGCGGATGGGCGCGCTGATCGAGGAGATCACCAAGGCCGGCGTCATGCTCGACACCGCCGGGCTGACCCCCGCCGCCCAGGGCACCCGGGTGCACTGGGAGGGCGGCAAGCTCTCCGTCACCGACGGGCCGTTCACCGAGTCCAAGGAGGTCATCGGCGGCTACGCGCTGATGCAGTGCAAGGACAAGGCGGAGGCGCTGGAGTGGGCCAAGCGGTTCCTGAAGGTCCACGAGGAGTACTGGACCGTGACCCTCGAGGTGCGGGAGATCGCCGAGGGCTGAGCCGGTCCTTGGCCGGCGCCCGCCGGGAGTGTTGCATGGGGGCTGTGGATCCACAGCCCCCGCAGTCCGCACCGCACTCTCCGCCGGCCGCCTCCTCGGCGGCGGAGCGGGTGATCGAGACGGTCTTCCGCCTGGAGTCCCCGAGGGTCGTCGCCGGCGTCGCCCGGATCGTCCGGGACGTCGGCATCGCCGAGGAACTGGCGCAGGACGCCCTGGTCGCCGCCCTGGAACGGTGGCCCCGGGACGGCGTGCCGGACAACCCCGGCGCCTGGCTCATGGCCACCGCCCGGCACCGCGCGGTCGATCTGGTCCGGCGTCGCGAGACGTACGCCCGCAAGCTCGCCGAGATCGGCCGCGACCTGGAGACCACGCCCCCGCCGCAGGAGCCCGCCGACCCGGACGACATCGACGACGACCTGCTCCGCCTGGTCTTCACGACCTGCCACCCGGTGCTGTCCCCCGAGGCCCGCACCGCCCTCACCCTGCGCCTGCTCGGCGGCCTGACGACGGCCGAGATCGCCCGCGCCTACCTGGTCCCGGAGCCGACCGTCGCGCAGCGCATCGTCCGCGCCAAGCGCACCCTCGCGACGAGGAACATCGCCTTCGAGGTGCCGTACGGCCCCGACCGCGAGGCCCGCCTCGGGTCCGTCCTGGACGTCATCTACCTGGTGTTCAACGAGGGGTACGCGGCCACCGAGGGCGACGACCTGCTGCGCCCCGGCCTGTGCGAGGACGCCCTGCGGCTGGCCCGGGTGCTGTCCGCCCTGATGCCCAAGGAGCCGGAGGTGCACGGCCTGACCGCGCTCCTGGAGTTCCAGGCCTCCCGGACGGCCGCCCGGACCGCCCCCGACGGCACCCCGGTGCTCCTGAGGGACCAGAACCGCAGCCGCTGGAACCGCCTGCTCATCGCCCGCGGCGTCGAGGCCCTCGGCCGGGCCGAGGCCACCGCCGCCGGACCGGCCCGGGGGCCGTACGTCCTCCAGGCGGCCATCGCCGCCTGCCACGCGCACGCCGACTCCTACGAGGAGACCGACTGGCCCACCATCGCCACCCTGTACGCGCTGCTGGCGGCCCGCGCCGGCTCCCCGGTGGTCGAACTCAACCGGGCGGTGGCGGTGTCCATGGCGCGGGGACCGGCCGAGGGACTCGCGGTCGTCGACGGTCTCGCCGCCGAACCCGCCCTGCGGGACTACCACTTGCTGCCCAGCGTGCGCGCCGACCTGCTGGCCCGCCTCGGCCGTACGGCGGAGGCCCGCGCCGAACTCGAACGGGCCGCGTCCCTGACCCGCAACGAACGCGAGCGTGACCTGCTGCTGCGCCGCGCGGCCGACCTCTGACCGGACGAACCCGCCGGGCGCCGGTCAGGCGGGGCGGCCGATCAGCATCGTCGGGGCGCCCGCCACCCGGGTCAGGAACACCGTGGCCGCGTTGGGCCCTTGGGGCTTGACCTTCCTGCGCAGCTCCTCGGGCTCGACGGCCGACCCGCGCTTCTTCACGGTCAGGACACCGACCTCGCGCTCCCGCAGCAGTGCCTTCAGCTTCTTCAGGTTGAAGGGGAGCTGGTCGGTGATCTCGTACACCGAGGCGTACGGGGTCACGTGCCGTTCGTCCGCCGTGACGTAGGCGATGGTGGGGTCGATCAGGCCGCCGTCCAGGTCGGCGGCCACCTCGGCGACCAGATGGGCGCGGATGACGGCGCCGTCGGGCTCGTACAAGTACCGTCCGACGGGACGTACTTCGGGGTCGGGCAGCATGGTGGCGGGCGAGGCCCACACGCCGGCCTCCGAGGGCAGCAGTACGGCCCGCCGCGCGCCCGGCGTCACCTGCGGGCCGAACCAGAGCACGGCCTCCTTGACGTCCCCCCGGTCCGAGATCCACTCGGCCTCGGCGTCCGCCGGGATCGCCTCGTGGGGGATGCCCGGCGCGATCTTCAGGGCCGCGCGCGGAGCCTTGCGGGCGGCCTCGACCGCCCAGGACAGCGGCGGTGAGTAGGCCTCCGGGTCGAAGACGCGGCCCCGGCCGCCCCGCCGGGCGGGGTCCACGAACACGGCGTCGTACGCGGCGGTGTCGACCTCGGTGACGTCCGCCTCCCGCACCTCGATCGGCCCGGCCAGCCCGAGCGCCTCGGCGTTGGCCCGCGCCACGGCGGCGGTCAGCGGGTCCCGGTCCACCGCGAGGACCTGGATCCCGGCGCGGGCGAGAGCGATCGCGTCGCCGCCGATGCCGCAGCACAGGTCGGCGACGGAGCGCACGCCCGACGCACGGAAGCACTCCGCCCGGTGCTCCGCCACGCTCGCCCTGGTCGACTGTTCGACCCCGTTCGAGGTGAAGAACATGCGCTTCGCGTCCCCGGCCGCGAACTTCGCCGCCGCCCGCTGCCGCAGCCGGGCCTGGCCGAGCGCGGCCGACACCAGGCCGGCGGGGTGCGTGCGGCGCAGCCGGGTGGCCACGGCGAGTTCGTCCGCCGGGGCCGTGCCGCGCACCTCGTCGAGGAGGGCCCGGCCCTCGGGGGTGAGCAGCGCGTGGAAGGAGGAGAGCTGGTCGTTCACCGGGTCATTGTGGGCCAGTCGGTGGATCGTGCGCCTCCGGCGGCGGTGTCGGGCCGGGTTCGGGGGTGTCGCCTGCGAGGATCCGGGCCCATGCGAGCAGTAGTACAAAATGACAAAAATCGGTCACGCTTCCGTAGAGCGGTCCACCGCCACGGAACCGTCGCACTGGCCACCGCCGCGCTGGCCTCCCTCTCCCTGGCCGCCGGCTGCGCCGCCCCCGGCACGGACGCCGGCCCCGCCCACGCCAAGAAGTCCGGTCAGGGCGGCCCCGCCCGCCACCTGGACTCCCGCGCCGCCCGCCTCGCCGCCGAACACACCCGGCTGGTCGCCGCGGCCAAGAAGTGGGGACTGGACCAGGTCCCGCTGACGCCCCCGGCGCCGCCCGCCGAGAAGCCGAAGATCACCGCCCGCCCCGGCTTCGAGGTCGACGGCCAGGTGGCGGACGACCTGCCGCCGGTCTTCACCACCATCCCCACCAAGCAGAAGATCGTCTTCCTCACCATCGACGACGGCTCCGAGAAGGACCCGAAGTTCCTCAAGATGATGAGCGACCTGAAGATCCCGTACACGGCCTTCCTCACCAACAAGGAGATCAAGGACGACTACGGGTACTTCCGGACGATGCAGGCCGAGGGCCACACCCTCAACAACCACACCCTCACCCACCCCTACCTGCCCGGACTCTCCTACGAGGAGCAGAAGCACGAGATCTGCGGCATGCAGGACATCATGAAGAAGCAGTTCGGCAAGGCGCCGACCGTACTGCGCCCGCCGTTCGGCAACTACAACCACGACACCCTCGTCGCCGCCAAGTCCTGCGGCATCAAGTACGCGCCCATCTGGGACGAGGAGGTCTACGTCGACCACTGGGAGTACCGCGAGGACGACCAGGACCTCCACCCCGGCGACATCGTCCTCACCCACTTCCGCGGCCTGGCGGACTGGGGCGGCAAGGGCACGATGGTCGACGACATGCGGCGCTTCCTGAACCGCGTCACCCACGACGGCTACGCGGTGGCCCGCCTGGAGGACTACCTGTGAGGCACCGGGGGCGGCGAGCGGGCGTCAGGTCCCGCCGCCACGCCGGGAACAGGGGCCTGGCCGCCGTACTCGCGGCGGCGACGCTCCTCCTCGCCGGGTGCGCCCAGTCCGTCGACCCGATCGAGCGGCTGGGCAAGAAGGCCGCCGAACGGGTACGGCCGGACGCGCCCGTCACCGTCCCCGGCCAGGCCTACCGCCACTGGGGCCTGACCGCCCCGCTCGCCCGCCCCCCGCTCCACCCGGCCCGCCCCCTCGCCGAGTTCTCCGCCGCCCCCGGCACCGCGGCCGGCCCTCCGGTCGTCGACCGCGTGCCCACCCGCGACAAGGTCGTCTTCCTCACCTACGACGACGGCGCCGGACAGGACCCACGCTTCGCCGACATGGTCCGCGAACTACGGCTCCCCGTCAGCATGTTCCTCACCGACCGCGTCCTCGGCCCCGGCTACGGCCACTTCGCCCGCCTGCGCTCGGTCGGCGCCGGCATCCAGAACCAGACCCTCGAACACCGCGCCCTCACCGGACTGCCGTACGCCGGTCAGCGCGCCGAGATCTGCGGCCAGCAGGACAAACTCAGGTCCCGCTTCGGCATCCGCCCGCACCTGTTCCGCCCGCCCTACGGCACGTACGACACCACGACCCTCCGCGCCGCCGCCGACTGCGGCATCACGGCCGTCGTCCTCTGGCGCGCCACCACGACCCCGAGCGGCCTCACCTACCGGCAGGGCGAGCACACCCTCCGGCCCGGCGACATCATCCACGTCCGGGGCCCGGCCCTGAGGGTTCGCACGAGCCGCGTACTGAGGAGGGTGGAGGAGCGGGGGCTGGCGGTGGGGCGGCTGGAGGACTACCTGTAGGAGACAGCCCGCGTTCCGGGACCATCCAGCCCGGCGGCGCCATCCAGCCCGGCCGGCGAGAACTTCAGCCCGTCCGGCGTCTGAGGACGAGGGCCGCAGGCCCGAAAGCGGGGGCGTGGGGGCGGCAGCCCCCGCACCGGCACCCGTCGCCCGGGCCACGAACCAACACCACGCACCCGGAACCCCCCGACGCGCCGCACGGCAACTGGCACTCCGCTTGACCGAGTGCTAATCGCAGTCATAGTCTCGGCTCTGGCACTCCCCACTGGAGAGTGCCAACACAGCGACGGGCAGGTCCGGCACCCGCGACGACGGATCCACCTGGTCGCCACCTCAGACAGTTAACCCCGTGAGATCTCCGAAGGGGGAGGTCGGATCGTGACGACCACCAGCTCCAAGGTTGCCATCAAGCCGCTCGAGGACCGCATCGTGGTCCAGCCGCTCGACGCCGAGCAGACCACCGCCTCTGGCCTGGTCATCCCGGACACCGCGAAGGAGAAGCCCCAGGAGGGCGCCGTCCTCGCCGTGGGTCCGGGTCGCTTCGAGAACGGCGAGCGCCTTCCGCTCGACGTCAAGGTCGGCGATGTCGTGCTGTACAGCAAGTACGGCGGCACCGAGGTGAAGTACAACGGCGAGGAGTACCTCGTCCTCTCGGCTCGCGACGTGCTCGCGATCATCGAGAAGTAATCACCTCCAAGCAACCTTCTGCTTGAGCTGCGCCCCTGGCCCCCGCGACCGATAACGAAGCCGGGCGTCCGGGGCGCAGTTGTCTTTACACCCACAGATTTCCGAGAGGGCTTCCGCTGTCATGGCGAAGATTCTGAAGTTCGACGAGGACGCCCGTCGCGCCCTTGAGCGCGGCGTCAACAAGCTGGCCGACACGGTGAAGGTGACGATCGGCCCCAAGGGCCGCAACGTCGTCATCGACAAGAAGTTCGGCGCCCCCACCATCACCAACGACGGCGTCACCATCGCCCGCGAGGTCGAGGTCGAGGACCCGTACGAGAACCTCGGCGCGCAGCTGGTGAAGGAGGTGGCGACCAAGACCAACGACATCGCGGGTGACGGCACCACCACCGCCACCGTGCTGGCGCAGGCCCTGGTCCGCGAGGGTCTGAAGAACGTGGCCGCGGGTGCCTCCCCGGCGCTGCTGAAGAAGGGCATCGACGCCGCGGTCAAGGCCGTCTCCGAGGACCTCCTCGCCACGGCCCGCCCGATCGACGAGAAGTCCGACATCGCCGCCGTAGCCGCGCTGTCCGCCCAGGACCAGCAGGTCGGCGAGCTGATCGCCGAGGCCATGGACAAGGTCGGCAAGGACGGTGTCATCACCGTCGAGGAGTCCAACACCTTCGGCCTGGAGCTGGACTTCACCGAGGGCATGGCCTTCGACAAGGGCTACCTGTCGCCGTACTTCGTGACGGACCAGGAGCGCATGGAGGCGGTCCTGGAGGACCCCTACATCCTCATCAACCAGGGCAAGATCTCCTCCATCCAGGACATGCTGCCGCTGCTGGAGAAGGTCATCCAGGCCGGTGCCTCCAAGCCCCTGCTGATCATCGCCGAGGACGTCGAGGGCGAGGCCCTGTCGACCCTGGTCGTCAACAAGATCCGCGGCACGTTCAACGCGGTCGCCGTCAAGGCCCCCGGCTTCGGTGACCGCCGCAAGGCGATGCTGCAGGACATGGCCGTCCTCACCGGCGCCACGGTCATCTCCGAGGAGGTCGGCCTCAAGCTCGACCAGGTCGGCCTGGACGTGCTCGGTTCCGCCCGCCGCGTCACCGTCACCAAGGACGACACCACGATCGTCGAGGGTGCCGGCAAGTCCGAGGACCTGACGGGCCGCGTCGCCCAGATCAAGGCCGAGATCGAGAACACGGACTCCGACTGGGACCGCGAGAAGCTCCAGGAGCGCCTCGCGAAGCTGGCCGGCGGCGTGTGCGTGATCAAGGTCGGCGCCGCCACCGAGGTGGAGCTGAAGGAGAAGAAGCACCGTCTGGAGGACGCCATCTCCGCGACCCGCGCCGCGGTCGAGGAGGGCATCGTCTCCGGTGGTGGCTCCGCGCTCGTCCACGCCGTGAAGGTGCTGGAGGGCAACCTCGGCAAGTCCGGCGACGAGGCCACGGGTGTCGCGGTCGTCCGCCGCGCCGCCGTCGAGCCGCTGCGCTGGATCGCGGAGAACGCGGGCCTGGAGGGCTACGTCATCGTCTCCAAGGTCGCCGAGCTGGAGAAGGGCAACGGCTACAACGCCGCGAGCGGTGAGTACGGCGACCTGGTCAAGGCCGGCGTCATCGACCCGGTCAAGGTGACGCGCTCCGCGCTGGAGAACGCCGCGTCGATCGCTTCGCTTCTGCTGACGACCGAGACGCTGGTCGTCGAGAAGAAGGAAGAGGAGGAGCCTGCGGCGGCTGGGCATGGTCATGGGCACGCCCACTGATCTGCTTCGCTGAAGCCACGGTGCCCAGTCCCCTGCGGGGGGCTGGGCACCGGTGTTTTTGTTCGGTCGGGCGTCTGCCCCGGGGGGTTTCGTCGCCGGGTACGGGCGCGTTGTGGCTTGTCGCGCAGTTCCCCGCGCCCCTTACGGGGCACGGTTCGTGCCTGGGTGCGGCGCCGTTGTGGTTGCTCGCGCCCGCGCGGCGGTAGCCGCAGATCGATACAGCCCCGCGCCCCTTTGGGGGCGCTGTCCTGCGCCGGAGTTGTCAGGTCGCCGGAGTGGGGCGGCGTAGGCGGGTCAGTACCAAGTGGGTCAGCATGCCGAACAACAGGCCCCAGAAGGCTGAGCCGATTCCGTGGAGGGTGATTCCTGAGGCGGTGGCGAGGAAGGTGATGAGGGCCGCTTCGCGGTCTTTTTCCTCGGTCATCGCTCCGGTGAGGCCGCCGGCCAGGGCACCGAAGAGGGCCACGCCGGCGATCGCGGCGATGAGTTCCTTGGGCAGGCCGGCGAACAGCACCACCAGGGTGGAGCCGAACAGTCCGATCAGGAGGTAGAAGGCGCCGCAGGAGACCCCGGCCACGTAGCGGCGGCGGGTGTCCTGGTGGGCCTCCGGGCCGGTGCAGATGGCGGCCGTGATGGCGGCCAGGTTGATCGCGTGCGAACCGAACGGCGCCAGGACGGTGGAGACCAGCCCGGTGGAGCCGATGAGCAGCCGGTCGTCCGCCCGGTAGCCGGCGGCGGCCAGCACTCCCATGCCGGGGGCGTTCTGCGAGCCGAGCGTCGCCAGGGTCAGCGGTACGGCGATGCCGATCAGGGAGGCGACGGAGAAGTGCGGCGCGGTGAACACCGGTGTGGCCAGTCCGACGCCGTCCAGGTGCACATGGAGCTTCGACGTGACCGCCGCGGCCACCACGCCCGCCGCCAGCGCGGCCAGCACCGCGTACCGGGGGGCCAGCCGCTTGCCGAGCAGATACACGACCAGCACCGAACCCGCGATGTACGGGGCGGACTTGAGTGAGGTGAACACTCCCGTCCCGAAGGAGAACAGGATGCCCGCGAGCATCGCGGAGACCACCGCCGACGGCACGTGCCGCATCAGCCGCCCGAACACCCCGGTCAGCCCGACGGCCGCGATCACCACGCCGCTGACCAGGAACGCGCCGATCGCCTCGCCATAGGAGTACGCGCCGAGGCTCGTGACCAGCAGGGCCGCGCCCGGTGTGGACCAGGCGGTGATGACCGGCATCCGGGTGCGCAGACTGAGGCCGATGCAGGTCAGGCCGCTGCCGATGGAGATGGCCCAGACCCAGGAACTGGTCTGGCCGGTGCTCAGGTGCCCCCGGGAAGCCGCGGCCAGCACGATGACCAGCGGCCCCGAGTACGACACCACGACGGCGATGAACCCGGCGAGAACGGCGGAGACGGACGCGTCGCGCCAGAGTCCCGGCCGGTGTTCGCCGCCGTCCTCGGCCGACGGGTCGTCGGTGGCCGGGGCGGCCTCCCCGCCGGACGGGGTGCCGTCCTGCGGGGTGCCGTCCTGCGAGGTGCCGTCCAGTGAGGGGCCGGATGCCGGGGGGTGGGGGGTGCGGGTCTCAGGGTTCAACGGTCTTCCTTCACGGCCCGCTCCAGGGCCTGTTCGAGGTCGGCGACGAGGTCCGCCGGGTTCTCCAGGCCCACCGAGATGCGCAGCATGTCCTTGGGGGAGGTGCTGTCCGGACCCTCGAAGGTATAGCGGTGTTCGATGAGGCTTTCCACCCCGCCCAGAGAAGTGGCTCGAATGAACAGCTCGCAGTTCTGGGCGGTGCGCAGCGAGCGCTGCCACTCCCCGTCCACGTGCAGCGAGAGCATGCCGCTGAATCCACCGGTCATCTGTTGGGCGGCGATGGCGTGTCCGGGGTCGCCGGGCAGCCCCGGGTAGGCGACCTTGCGGATCAGCGGGTGCTCGGCGAAGTGCTCGGCGAGGGCCTGCGCGGTGGCCGAGATCTGCCGCATCCGGGGGAACAGGGTGCGTATGCCGCGCATGAGGAGATAGGTCTCCAGCGGTCCGAGCATCGGGCCGGTGAGCCTGCGGTGCAGTTGTAGCCGCTCCCACAGTGCGGCGGCCCGCTCGCCCGGTTCCGGGGCCAGGACCAGCAGGCCCGCCACCACGTCGGTGTGACCGTTGAGGTACTTGGTCCCGGAGTGCATGACGATGTCGGCACCGAGCCCGAAGGGCTTGGAGTGGACCGGCGTGGGCACGGTGTTGTCGACGCCGAACAGGGCTCCGGCCTCCCGTGCCAGCCTGCCGACCGCGGCGATGTCCGTCACCGTCCACGTCGGGTTCGCCGGGGACTCCGCCCACACCAGGCGGGTCGGGGCGGCGGACACGGCGGCGGCGACCGCGTCCAGGTCGTCCATCGGCACCTGGACCACGTCGAGACCCTGCTCCGTGCCGAACTCCAGGAGCCACTTGGTGAGTCCGAAGTACATCGTCCGCGGTACGACGACCCGGGAACCGGCGGGCAGTACCTGGAAGACGGCGGTCGCGGCGGCCATCCCGGAGGAGAACAGCAGTCCCCGGGAGCCGCCCTCCAGGGCCGCCACCACGTCCTCGACCTGCTCGTATCCCGGCGCGCCCTGGTCCCGCAGGTAGGCCAGTCCCGCCGGGGCGCGGTACTGGTCGTCGCGGGCGTAGGTGGCGCCCATGCTGATGGCGGGCGGCACGGCGCCGGTGGTGGGGGAGCGCCAGCCGTCTCCCTGGGCGGCCCGCGTCTCCACGTGGTACGTGTGCGTCCAGGGGGTGTACTTCTCGCGGTTGCTCATCGGTTCCTCTTGTCGGTCTCGGTCGGCCGGCGGTCGGTGGCGGGGTGTCCGCTGTCGGTCCGGTGCCCGGTCAGCTCCGGCAGCGCCGTGGTGAGGGCCAGTTCCGCGTCCTTCAGCGCACGCGAGGGTGCGCCGGGGGAGGGGACGTAGTGGTTGTAGTAGCTGGAGCCCTCCGTGTGGGGGCCCAGGAAGAACAGGCGGGGCTGGACCGCGCCGGTCCGGCAGATGCCCTGGCCCTGCCGGTTGACGTCCAGTCCCGGCAGGCTGGTCCGGCCCGCGGTGCGGGTGCGGGCGCGGCCGGCCCGGACCAGGCGGCGCAGCAGCGAGCCGGTGACCAACTCGGCCGGGGGCTCGGTGACATGGGCGTGCACCACGTGGTCGACCTCCACGGCGGTGTGCCGCTCCAGCAGGGTCGACTCCAGCCGCCAGGGGCCGCCGCCGGACGGCGGGACGACCTTCGGCGCGGGTCCGGGCCCGAGCCGCACCACGCCCGCGTCGAGCAGGGAGAGGAGCTCCGCCGAGCGGTCGAGCTGCGGGCCGATCACCAGGCGGTTCACCAGCGGGGCGAACGTGCCGAAGAAGTACGCCGACGACTCCTCGTCCAGTCCCGGCGCGTCGACGGCGGCCCGCAGCACGTCACGGTGGTCGCGCAGGACCTCCAGGGCCTCCTTCAGCGGGCTGACCCCGAGGCCGGCCCGTGCCTCCGCGAGGTCGTCCTCGATCGCGGTGGTGAAGTGGGCGGCGTAGTCGTCGGGTCCGGGCCATGACCGGGCGGGCGCCTCGGTGACGTCCGTGGGCGGCGTGGCCGTACCGGTCAGCAGGTCGCGGACCGGGGCCGGGCCGAACCGTGCGCGCAGTGCGCCCAGTTGCCGCTCGAAGCCCGACTCGCCTGCGTCGTGCGCCAGTTCGGCGGCGGCGCGCTCGGCGTCGGCCGGGCGCCCGCCGAGGGCCCGGGCCAGCAGGGTGCGGTACCAGGCGAGTTCCATCTCGGCGACGACCAGCGGCAGTACGTCCTCGGTGAAGTGCAGCCTGCCGTCCGGGCGCTGGGCGCGCAGTGCGGCCAGCCGCGGCTCGGTCAGCGCGATCGGTACGGGGCGGATCCGGCCGGGGTTGAGGTGCGGCCGGCTCCGTGCGGGCAGCCCGGAGCGGTTGGCCAGCACGATGAGGGGTTCACGGCCGCCGCGTTCGTAGCGCAGCCGTTCGCCGTCGCGGACGTGCCGGCCGCCGCGGCCCACGGTGAGGGTGGCGATCACGTCCATGGCCGTCAGCCCGGTGCCGAGGACCGCGACCCGGTCGCCGGGGGCGACCGACTCGACGGCGTCGGGCAGCGGGTAGGGGCGGCCGATCGACCGCGGCGCGTCCGCGGGCGGTGGCGGCACGTGGAGGGAGTGATGTCCGACGGTGACGAAGACGGCGTCGGCGGTGATACGGCCGCCGTCGGCGAGGACGACCGTCTCGCGGGCGTCACCGGCTGCCCCGCCGGCGTCACCGGCTGCCCCGTTCGAGTCACCGGAGAGGACGTCGGTCGCCGTGGTCGTGTGCCGGACCAGGGTCAGGCAGTCGGGCGCGGCCTCCGTGATGCGCTGGGCGGCCCAGGTGAGGTATTCGCTCAGCAGCCGGCGGGGCAGGAAGTCGTTGGGCCTGATCTGCCGGCCGCGGCCGGGCCGTACGGTGAACCCGTCCTCGTCCAGGCGCAGGTCGCGCTCCAGGCACCAGGTGTGGAGCGACGGCCCGGGCAGTGGCGCGGGGCCGTCGACCATGTCCGCGTCCGCGAACGCCGTGAGCTGTGCGCACACGGTGTTCAGCAGCAGGTGGTCGGGGTCGTCGGCGCGGTGGAACCCGGGGCCCGGAGGGTCGGGGTCCACCAGGTGCACGACCAGCGGGAACGGGCGCGCGAGGGTGTGGGAGATCAGCCGTTCCAGCACACCGAGCCCGCGCGACCCCGCCCCGATGATCACCACCGACGTGGGCGCCGGGGTCGGGGAGGGACCCTCTGTCGTCGTCACCACCGGCTCGTCTCCCCGAAGAAGTCCGGCACCGCCAGTGCCGTGCCGTCGGCGCGTGCCTGGGTGAGGACGTGGGCGCCGACGGCCAGGTCGAGGACGCCGAGTCCGAAGGGGGAGAAGATCACCGGCCGGCCGGGGGTGAGCTTCACCCGGCCGTTCAGTACGCCCGCGAGGGTGCCGGTGACGAACGAGCGGGAGCCGGAGAGCTGTTCGGCGAGATGCGGGGAGGTGTTGGCCTTCAGGCAGTGGTCGACGTCGTCGAGGATGTTGTCGGCGGCCAGGACCACTTCGGGCGTGAGATCCCGCAGGGAGATGTTCAGGACGACCTGGTCCGCGCGGAACGGCGGGGTCACGTACGGTTCGAGCGCCGTCGTGGCGAACACGACGGTGTCCGCGGCCAGGGCGGTGTCACGGTCGGCGGTGAACGAGGCGGGGCGGCCCTGGGTGATGCGGATGTGGTCGGCGAGTGCGCGGCCGGACGCCTCGTCGATGTCGTGGACCACGTAGGAGTCCGGGGCGCAGCCCGCCGCGTGCAGGTAGTCGCAGATGGTGCGGGCGATGACTCCGCCGCCCACGACCGCGATGGTGGTGCCCGGGTAGCCGCCCGGCCGCAGCGTGCGGGCGGCCACGGCGGCCGAGGCGGCGGTGCGCGCGGCACTGATCCCGGCGGCTTCGAGGCAGGCGACCGGGTAGCCGGTCTCGTAGTCGTTGAGGACGAGGACCGCCGAGGCCCGGGGGAGACCGGACGCGGTGTTCTTCGGGAAGCTGGCGATCCACTTGATGCCGGCCAGCTGTACGTCGTCGCCGAGGAAGGCGGGCAGCGCGATGATCCGCGAGTCCGGCTTGTCGGGGAAACGCAGGAAATAGCTGTCGGGGTTGACGGAGTCGCCCCGCTCGTGGGCGACGTACGCGCGTTCCACGATGTCCAGGACCGCACTGCGGGAATTCAGCAGGATTTCGCGCACGGCTTTACCCGTGACGATGTCGAAGTCGAACACTTTTCCCCCTTCTCGGGCGTGCGCGCCCGAGATATTGCACTGTCGATGTCGCTGTTGATTCCGCTGTCGATTTCGTTGTCGCGTCAGGCGCCGATGCCGGTGCTCATTTCCGCGTCGATCTCCGCGGGCCAGCGCTCGGACACCCATCGGTCGTCGTAGAGGGTGTCGAGATAGCGGTCGCCGAAGTCCGGCGAAATGGCCACCACGATGCTGCCGTCCGGGATGTCTTTCGCGGCCATCTGCACGGCGGCGAGGACGGTGCCCGTCGAGCCGCCGAAGAGCAGTCCGCGTTCCCTGGCGAGGGCGTGGCACATGTCGACGGAGGCGGATTCGGGGACGAGCACGAGGTCGTCCACCAGGGCCGGGTCGAGGATCTCGGGCCGTCTGCTGGTGCCCAGCCCGGGGATGTGCCGCCGGGCGGGCGGTCCGCCGAAGGTGACCGAGCCGACGCTGTCGACGGCGACGATGCGGGTGGTCGGGCTGTGCCGGCGCAGGTACGCCCCGCAGCCCATCAGGGTCCCCGTGGTCCCCGCGCCGACGAACACGTAGTCGGCGTGGCCGATGTGCTCGAAGATGGCCCGGCCGGTGCGGTCCCGGTGGGCCCGGGGGCCCGCGGGGTTGGCGTACTGGTTGAGCCAGTGCGTGTGCGGGTCGCGGCGCAGGCGCCGCCTGATGTAGTCGATCCGGGACTGCAGGAAGCCGCCGTTCGCGTCGGGGGCGTCGATGACGACGACCTCGGCGCCGAGCGTCCGCATCAGCTGGACCGACTGGCGGTTGGCGTTCGGGTCGGTGACGCAGGTGAGCGCGTAGCCCTTGGCCGCGCACACCATGGCCAGCGCGACCCCGAGGTTTCCGGAGGTCGATTCGATCAGTCTGGTCCGCGGAAAGGTGCGGCCCGATTTCGCGATCTGCTCCTCGGCGTCCCGGACGAGCGCTATCGCCGTCTTGAGTTTGACGGATCCTGCCGGATTCAGGCCTTCCAGTTTGAGATAGAGCGAGCTTCCCGGTACGAGTTGGTCGAGTCGGACGAAGACGTCGTCCAGTACGAGATCGTAGACTTCTTCCGCTATCACAAGATTCCAAACCGTGGAGTCGGGGCGAGCGCAGGGCGATGCGCCGGCTGCGGCTGCTCCGTGGGCTTGTCGGCGGTGAACGCCGGGTGTGCGCATGCAGAAGGGTGTTCTCTGTTCCCCCTGTGGCCGCGAACCCCCGTTCGCTGTGCGGCCATATCAATCCTGACACGCGATGGTGCCTGGAATCAACCAATTTCAGTAGCCGAAAAAAGTTGAGCGACGAACAATTGTCGGACGGCGAAAAGGAACTAAGAATTCCGCCACCACCTGACGGAATTCCTTATTCCGAACTCAACCTGGGCGTCGGGCCCAGCGGTCCGGCGGTGGTCTCAGTGGCCGGCGGCCGCCGGCTCGGCGGCGACCCGCTCGGTCCGCTCCTCCGCGTCGGCCAGCCAGAAGAAGACGGGCGGCAGGGCGACCTCGATCGCGGTGAGCGCGAGCTGGAACCACTGCGGCCGGCCCGCCACCGCGAGGGAGAGGAACCGGCCCGCCGCGCCCAGCAGGAAGACGCCGGCCAGCCATCGCACCACCTGTGCCGGGATCGGCCGCTGGCGCGCGGCCCAGATCCACGCCAGCCCGTACCCGACGAAGCTGGCGCCCATGAACCGCCCCCAGCTGTCGATGGTCGGGCCGGCCGAACCGGCCCCGGGGATGGCCGCGTTGCCGAGGGCCACGTGGAACAGGCCGATGGCCACACTGGACCAGCCCATCAGCTGGGTGAGCGTACGCAGAGCCCTTGCCATGATCCCTCCGAACCGTGCCGGTCGTCTGGTTGACATGTGTCTACTAGTAGCGTGGGGGCACTGGTAGACACGTGTCAAGTAACCTGGGGGCGTGCCTCCCCGCCAGCGCCTCAGCCCCGCCGACCGCCGCGCGCAGCTCCTCGCCGTCGGAGCGCGGCTCTTCGCGGCCCGTCCCTACGACGACGTGCTGATGGAGGAGGTCGCAGAGGAGGCCCGCGTCTCCCGGGCCCTGCTCTACCGTCACTTCCCCAGCAAGCACGCCCTGTTCGCGGCCGTCTACCAGGAGGCCGCCGACCGGCTGCTCGCCGAGACCCGGCTCGATCCGGCCGACTCCCTGGTGGAGCAGCTCGTCCAGGGCATGGACGTCCACCTCGACTACTTCGTCGCCAACCGCAGCGCGGTCCTCGCGGCCAACCGCGTCCTCGCGGGCGACCCCGTCATCCAGACGATCATGACGAACGAGCTGGACACACTCCGTGCCCGGCTGCTCGCCGTGCTCCCCCTCGCGGACGAGCACACCCGCGAGGCCGTGTCCGGCGTCCTCAAGAGCTGGCTGGTCTTCGTCCAGGTCCTCTGCGTCGACTGGCTCACCCACGAGACCTGCACCCGCACCGAGTTGCGCGACATCTGCGTCGGCGCGGTCATCGGCGCGCTGCGGCCCCTGTTCGCGGAGGACCCCGCACCTGAGTGGCCGTCACGGCAGAGCGACACCGGGGTCTAGCCGCGGGCCGGGCCGCGGTCACCGCGCGCACGTCTTCGGCCGAAGCCATCGCGGACGGGCACGAACCGGGCCATCATCGTCGGGGAACGGCGGGGATCACGGCGGGTGGGGTGCTGCGGCCGGGGGGCGGGGACGTGGGACGGTCGAGGGGCGGGCGGTCGCGGGGAGCCCCGCCGGTCAGAGCCGGGGCGGGGCTCCTGCTGGGGCTGTTCTGCCTGTGCCTGTGCATGGCGGCCGCCGGGCGGGCCGTGGCGGCGGACGGGGACAAGCCGTCCGATCGCGTCGCCACGGTGCTGATCAAGGTCGGCTGGGACCAGGCCCGGCAGGACGTGGTGATCACCCAGACCTGCCGGTACACGCTGGCCGCGGGGAGCGACGCTCTGGCCGGACTCAGGGAGGACGGTTCGGCGGACTGCCTGGGCTACACGCTCCTGCTCGACGGCGAGGAGCCGATCTACGACGGTTCGAACGGGGATACCACCAGGGTGACCCAGGCGTCCGCACGTGCCCCGGTGCACGTGTGGTCCCGCTCCACCCTCGGCCTGCATGTCCGGTCCGGTCATCCGAAAGTGGAGATCGCGCCGGAACCCGTGGGCGAGCGGTACGGCACGGCTCATGGCTTCCCGCCCGACTGGACGATGACGGTGAGCGCGCCCAAGTGGACGTTCAGCCGCATCCGGGGGCCCGTCGCCGCGCAGGACGGCACCACCCTCACCTGGCGACTCCAGCGGGCATCCCGGGCGCCCACCCAGGTCGGGGACGGCACCCGCTCGGTCATCCTGAGCCGCGGCGTGAAGGTGTCCGGACCACCGGTCCTGCGGCACCAGACGCGCGCCGAGCTGCTGGGCTCCCTCGTGGCCGCCATCGCGGGGATCACCGCCGTAGTCGCCCTCCTGGTGGCGGGACCGGCGGGCCCCGCCGTATCGCGCAGGTGGAAGTGGGCGACGGCGCTGCTCGGGGCGACCGTGGTCCTGTGCGCGCTCCGCGGCGGCCCGCAGATCTCGCTCCAGTGGCCCGGCACCGTCACGACCGAAAACGTCTCGGGCCTCGTCCCGTTCGCGCCCGGATTCGTCTGGGCTCCCGGCGCCTACCTGGGCCTGTGGTGGTGGTACGTACTGCCGCTGGCGTTCTGGTGGTTCACGTGCCGCGTGCGGACCGGCAGACCGCCCTCGACGCCCGCACTCCTGGCCGGCTGCCTGTCGCCGCTGTGCGCACTGATCCTCCTCGCCGGCGCCGGGGAGGAGGTGCCGTCCGTGACCTGGACGGCGGTGCCGGCGGCAGCGCTGCTCCTCGCCGTTCTGGCCCAGGCGGGACGCCTGCGGCCCAACGGCAGCGCGGTCCGTCGCTGGGCCCCTACGGCGGCCGCCCTGCTCTGGACGGCCTTCCTCATCCACCGGCTCAGCAAGGTCCCCTACATCGCGGGCGCGGGCTGGCTCATCTCCGGCCCCGTACTCTCCGGCGCGACCGTCTGGCCGCGCCTGACCATGCCCCTGGCCGGGCAGTTGGCCGTCCTCTGCTGCACCTGGCCCGCGGCGGCCTGCCTCGCCTCGCTCCTGGCCTCCGCGCTGCGCCGCACCGTCAGGCCGCCGCTCCACGCGCTCTGCTTCCTGCTGTTCTGGGCCCTGCTGCTCCTGCCCTACCTGATCGCGTGCCTGACGCCTGTCCCGGCGACAAGAGAACCCACGTGGAGCGCACTCCAGCGGACGGGATCCGGGGGCGACGCCCACTGGGCGGCGTACCAGCGCAGCCCGTTCGGGGGCTACTCGGCATGGCTGCCCTTCGTCCTCGTCGTCTGCGTGATCGTGCTCCAGCTCTTCTACCTCCGCCGGCGCGGAGAGCTCGGCGGCGCCGGGCGGGCCGTGGAGCCGGTGGGCCGACTGCTGCTGCTGGGCGCGACGCTGACGGCGTACGGGAGCCCCAGCCTGCGGACACTGACGATGTGGGGGGAGGGGGCCGCCGTCCTCTGGGTGGGCCTCGCCTCGCTGATGCTGCTTCCGCCCGGCACCGCCGAGTCCGCGGCCCGGCTGCGGCGGGTGAGTGCGCGCGGGCACGCCCGGTTCATGGAGCGGTGGCTGGTCACCCAGCTGATCTGGGACACCCGGGCGGACTTCCAGCGCTCCGCACGGTCCTCGCTCGCCGGGGACATGAAGGTGGCCGAATTCACCGACCGCTGGGAACGGCTGGCCGTACCCGGTCACCGCGACGACCCCGAGTCACGGCTGCGACGGGCCCGGCAGTACGCCCTTGGCACGAACGCCGGACGCACCCCGTGGTCCGCCGGGTTCGCCGGCGCGCGCCGCGCCCTGTTGCTGGCGCTGCCGTGGGCGGCCTACAAGGCGGTGACCGGAGGCGTCGTCGGCGCGGACTACTTCATGCCGTTCCACCTCGACGAGCTGTCCAAGGTCCTGAGATTCGGCCACTGGGCGCTCTACGGCTTCGTGTTCGGCTACTTCTACGCCTTGCTGCGCGGCGTCACCCCGGTCGGCAAGGCGGCCCGGCTGATGCTGGTGATCCTGCCCGCCGAGGTCCTGCCCATGCTGTCCCTCACCATCGACCCGCAGTACACGGCGCACCCCTCCTGGTCGGACATGGCGGCCGGATGCGCCGGGGCCGCCGGGCAGACGCTCGTGCTGTGCATGCTGCTGGGTCTGTGGTGGGAGTGGTCACTGGCGCGGGCCGCCGGAATGAAGTGGTCACAGGTCAGGAACCTGCGCCGGCTCTCCTCCATCACCGTCCCGGCCGGCACCGTCCTGGTCGCCGCCGCCACGGCCTTCGCAACCACCATCGCCGGCACCCTGGCCCAGCCGGAAACTCCGCCTCCCGCCCCCCAGCAGACCCAGTCGGCCCCGCCTGCAACGCCGTAGCGCGCGCGGCAGGTCAGGAGGAGAGCGGCGCCGGCCCGCGTGGCGTGGGCGCGGGCCGGGCGGCCCTCACTGCTCCAACGCCTCCAGCGCGCCCAGTTGCTGCATCAGGCCCAGGGTGTCGTGCTGCCACCACATTTCCGTGATCTTGCCGTTCGGGCCGAAGCGGAACATGGTCGTACCGGTCATGGTGACCCGCTTGCCGGTGGGCTGGATGCCCAGGAAGTCGCCCTGGTGCGAGCCGCTCGCGGTCCAGCGGCAGCAGGCCCGGTCGCCCTGGGCGAGTACGTCCTCGACCGCGGCGTCGAACCCGAAAGCGCTCCGCCACATCCTGAACTCGGCACGGCAGGCGTCCAGCCCGATCGTGTCCTGCGGGTTGACCGGGTCGTGGCTGTGGACGTCCTCGTCCAGCAGGTCGTTGAGGGGGGACAGCTCACCGGGCGCGGAGAGCGCCTCGAAGAACCGCCGCACCGCGATGTCGGCCAGCAGGTCGTCCCGTACGACGTCAAGGTCGGTGAACGTCGGTGTCTCCTCGCAGAGCGCGACCAGGTTCTCGAAGATCCTGCCGGTCTCCGGGAGCTGCGAGTTCCGCATCGCCTCCTCGTAGGACGGGAACTCCACCACCTCGACGATGTGCGACGCGTCCGAGCGGTCCTTGCCGACCAGCGCGTGCGTCGCCGTCCGCTTTCCTTTGGTCTGTTCGACCCAGTCGTCCATCAGCCGGTTCATCTCGTCCAGCCGGCTCGTCCTGCACTCGATGAGCTGTACGAAGGTCATGACGCCGCCTCCGGCCCCCGTGGTCCGGTTATCGTCCCGCCCATTTTCCCACCGGAGTGACGTCCTCACCTGCCGAGCCCCGCGGCTGCGTTCGGCGGCTATCGCGGGCCGTACCTGCGGCCCGTCCGGGAGGAGATCCCGCCCAGCAGCCCGCGCGGGGCCACCTTCGCCAGGCCCATCAGCGTCTTGTACCGGGCGGCAGGGATCGACAGCGACTTCCCGCGCGCGAGGTCGGCCAGCGCCGCCGTCACCAGCTTGTCCGCGTCCAGCCACATCCAGCCGGGGATGTTGTCCGTGCCCATCCCAGCCCGCTGGTGGAACTCGGTGCGCACGAAGCCGGGGCACAGGGCCATCAGCCGGACGCCACTGCCGGCCAGGTCCCGGGCCGCGCCCTGCGTGAACTGCACGACCCACGCCTTGGAGGCGCCGTACGTCCCCCTCGGCACGAAGGCCGCCACCGAGGCCACGTTGACGACCCCGCCGCGCCCGCGCTCCCGCATCGCGTCGGCCGCCGCCGAGGTCAGCCGCAGCACGGCCTCGCAGTGCACCTTGAGCATGCGCAGCTCGTCCGCCATCGACACGTCCAGATAGCGGCCCTTGTTTCCGAAACCGGCGTTGTTGATCAGCAGGTCGACCGGGTTGCGGCGGTCGCCGAGGCGCTCGGCCACCGTCTCGATGCCCTTGTCCTCGGCCAGGTCGGCGGTGAGCACCTCGGCCTCGATGCCGTGCCGGTCGTGCAGTTCCGTCGCCTGCTCGCGCAGCCGCCGGGTGTCCCGTGCCACCAGGACGAGGTCGTGCCCGTCAGCCGCCAGGCGCCGCGCGAACGCGGCACCGATCCCCGCGGTCGATCCCGTAATCAGAGCCGTTGTCATGGCGCAAGGGTAGTGACCCGGACTGACAGCGTCCGCTCGCCGGACGCCGGGGGAGGACCGCCGGAGGGCCGGGTGCTGACGGCCTCTCAGCCCCGCCGTCGGCCGGGTCGCCGTCGCGCTGCGAGCCTTGCTGCCCGACGGCTCGTCAGCTCCCGTTCTGCTGCACGTACTTGCGGGCCTTGGCCAGTGACCTCGCGCGCAGGGCCGTCTCCGCGGCCAGCAGGCGGGGCAGCAGTTCGTGCTCCGTGGTCGTCGCCCGGAACTCCATCGCCGCCGTCACCCCGTGCTCCGGCCGGTACACGATCCGGATCGGGTCGCCCGTCCGTATCTCACCCGGTTCGATCACCCTCAGATAGGCGCCCGTCGCGCCCTTCCGGGTGAATCTCCTGACCCAGCCACGCTCGTCCATGTGGCCCTGGAACGTACGGCACGGGACCCGCCCCGAGGTCACCTCCAGGACCACCTCGGAGCCGATCCTCCAGCGCTCGCCGATCAGTGCCCCGGAGACGTCCAACCCGTCCGTCGTGAGGTTCTCGCCGAACTGGCCGTTGGCCAGCGGCCGGCCGAGTTCGCGCTCCCACTCGTCGAGGTCCGCGCGCGCGAACGCGTACACCGCCTGGTCGTCCCCGCCGTGGTAGCGCAGTTCGCACACCGCGTCCCCGGCCAGGCCGCTGCCGCCGACGCCGCTGGGCCCCGGGGCGGTCACCCGCACCGGGCCGTCGACGGGCCGCTTGTCGATGCCCGTGACACCCTCCGCCTGGTCCGTGTACGACACCGGCTGCGGACGGCCCAGATTGACCGAGAGAAGCTTCATGACCGCACGGTACGGGACGCCACCTCAAAGCGTCGAGTGAATATCGCGAGACATGTCCAAGTCTGGCTTATGCTTGAGGGGTGATAGAGGCCCGTCATCTCCGTGTCCTGCGCGCCGTCGCCACCACCGGCTCCTTCTCGGCGGCGGGGCGGGAGCTCGGCTGCACCCAGCCCGCCGTCAGCCAGCAGATGAAGGCCCTGGAGGCCTCCGTGGGCACCCCGCTGCTTGTCCGCAACGGCCGCGAGATGCGCCTGACCCAGGCCGGCGAGGCCCTCGTCCGGCACGCCTCGGGGATCCTCGCCGGCCTCACCGCCGCCGAGGAGGAGGTCGCCGCCATCGCCGGCCTGCGCGCGGGCCGGGTCCGGCTGGTCTCCTTCCCCAGCGGCAGCTCCACCCTGGTCCCCACCGCGCTGGCCGCCCTGCGCGCCGCCCACCCCGGCACCCGCGTCTCCCTGGAGGAGGCCGAGCCCCCGAAGTCGGCGGCACTGCTGCGCGAGGGCGACTGCGACCTGGCGCTGGCCTTCCGCTACGAGGGCGCGGCGGTCGCGGAGGACTGGGACGACCTCGTCGTACGGCCGCTGCTGACGGACCGTCTGGTCGGCCTGGTGCCCGAACGGCACCGCCTCGCGCGCGCGGAGTCCGTCGCCATCGCCGAGCTGGCCGAGGAGCCCTGGATCGCGGGCTGCCCGCGCTGCCGGGGCCAGTTGGTGGAGGTGTGCGAGAGCGCCGGCTTCACGCCCCGCATCGACTTCGCCACGGACGACTACCCGGCCGTGGTGGGCCTCGTGGGCGCGGGCCTGGGCGTCGCCGTACTGCCCCAGCTGGCGGTGGAGTCGGTACGGCCCCGGGGGGTGCGGACGGTGGCGCTGGAACCGTCGGTCCGGCGGGAGATCGTCGCCCTCACCCTGCCCGACCTGGCCCAGGTGCCGGCGGTGGCGGCGACGCTGGAACAGCTGGCACGGGCGGCGGGGCGCTCCCAGGGGGCATGAGAACAGGGGCACGCGTGCGCGTGCCCCTGTGGTGCGGATGGCGGGCCGCATCCGGACTGCCATGGATGCGGAAACGTTCCTTCAGTGGTCGGGAGAGACACCCCCACCGGTGGCCGACGCGGTCACCAGGCGGTTGCGTGCCCGTCCCATCAGCTCCTCACGCTCGTCCTCGGTCAGGCCGCCCCACACGCCGTACGGCTCGCGCACCGCCAGCGCGTGCGCCGCGCACTGCGCACGGACCGGGCACCTCATGCAGACCTCCTTGGCCGAGTTCTCGCGAGCGCTCCGAGCCGCCCCGCGCTCGCCCTCCGGGTGAAAGAAGAGAGAGCTGTCCACCCCGCGGCAGGCAGCGAGCAGCTGCCAGTCCCACAGGTCCGCGTTCGGTCCGGGAAGGCGGGAGAAATCTGCCATTACGTGACCCCTTGTAGCCGTTCTGGGCGGATACGGTGCCAACGACCGTACATCTCCGGTCTAAGGAGATGAAAATATGACTCATTGCGAATCTAGCCCCGGACACCACTGAACGGGAAGAAAAGGGTCTGAATGGGGCATAGGTTGTGATGAAAAGTCGAGAGTCCGACGCGCATGTCTGCACCGTGTGCGCGCCCTCACGTAGAGTGCCGAAGACGGCACGCGGCCCCGTAACTCTTTCGAGTGACCGTCGTTGAGAGTGCGGAGGCGGTTGAAAACACAAGAGCTCGGGCAGGCGTCCGAGACGGTCGACCGCACAGGTGACGATTCCGTACCAGCCTGGAGGCTCAAGGTGACGCGCATCAGCTGCGGAGGGCGGTCATGACATCCGTCCTCGTCTGCGACGACTCCCCGCTTGCCCGAGAAGCGCTCCGTCGCGCGGTCGCGACCGTGCCCGGCGTCGAGCGCGTGACGACGGCGGCCAACGGCGAGGAAGTCCTCCGCCGCTGGGGCGCCGACCGTTCCGACCTGATTCTGATGGACGTACGCATGCCCGGTCTGGGCGGCGTGGAGACCGTGCGGCGGCTGCTGTCCGCCGACCCGGGCGCCCGGATCATCATGCTCACGGTCGCCGAGGACCTGGACGGCGTCGCGCTCGCGGTGGCGGCGGGCGCGCGTGGCTACCTCCACAAGGACGCCTCCCGCGCGGAGCTGCGGGCCACGGTGACGCAGGCGCTCGCCGACCCGACCTGGCGGCTCGCGCCGCGCCGGCTCCGCTCGGCGGAGATGGGGGCGGCGCCGACGCTCACCGCCCGCGAGATCCAGGTGCTGGAGGGTATGAGCCACGGGCGCTCCAACGCCGAGATCGGCCGTGAGCTGTTCCTCTCCGAGGACACCGTGAAGACCCACGCGCGGCGCCTGTTCAAGAAGCTCGGCGCGTCCGACCGGGCCCACGCCGTGGCCCTCGGCTTCCGCTGGGGCCTGGTCCGCTGAACGCCTGGGCGGCAACCCCGGCCGTGTTCCCCTCACCGGGTGCGGCCGGCTCCGCCGTTGCCCTGCGCTCCCCTACGGGGCTGCGCTCGTAGGGCATCTGCGGGCCCGTCGTGGCTGGTCGCACAGTTCCCCGCGCCCCTGGGGTGATGGCTCTGCCCGGCACCGAGCAGGCACTCGGAGTCGCGGTCACCGCTTCAAGACACCGATGGCGGCAACCCACCCAGGGGCGCGGGGGCGTGTCGATCTGCGGCTCCGCCGCGTGGGCCCGACCGGCCACAACGGACCCGCAGTCGCCCCCGGCCGCAAGGTACGGTGCGACCGATGCCGGGCACCTACTGGACACCGGTCAGGGCAACCCACCCGGGGGCGCGGGGAACTGCGCGACAAGCCGCGACGCACCTGCACCCATTTACCGGGGGGCCACCCCCCCAAGGGGCGCGGGCCGTGTCGATCCGGGGCCTCGCCGCGTGGGCGCGACCAGCCACAACGGGCCCGCAGATCTCCACAGGGCCGCACCGAATCGTCGGCCAACCCCCGGAGGGACACCGTTTTCGCGGCGATGCCGCATGCTTGAGAGGTGGAGTCTCTCGGGGACAAGTCGGTCGAGCGGAAGGGGAGGGCGCGAGGAATGAGTGCCGGCGCACCTGCTCATAACGCTTCGGTGCACAACCACGAGCACGATGCGACGGACCGGACGGCCACAGTGCACGATGGACCGATGCGCGACGACGAGGCCGGCACGGCCCACGGGGTGATCGGCGGCCTCGTGCATCGTGCCGTCGACGGGGACGAGCAGGCCACGCACGACCTGCTGGCCCACGTCCACCCCCTGGCGCTGCGCTACTGCCGCACGCGGCTGTCCCGGCTCCCGGGCGACGCACGCCACTTCGTGGAGGACCTCGCGCAGGAGGTCTGCGTCGCCGTCCTGCTCGCGCTGCCGCGCTACCGGGACACCGGCCGCCCCTTCGAGGCGTTCGTCTTCGCCATCGCGTCCCACAAGGTCGCCGACCTGCAGCGCGCCGCCATGCGGCACCCCGGCTCCACGGCGGTGCCGTCCGACGAGATGCCCGAGCGGCCGGACGACTCCCTCGGCCCCGAGGAGCGCGCCCTGCTCAGCAGCGACGCCGAGTGGGCCAAGAAGCTCCTCGCCAACCTGCCCGAGAACCAGCGCGAACTGCTCCTCCTGCGCATCGCGGTGGGCCTGACGGCGGAGGAGACGGGCCAGATGTTGGGAATGTCACCCGGCGCGGTCCGGGTCGCCCAGCACCGCGCCCTGAGCCGTCTGAGGGCGCTCGCCGAACAGTAGGGGCGTACAGGGCCCAGAGCCGCAGCATCGTCGTACGAACACGTCGTCGTACGAACATACGAAGCCCGAAGGCGTCTCGCACCGTGGAATTTGCTAACGCCGCTTCCCGTTAGCATGGACATCCGCACCGATCAAGGCCATGGGGAAGGTGTCATGACTGCAAACGTCGACGGAGTGCCCGGTAAATTCGCGACACTCGGGCTGACCTACGACGACGTGCTGCTGCTGCCGGGCGCATCCGAGGTGCTCCCCAACGCGGCCGACACCTCGTCCCGTATCTCCCGCAACGTCCGGGTGAACATCCCGCTGCTGTCGGCGGCGATGGACAAGGTGACCGAGTCCCGCATGGCGATCGCGATGGCCCGCCTCGGCGGCGTCGGCGTGCTGCACCGCAACCTCTCCGTGGAGGACCAGGTCAACCAGGTCGACCTGGTGAAGCGGTCCGAGTCCGGCATGGTCACCGACCCGATCACCGTGCACCCGGAGGCCACCCTCGCCGAGGCCGACGCGCTGTGCGCGAAGTTCCGCATCAGCGGTGTCCCCGTCACCGACCCGGCCGGCAAGCTCCTCGGCATCGTGACCAACCGCGACATGGCCTTCGAGAGCGACCGCACCCGGCGCGTGCACGAGGTCATGACCCCGATGCCGCTGGTCACCGGCCAGGTCGGCATCTCCGGTCCCGAGGCCATGGAGCTGCTGCGCAAGCACAAGATCGAGAAGCTTCCCCTGGTGGACGGCGACGGCGTCCTCAAGGGCCTGATCACGGTCAAGGACTTCGTCAAGGCCGAGAAGTACCCCAACGCCGCGAAGGACGCCGAGGGCCGGCTGCTCGTCGGTGCCGCCGTCGGCGCCAGCCCGGAGGCGCTGGAGCGCGCCCAGGGCCTCGCCGAGGCCGGTGTGGACTTCCTGGTCGTCGACACCTCCCACGGCCACAACAGCAACGCCCTGAGCTGGATGGCGAAGATCAAGTCCAGCGTGAACGTCGACGTGGTCGGCGGCAACGTCGCCACCCGCGACGGCGCCCAGGCGCTGATCGACGCCGGCATGGACGGCATCAAGGTGGGCGTCGGCCCCGGCTCCATCTGCACCACGCGCGTGGTCGCCGGCATCGGCGTCCCCCAGGTCACGGCCATCTACGAGGCGTCCCTCGCGGCCCGCCCCGCCGGCATCCCGCTGATCGGCGACGGCGGCCTGCAGTACTCGGGCGACATCGGCAAGGCGCTGGTCGCCGGCGCCGACACGGTGATGCTGGGCAGCCTCCTCGCCGGCTGCGAGGAGTCCCCGGGCGAGCTGCTGTTCATCAACGGCAAGCAGTTCAAGTCGTACCGGGGCATGGGCTCGCTCGGCGCCATGCAGTCCCGCGGTCAGGGCAAGTCGTACTCGAAGGACCGCTACTTCCAGGCCGAGGTCACCACCGACGAGAAGCTCGTCCCCGAGGGCGTCGAGGGCCAGGTGCCCTACCGCGGTCCGCTCGCCAACGTCCTGCACCAGCTCGTCGGCGGCCTGCGCCAGACCATGGGCTACGTCGGCGCCGCCACCGTCGAGGAGATGGAGTCCAAGGGCCGCTTCGTGCGGATCACCTCGGCGGGCCTGAAGGAGTCCCACCCGCACGACATCCAGATGACGGTCGAGGCGCCCAACTACAGCAGCAAGAAGTGACGCCCACGCGCGCGTGAACGCGACGCCCCCGCGCGCGTGACGCCGCGCGAGACGTGAACCGACGGCGGTCCCGGAGCATCCGGGGCCGCCGCTGTCGTACCCGTCGGCGATACTGGAAGACGCTGCAACGCATCAGGGAAAGGCCACAGACGTGACTGAGATCGAGATCGGGCGCGGCAAGCGCGGCCGCCGGGCGTACGCCTTCGACGACATCGCCGTCGTCCCCAGCCGCCGTACGCGGGACCCGAAGGAGGTCTCGATCGCCTGGCAGATCGACGCCTACCGCTTCGAGCTGCCCTTCCTGGCCGCCCCCATGGACTCGGTCGTCTCCCCGGCCACCGCGATCCGCATCGGTGAGCTGGGCGGCCTCGGCGTGCTCAACCTCGAAGGCCTCTGGACGCGGCACGAGGACCCGCAGCCGCTGCTGGACGAGATCGCCGAGCTGCCCTCCGAGCGGGCCACCCGCCGCCTGCAGGAGATCTACGCGGCCCCCATCAAGGAGGAGCTGATCGGCGCGCGCATCAAGGAGGTGCGCGACTCCGGCGTGGTCACGGCGGCCGCGCTCTCCCCGCAGCGCACCGCCCAGTTCTCCAAGGCGGTCGTGGACGCGGGCGTGGACATCTTCGTCATCCGCGGTACGACGGTCTCCGCGGAGCACGTGTCGGGCGCCGCCGAGCCGCTGAACCTGAAGCAGTTCATCTACGAGCTGGACGTCCCGGTGATCGTCGGCGGCTGCGCCACCTACACCGCCGCCCTGCACCTGATGCGCACCGGCGCGGCCGGCGTCCTGGTCGGGTTCGGCGGCGGCGCCGCGCACACCACGCGCAACGTGCTGGGCATCCAGGTCCCCATGGCGACCGCGGTCGCGGACGTGGCGGCGGCCCGCCGCGACTACATGGACGAGTCCGGCGGCCGGTACGTGCACGTGATCGCGGACGGCGGCGTCGGCTGGTCCGGCGACCTGCCCAAGGCGATCGCCTGCGGCGCCGACGCGGTGATGATGGGCTCCCCGCTGGCCCGCGCCACGGACGCGCCCGGCAAGGGCCACCACTGGGGCATGGAGGCCGTCAACGAGGAGCTGCCGCGCGGCCAGAAGGTCGACCTCGGCACGGTCGGCACCATCGAGGAGGTCCTCACGGGCCCGTCCCACACCCCGGACGGCTCCATGAACTTCTTCGGCGCCCTGCGCCGCGCCATGGCCACCACCGGCTACAGCGAGCTGAAGGAGTTCCAGCGGGTCGAGGTCACGGTGGCCGACAGCCAGCACAAGCGCTGACCCGCGCAACGCCGCCACGACGGCGAAGGGCCCGGCACCGCGCGGTGCCGGGCCCTTCTCGCGTGCGTGCGTGTTATGCGGCGGCCTTCTTCGTGCCCGAGAACGCGGCGAACGCGGCGATCGCGAAGAAGACGAAGGTCAGCGGGTCCGCGTCGGACTTCCAGCCCTGCTGGACCAGGTCGAAGTGCTGGAAGAACAGCTCGGAGAAGCTGACGTGCAGCAGATCTGCGCCGATCATGGCCTCGCCGACCAGTTGGCCGAGGTAGACCGAGCCGAGCGCCAGCACGGCGGCGGCGATCGCGACCACCGGGTTCCGGCCGCCGGCCTTGCCCGCGGCCACACCGATGACGAAGCCGACGCCGACCGCGGCCCAGCCGATCTCGTGCTTGGTGAGGCCGATGACGACGCCGTAGAGGGCGCCCACGACCAGCGCCGCGGCGACCGCCGCGATCAGCCCCAGCGCCAGGTTGTTCCGCCCCGGCGCGGGCGGCGCCGGCGGACCCGCGAAGGCGCCGGGCTGGGCGGGGTACGGCGCGGCCGGGGCACCGGGCTGCGCCGGGTAGGGCGCGGGGGCGCCGACCGGCGGCTGCTGGGCGTAAGGGTTGGCGCCGGCCGGACCGGGCTGCTGCGGCGGCGGATATGACTGGCTCATGACAGGAGTCCCCCCGTGCTGTGTACAACTGGACGATCGAACGGATGTGCGCTCGCGCAAACTGTGTGCCCGCTATGCGCGAGCCAGGGGAGACTAACAGCCGGGGCCGACAACGCCCCCGGCTGTTTTCCGTTCGTGACGGGCCCGGGACACCGATCCGGCGCGCATCAGAGCCGGTGGGCCGCTCCCGTCGGTGTGGCACCCCGGGTGTCCAGCAGGAGTTGGGCCTTCACCGACAGGCCTTGGAGGTCGTACGTGCGGTGTTGCTGGAGCAGGATCGTCAAGTCGGCGTCGGCGGCGGCCTCGTAGAGGGAGTCCGCGCGCGGGACCGGGCGGTCCAGGACGCTCCAGGAGGCCACGTGCGGGTCGTGGTAGCTGACGGAGGCGCCGAGTTCCATCAGCCGTACGGCGATCTCCTGGGCCGGCGTGCCCTGCTGGTCGGCGAGGTCGGCCTTGTAGGTGACGCCGAGCAGCAGCACGCGTGCCCCGCGCGCGGACTTGCCGTGCTCGTTCAGCAGGGTGGCGGCGCGCTGGACGACGTACCGGGGCATGCGGTGGTTGACCTGCTGGGCCAGTTCCACCATGCGCAGGGTGCCGCCGGCGTGCCCGGTCAGGTCCTGCGGGACGGCGTGGCCGCCGACGCCCGGGCCGGGGCGGAACGCCTGGAAGCCGAAGGGCTTGGTCTCCGCACACCGGATGACGTCCCACAGGTCGACGCCCAAGTCGTGGCAGAGGACGGCCATTTCGTTGACGAGTGCGATGTTGACGTGCCGGTAGTTGGTCTCCAGCAGCTGCACGGTCTCCGCCTCGCGCAGCCCCCGCGCGCGGACGACCTTGTCGGTGAGCCGCCCGTAGAACGCGGCGGCCGACTCGGTGCAGGCCGGGGTGAGACCGCCGATGACCTTCGGGGTGTTGGCCGGGGTGTGGTCGCGGTTGCCGGGGTCGGCCCGGCTGGGGGAGTAGGCGAGGTGGAAGTCGCGGCCCGCGCGCAGTCCGGAGCCCTTCTCCAGCAGGGGCAGCAGGAACCGCTCGGTGGTGCCCGGCAGCACCGATGACTCCAGGATGACGGTGGTGTGCGGGCGGAGCCGCTCGGCGAGCGCGCGGGCCGCCACTTCCACCTGCCCGAGGTCGAGCCCGCCGTCGGCGCCGCGCGGGGTCGGCGCGCAGATCACGGCGGTGCGGACGCGGCCGAGGTGGGCCGGGTCGTCCGTGGGCCGGAAGCCCGCCGCGTGCATCCGGCGCAGCTCGGCGGGGCTGAGGGAACCGGCCTCGGGGCCGGTGGCGTACCCGAGGGTGGGGATGCCTGCGGCGACGGCGGCCTGGGCCAGTGGCAGGCCGTAGGGACCGAGTCCGATGACGGCGAGATCTGCGGGCATGGCGTGGGCCGTCCTTCCCAATAACCGAAGCGGGACAGGTGCGCAACCGCTGTGGACAGCATGAGCGAGTGCACTGTCAGACTAGGAGTAAATATGACCGTTATGCGGGATTCTGTTCGTGTGTCGGGCCAGCGGTTACGCGGGTTTTCGGGGCGTCGCCCGTGAGTTGTCCACAGGCTGGGAGCGCGGCTGGCTGAAGCCGCGCATCCCGGTCAGACTTTGGACAGGAGGACTTTGGGCAGGAGGAGGCGAGTGGGCCGAAGGGGACCGGACCGGGAAGAAGCGGTGCGCGACAGCGGGAGGCAGCGGTGAGGACAGCGACTCTGGGGCCGGCGCAGCGGGCCGAGGCACTGGCGGCGATGGCGGAGCGCGAGCTGGACGTGCTGGTGGTCGGCGGCGGAGTGGTCGGCGCCGGCACCGCGCTGGACGCGGCGACCCGAGGCCTGGCCACCGGCCTGGTCGAGGCCCGCGACTGGGCGTCGGGCACCTCCAGCAGGTCCAGCAAACTGATCCACGGCGGCCTGCGCTATCTGGAGATGCTGGACTTCGCCCTGGTCCGCGAGGCCCTCAAGGAACGCGGCCTGCTCCTGGAGCGGCTCGCCCCCCACCTGGTCAAACCGGTGCCGTTCCTCTACCCGCTCCAGCACCAGGGCTGGGAGCGGCTGTACGCGGGCTCGGGCGTCGCCCTCTATGACGCGATGTCGATGGCCCGCGGACACGGCCGGGGCCTGCCCCTGCACCGCCACCTGACCCGCCGGCACGCCCTGCGCGTCGCCCCCTGCCTGAAGAAGGACGCCCTCGTCGGCGCCCTGCAGTACTACGACGCGCAGATGGACGACGCCCGCTTCGTCGCCACCCTGGTCCGCACGGCGGTGTCGTACGGCGCGAAGGCGGCCAACCGCGCGCGCGTGACCGGGTTCCTGCGCGAGGGCGAGCGGGTGGTCGGCGCCCGTGTGCAGGACGTGGAGGGCGGCGGGGAGTACGAGATCCGCGCCCAGCAGGTCGTCAACGCGACCGGCGTGTGGACCGACGACACGCAGGCCATGGTGGGGGAGCGCGGCCAGTTCCACGTCCGCGCCTCCAAGGGCATCCACCTGGTCGTGCCCAAGGACCGCATCCACTCCACCACCGGGCTGATCCTGCGCACCGAGAAGTCCGTCCTGTTCGTCATCCCCTGGGGCCGGCACTGGATCGTCGGCACCACCGACACCGACTGGGACCTCGACAAGGCCCACCCGGCCGCCTCCAGCGCCGACATCGACTACCTGCTGGAACACGTCAACTCGGTGCTGCGGGTGCCGCTCAGCCGCGACGACGTACAGGGCGTGTACGCCGGGCTGAGGCCCCTGCTGGCCGGTGAGTCCGACGCCACCAGCAAGCTGTCCCGCGAGCACACCGTGGCGCATCCGGCGCCGGGCCTGGTGGTCGTGGCGGGCGGCAAGTACACCACGTACCGCGTGATGGCCAAGGACGCCGTCGACGAGGCCGTGCACGGGCTGGACATGCGCGTCGCCGACTGCGTCACCGAGGACGTCCCGCTGATCGGCGCCGAGGGCTACCGGGCCATGTGGAACGCGCGGGCCCGCATCGCCGCCCGCACCGGCATCCACGTCGTCCGCGTCGAGCACCTGCTCAACCGGTACGGCTCCATGGCCGAGGAACTCCTCGACCTCATCGCGGGCGACCCCGCCCTGGGCGCCCCGCTGCAGGCCGCCGACGACTACCTGCGCGCCGAGGTCGTCTACGCCGCCTCGCACGAGGGCGCCCGCCACCTGGACGACGTCCTCACCCGCCGCACCCGCATCTCCATCGAGACCTTCGACCGCGGCACCCGCAGCGCCCGCGAGGCGGCGGAACTCATGGCCCCCGTCCTCGGCTGGGACAAGGGCCAGATCGAACGCGAGGTCGAGCACTACGAGAAGCGGGTCGAGGCCGAACGCGAGTCGCAGCGCCAACCGGACGACCTGACCGCGGACGCGGCCCGCCTGGGCGCCCCGGACATCGTCCCGCTGTAGCCGCGGGAGGGGGGAGGAGAGCGCCTGAATCACCATCATCCCGGCAACCGGAGCCCCATGTTCACCGGGTCGGCCGGGGTGCGCGGGCCCGGCTCCGGGCGCCCGGCACCCTGGGCGTCGGGCACTTGTCGGGTGAGGGACAATGAAGGCTCTGTCAGGGCGGGTTATGAGGGGACGCATGTCGGAGGCGGAGCGGGCGGGGACATCCCGTCAGGAGACTCGTCAGGACAAGAGCGAGCGTCGTCTCCTTGCCGGTCGCTACCGGCTGGGAGACGTACTGGGCCGCGGCGGCATGGGCACGGTGTGGCGGGCCGAGGACGAAACCCTGGGCCGTACGGTCGCCGTCAAGGAACTGCGGTTCCCGTCGAACATCGACGAGGAGGAGAAGCGGCGCCTGATCACGCGCACGCTGCGCGAGGCCAAGGCGATCGCCCGGATCCGCAACAACAGCGCGGTCACGGTCTTCGACGTCGTCGACGAGGACGACCGGCCGTGGATCGTCATGGAGTTGGTCGAGGGCAAGTCCCTCGCCGAGGCCATCCGCGAGGACGGCCTGCTGGAGCCCCGGCGCGCCGCCGAGGTAGGGCTCGCGATCCTCGACGTCCTGCGCTCCGCGCACCGCGAGGGCATCCTGCACCGGGACGTGAAGCCGTCCAACGTGCTCATCGCCGAGGACGGCCGGGTCGTCCTCACCGACTTCGGCATCGCGCAGGTCGAGGGCGACCCGTCCATCACCTCCACCGGCATGCTCGTCGGCGCCCCCTCCTACATCTCCCCGGAGCGCGCCCGCGGCCACAAGCCGGGCCCCGCGGCCGACCTGTGGTCGCTGGGCGGCCTGCTGTACGCGGCGGTCGAGGGAACGCCGCCGTACGACAAGGGCTCGGCGATCGCCACGCTCACCGCGGTGATGACCGAGCCGCTGGAGGAGCCCAAGAACGCCGGCCCCCTCCGGGACGTCATCTTCGGCCTGCTCAACAAGGACCCGGCGCAGCGCCTGGACGACGCGGGTGCGCGGGCCCTGCTCAACACCGTGCTCCACGCGCCCGAGCCCGAGTCGATGGACGCCACGCGGGTCGTTCCGCTGCCCGCCCAGTCCGGTGGCCCCGACGGCAAGCGGGGCGAGGAGGCCGCCGACAAGCTGCGCGGGGCGCTGCGTTCGGTCCGCAAGGCGGCGGGCGCGGCGAGCGCGGCGGCGGTGACGCGAGCCAAGAGCGGCGGGGGTACGGCGGCGACGGGGACCGCCGGGTCCGGGGCTGCCTCGGGCACGCCGAGCGGGAACCCGGGGCGGACTTCGGGCAAGGCGAGCGTGCCGGCCCAGTCGTCGTCCGGCGCTGCGGGTGCGGGTGCGGGTGCCGCCGGCGGGGTGCCCGCCCGGCCCACGGCCCCTCCGGCGCAGGGTGCCAAGGGTGCGGCAGGCGCGGCGGGCGCCTCGAACCCCGAGGCCGCCAAGCCGAGTTCGGGCTGGCCCGTCGTTCCGCCGCCGGACCTGGACCTGCCGCCGCGGCAGGTGCCGAGGGCGCCGCTGACCGACGTGGTGCCCAAGCGGACGCTGGTCGTCATCGCCGTGGTGGTCGTCCTCGCGGTGATCGGCACCGTGCTGGCCCTGACCCTCGGCGGCGACAAGGGCGACAAGGGGAGCAGCGGCGCCAAGGCCGTGGCGAGCAGCGGTGCGTCCACCAAGAAGGACAAGGGCGGCAAGGCGGACCAGGGCAAGGGCAAGGGCGACGGCAAGGCGGGTTCCGGCAGCGGGGCCCAGGCCGACGGCACCTCCTCGGCGTCCGCCAACACCGGTTCGGCGGGCGCGAACACGGGCACGGACGCGGACGACGCCGGCGACTCCGCGTCCGGCTCGTCGAAGGACGGCGGCAGCGCGCCCGTGGCGTCCACGCACCAGGGCACCCAGGGCTACTCCATCGGGCTCCCCAAGGGCTGGAAGTACCAGTCCACCGGATCGGCCGGCGACCGGTACACCGGCCCCGACGGGCAGAAACTCCTCGTCGCCTGGACCGGTTCGCCCAAGGGGGACCCGGTGGCGGACTGGAAGAACCAGGAGGGGTACATGGTGCGCTCCCAGTACCACCGGATCCGCATAGAGAAGGTCGGCTACCGGGGCTGGAACACCGCCGACTGGGAGTTCACCTACGTCGACGGCGGCACCACGTACCGCACCATCGACCGCGGGTTCGTCGTCAATGACCACCAGGGGTACGCGCTGATGTACACGGCGAAGGACACCCACTGGCACAGCGATCTGCGCAAGGACACCTGGCGGACCCTGACCAAGTCCTTCCAGCCCAAGCAGTGAGCGGGATCCGGCCGGGAGTTGAAACGTGAGAATCCGTCATCCCCTCGGTGCGGGTTGCCTCCGGCACGTATCGTGAATGGTTGAGGACCGTACGCATCCACTCTGTATGCGGAACGGGCGGAACGGGCCCAGAAGCGAACGGATGTGACCAACCGCCGGCCGGGGGAGGCAACGTGGAGGACTATGCGGGTCGGGTGCTCGCCGACCGCTACCGTCTGCCGCTGCCCCCCGCCGACGAGTACGAACTCACCGAGACCCGCGCCTTCGACACCTACAGCGGTCAGGAAGTGCTGGTCCGGCAGGTGCCTTTGCCGGAGGTCGTCGAGGCGGAGGTGCTCGACGCGGAGGGGCTGCCCGAGGGCTTCACCCCGCGGCAGCGCGGGGCGCGCCCGAGTCCCGCCGGGCGGACCGCGACCCGGCAGCCGGCCGACCCGGCGGTGCGGCGCGCCGTCGAGGCCGTGCAGGCGGCAGCCCGCATCCCCGACCACCCCCGGCTGGACCAGGTCTTCGATGTCTTCGCGGAGGGCGGCTCCCTGTGGGTCGTCAGCGAGTTGGTGGCGGCCCGGCCGCTCGCCGCGATGCTGGCCGAGCAGCCGCTGTCGCCGTACCGTGCGGCGGAGGTCGCCTCCGACGTCCTCATGGCCCTGCGCGTCCTGCACGGCCACGGTTGGGTCCACCGCAACATCACCGCCCGCACGGTCCTCGTCTGCGACGACGGCCGCGTCATGCTGACCGGCCTCGCGGTCGGCGCGGCGGAGGAGGCGCTGTGCGGGTACGACCCGGTCCCGCCCGAGGAGGGCGGTGAGCCGGGTACCGGGGGAGCGGCCGGACACGGCGAGTTCGGCGGCTACGGCACGAGCGGCGACGCCCCGCCTGCGACGGGCCCGCGCCCGACGGCTCCGGGCCCGACGCCCTCGGGAACGGCCGCCCCGTACCCGGCAGCCGCGCTCGGTTCGGGCCGGCCGGGCGGTGGGGCGAGCGCCGGAGCGGGTGCCGGACCGGGTGCCGGGAGGGCCGTGCCGCAGGTCGAAGCCGATCCCGAGGCCGCCCGGCGGGCCGCCATCCAGGCACGGGGCGCCGGCGGGCTGCCGGTGCCGGGTGCGAGCGGGACGTCCGGCGGCGCCCCGAGCGCGGGCGGCGCCGGTGCGCCGGGCCGGAGCGCGGCCGACGGCGTCGAGGACATCCGGGCCGCGCGGGCCGGAGCCATCGCCGCCTACCGGGCGGGCGCCCGCGCCGCGGCCCGCGTCCAGGAGGCCCAGCAGAACACCCGAGCCGCCCTCCCCGCGGCCCGCCCCTCCACCGAGGACGACGACACCGGAGCGGAGCGAACGAACGGGGCGGTGCAGCAGCCGTATCCGTCCGGCATGGGCTGGGCCGACGGCGAGCAGCGACCGTATCCGGCCGGGCCGGTCCCCGGGCCTCCGGGGCGTATCGCCGACCCGTACGGCGTCCAAGGGGCCCCCTGGCACGGCGCCGCCCCGCGCACCGGTCCCGGCGGACCGGAGCCGGGCCAGGCGGCCGCACGTCCGGGTGGGGCCGCCCCCGCTCTCCCCGCCCAGTCCAGGGAGCCCGTGCCGCCGGCCGAACTCGCCCCCGCCGCCCCCCGGTCGGGATTTCCGGCCGGTGCCCCGCAGCGCGGGCCCGCCACGGCGCTCGCGGCCGAGCGGGCCCGGCAGGTGCGGATGACCGTCGTGGGGCCGGTGACCGAGCGGTGGGCGCCCGAGCAGGCCGGGTCCGTGCACGAGAACTGGCAGCTGGCGGCGCCCATCGGGCCCGCCACCGACCTGTGGGCGCTCGGGGCGCTGCTGTTCCGGGCGGTGCAGGGGCACGCGCCGTATCCGGAGGAGTCGACGGCCGAGCTGGTGCAGCTGGTGTGCGCCGAGCCGCCCGCGTTCGCCGAGGAGTGTGGTCCGCTCAGGCCGGTCGTGGAGTCCCTGCTGCGTCAGGACCCCACCGAGCGCCCGGAGTTCGAGGAGCTGCGCGGCTGGCTGCGCAGCCTGGTGCGGTCCGCGCCCGAGCCCGACGCCGGCGCGCACGTCGTCCCCGTCCCGCCCGCCGACCCGAGCCGGCTGCCGATCGTGCGGCGACGCGGTGAGCTGGTGCGCCGGCGCCGCGCCGGGCTGCCCGCGGCCGGTCCGCACGGACGGCACAAGCGGGCCCGCGACGACCGGGGTTCGCCGCACCACCTGGGCCGTACGCTGCTGCTGGTCGTCCTGCTGCTCCTGGCCGGCGCGGTCGCGTACGCCCTGCTGTTCATGCCGAAGGACGACAGCGGCGACCGCGGCGACCGCACGGGCAGCGCCGGGCAGGTGAGCCCGGCCCCCACGGCGCCCGCGCGGCAGGACACCCCCAGCCCGACCGGACACGGCACCCCCGCCCCCTCCACCGAGACGCAGACGCAGGGCGACAGCAGCGTGGCCGACGGCTTCACCCTGCGCAGCGACCCCGAGGGCTTCAAGGTGGCCGTGGCCAAGGGCTGGGACCGCTCCCCGAAGAACGGCAGCGGCGAGGTGGTGTACGCGCACGGCGGTTTCGAACTGCTCGTCGTCCCGGGCCGGGACAGCGCCTCGCAGTACGGCGGCGACCCGATGGCCTACCAGCGGAACAAGGAGCGCGAGCTCCAGCCGTACCGCGACTCCAGCTGGGCCACGGCGACCGGACTGCGCACCATCGAGGTGGGCGGACGGACCATGGCGGAGGGCCAGTTCACCTGGACCGACGACCAGGGACACGACCTGTTCGTACGCAACATGGCGATCCTGCTCGACGGCCGCTACCACATCGTGCAGGTGCGCGGCCCGGAGGCCGAGCGGGACGAGGTGACGCGGCTGTACGAGCAGGCTACCGCGACGTACCGCTACACGCGTTGAACAGCCCGTGCGGGTACGGCGGCGCGAACCGTCACAGTGCTGTCACCTTGGTACCCCGCTTGTTCCCTGACGGTTGACCGGTCCTTAGTCTGACCCTGTCAAGAGCATTGCGGGGCAACGTGAATCAGATGCAGGGCCTGCTCGTCGCGGGCCGCTACCGGCTCGCCGATTCCATCGGCAGCGGCGGCATGGGCCGGGTGTGGCGCGCCTACGACGAGGTGCTGCACCGGACGGTCGCCGTCAAGGAGTTGACCGCCGCGCTCTACGTCTCCGACGCGGACCGGGCCGTCCTGCTGGCCCGTACCCGGGCCGAGGCGCGCGCCGCCGCGCGCATCAACCACTCCGCCGTCGTCACCGTGCACGACGTCCTCGAACACGACGGCCGGCCGTGGATCGTCATGGAGCTGGTCGAGGGCAACTCGCTGGCCGACGAGGTCAAGGAGCGCGGCCGGGTCGAGCCGCGCGAGGCCGCGCGGATCGGGCTGTGGGTGCTGCGGGCCCTGCGCGCCGCGCACTCGGCCGGGGTGCTGCACCGCGACATCAAGCCCGGCAACGTGCTGCTCGGCCGGGACGGCCGGGTCCTGCTCACCGACTTCGGCATCGCCCAGATAGAGGGCGACTCCACGATCACGCGCACCGGCGAGGTCGTCGGCTCGGTCGACTACCTCGCGCCCGAGCGCGTGCGCGGCCACGACCCCGGCCCGTCCTCCGACTTGTGGGCGCTGGGCGCCACGCTGTACACGGCGGTCGAAGGGCGCTCGCCGTTCCGCCGCACCTCACCGCTCGGCACCATGCAGGCGGTCGTGGAGGAGGAGGCGGACGAGCCGCGTCACGCCGGTCCGCTCGGACCCGTCATCGCCGCCCTGCTCCGCAAGGAGCCGGACCGGCGGCCGGGCGCCGAGGAGGCGGAGCTGATGCTCGCCGAGGCGGCGGAGGGCCGCCGCCCGAGCACGGCCCAGGCGTTCATCCCCACCCAGGGGACGGGCACCCGCGTGGACCCGCACGGGGCGGCCGGGTTCAGGGGCACGGGCGGCACATCAGGCCCGTATACGACCGGCCCGTACGCGACCGGAGCGACCACCCCGGGCCCCGGCACCGGCACGGCGCCCCAGGGCCCTTCCACCACCGGCCCGACGGCCGTCGCATCCGCCGGAACCCCCGTCGGCACCCCCCTCGGTGGTCCCACAGCCCCCCGCCCCCGCCGACGGCTGCGCACCCTCGCACTCGTCATCGCGGTCGCCGCCGTAGTGGGCTCAGCCGCGGCCGTCGGCTTCCAGCGGTGGCACAACCAGGGCGGAAGCGACGCCGGTACGCCCTCCGGCCAGACCCCCTCGGCGAGCAGCACCCCTGACCCCGGGGGCGCGGTGCCGGCGAACTGGCAGGTCCGGCACGATCCTTTCGGCTTCAGCATCTCCCTGCCCAAGGGCTGGAAGCGGTCCGTCTCCATCGACCAGGACGGCCTGCGGCAGGTCGACTACTCGCCCGACAAGGGCAAGCACCTCGTGCGGATCGCCGTCGACACCGCGCCGGACTTCCGCACCGCGTACGAGCACATGAGCAACCTGGACCAGCGGGTCTCACGGCGGCTGATCGACTACAAGCAGCTGAAGTTCAAGAAGGAGCTTTTCCGCGACCTGCCGGGCGTCCGCTGGGAGTACACGTGGAACGCGCTGGCCAAGGACCCGCCGCACTACTTTCCGGGGCCCTACCATGCGATCGACGTCGGGTACATGGAGAGCAACGGCACCGAGTACGCCATCTACGCGGCCTCACCGGCGGCCGACTGGGGCACCACCAAGAAGCAGTTCAGCTGGATGCTGCGCAGCTTCCAGGAGGGTTGATCCAAGAGGACAGCCGGGGGAGGCTCCTGCCCCGCGGGCCGACACGACTAAGCTCGCCCTGATCGCCGGGCGATCAGGGCGAGAAGAGCTTCGGTGCGGGACTCAGGCGTAGTCTGTGCAAGCGCGAACTATCTTGCTCCCTTCCATGACGGCCACTTGCGCACCGATGTGGTCGAGATGATCACCGCTGGGCGACGCGTAGGTGGTGAACGAGGCAGTCGAGCCCTTTCCGCTGTATTCGGAATGCCAGGCCCACTCGGTCACCCATCCGGCGTTGTCGTCTATGGAAACGAATCTGATGGCCACATGGTGGCCATCCGCGGCGGTGTCCTTGACCCAGCCGCTGATGTTCACGTGGTGGGCCGACCAGTTGCTGAACGTGAGACTTCCCGATGCGCCGGTCACGGAGCACGCGGCTCCGCCACCCGCCGCGCTGGCGTTGGTCACCGTGGTCGTCGCGAATATCGCCACCGCCGCGACGCCTGTGATGGAAAGACGCTTGAGTGTGTTTCCCATCCGGCGAAAATAGCGGCCTCATGATGCACATGACAGCGCGATTCAAGCCACCCGATCAAGCGTGCATGACTGGGTACCGTCCCCCGTGAGCAGCCATCCCGAGACGGATTGAGCAGGGAGACCGGCTCTTACGGGTGCAGCCGTGGCGGTGGAACACCAGAGCGGCGGGCTGTCGGTGCCTTCGCACAGGCATACTTGGCCTGTCGCATCCCCGGAGGGCATCCGTCCGGTGCGGCATGATGGGGCTCATGGGGACCCTGGGGGACGACTTCCGTCTGATCGCGGGCCGTTACCGCCTTCAGGAGCGGATCGGGCGCGGTGGCATGGGTGTCGTGTGGCGGGCGAGCGACCAGGTCCTGGGCCGGCAGGTGGCGGTCAAGGAACTCGCCCCGGACGACGCGCTCGCCGACGACGACGCCCGCCGCCGCCGTGACCGCACCTTCCGCGAGGCCCGGGCGGTCGCCCAGCTGCGGCACCCGCACATCATCGTCGTGCACGACGTGGTGGAGCACGACGGGCGGCCGTACATCGTGATGGAGCTGGTCGGAGGCGGCTCGCTCGCCGACCGGATCAGCGCGCGCGGACCCGTCGACGCCACCGAGGCCGCCCGGATCGGCATCGCCCTGCTCAGTGCGCTGCGCACCGCGCACGCGGCGGGCGTCCTGCACCGGGACATCAAGCCCGCCAACGTGCTGATGGAGTCCGGAACCGACCGCGCGGTGCTCACCGACTTCGGTATCGCGCAGGTCGCCGGCGCCACGACGCTCACCGAGACCGGGTCCTTCGTCGGCTCGCCCGAGTACACCGCCCCGGAGCGGATGTCCGGGGTGCGGACCGGGCCGGAGTCCGACCTGTGGTCGCTGGGCGCGCTGCTGTGCACGGTGCTCAGCGGCGAGTCGCCGTTCCGGCGCGACTCGCTCGGCGGCATCCTGCACGCCGTCGTCGCCGCCGAGATCCGGCCACCCGCCGAGGCCGCGCCGCTGCTGCCCGTCGTCCGGGGCCTGCTGGAGCGGGATCCGGACCGCCGCCTGGACGCGGCGGAGGCCGAGCGGATGCTGTGGGCGTTCCTGGAGACGGGACACACGCCCGAGACCGGCGACGGCGGCGCGTCGTCCAGGTCCGGCGGCACGGGCGACCGTACGCACACCACGCCCTACACCCCGACGCAAGCCGACGTCCCGCACCCCGCCCTCACCGCCCTCGCGTCGCAGCGCGCCGAGCCGCCGCCCACCGGCCGGCAGTCCACGCGGGGGGTGCTGATCGCCGCCCTGCTGGTCGCCGCCGTTGCCGGGGCGGGCGTGTCGGCGGCGGCGCTGCTGTTCGACCGCGGCGGGGACGGGGGCGGCGGCACTCCGGGCGCCACGGCGAGCCGCAGCCCGGTCCCGCACACGCGCCCCAGCGCCTCCCCGGGCCCGACGGTCACCGTGACCAGGTCGGCCACCGGTTCCCCGACCGCCGCCAAACCGCCCGCCGTGCCCTCGGGTTACCACCTCGCCCGGGACCCCGGCGGCTTCTCCCTCGCCGTACCGGACGGGTTCTCCCGCAGCCCGCAGGGCGAGCGCGTCTTCTACCTGTCCGACGGGCAGACCTTCCGCCTCGGCATCAAGGTCGCCGACCCCGAGCCGGGCGGCCCCGCGGCGGTGATGAAACGGCAGGCGGCGGCCGGCGCCCGGACGAACCCCGGATACCGAGACGGCCGGCTCACCCGGACCACCCACCGCGGACATCCGGCCACGCTCTGGGAGTTCACCTGGAACGGCTACACCGCGGCCGAGGGCCCGCGCCACACCTACGACCTGTGCTGGGAGGAGGGCGGCCGGATGTACGACGTCTGGGTCTCGGCGCCGGTCGGGCAGGTGCGGGAGGCCCGGGAGTACTACGACGTGGCCGTCGACACCTTCTCGGTCACGGGTCTGTGACCGGTTGGCGCCCGCTGTGGATTCGGACGCGCATGGCGCGATATGGATGAACCATGAGTACTGACGGGGGATCCGGCCGCGGCGCCGACGACACGACGAGTTTTGTTCTGCAACCGCCGAACGCGCAGCCCGGCCCGCCGAATCCGTACGCCACGCCCGCCGCCGTACCGGCCCCGTCCCGCCCTGCGGATCCGGGTGCCGGGCGGCTCATCGCCGGTCGCTACCGGCTGCTCGCCAAGCTGGGACACGGCGGCATGGGCACGGTGTGGCGGGCCAAGGACGAGACGGTGGACCGCGAGGTCGCCGTCAAAGAGCCCCGCGTACCGGAACACCTTCCCGAGCGCGAACGCGCCAACGCGTTCGAGCGGATGCGCCGCGAGGCCCGCGCGGCGGCCCGCCTCGACCACCCGGCCGTGGTCGACGTGCACGACGTCGCGGTCGTCGACGAACGCCCCTGGATCGTGATGGAGCTGGTGCGGGGCCGCACCCTCGGCGCCGCCCTCCAGGAGGGCACCCTCGACACGCGCGAGGCGGCCCGGATCGGCCTGCACGTGCTCGGCGCGCTGGAGGCGGCGCACGCGGCCGGCGTCCTGCACCGGGACGTCAAACCCGACAACGTGCTGCTCGGCCGGCACGACCGGGTCGTCCTCACCGACTTCGGCATCGCGCAGATCGAGGGCGAGACCAATCTGACGGACACCGGCGGCTTCGTCGGCTCGCCCGAGTACATCGCGCCGGAACGGGTGCTGGGGCAGCGTCCCGGCCCCGCGAGCGACCTGTGGTCCCTCGGCGTGGTCCTCTACACCGCCACCGAGGGCGTCTCCCCGTTCCGTCGCAGCAACACCCCGGCCACGCTGCAGTCCGTCCTCAACGCCGTCCCGGCCCCGCCGTCCGCACCGGGCCCGCTGGCCGAGGCCGTGACGGGCCTGCTCCAGAAGGACCCGGCCCACCGTCCCACGGCGGCCCAGGTCCGGACCCTGCTGGAGAAGGCCGCCCAGCCGCCGGCCCAGCCGCCCGCCCCGCCGGAGCCCACCCGCCCGGTGCCCCTGCCCACCGCCCCCGCCCGCACCTTCCGCATCGGCCCCAAGGCGTGGCTCGGTGCGGGCGCCGCGCTGCTCGCGGCCGTGGTCGCCGGCTACCTGGTGCTCGCCGACCCGTTCGCGGGCCCGCTGCCCCCAGGCTTCGAGAAGCGGACGGAGGCCGCGCTCGGCGCCACGGTCGCCACCCCGGCGTCGTACCACGTCATCAGGCCCGGCAAGGACGACAGCGACAAGAACTGGGTGATGTACGAGGACGAGAGCGGCGCCCTGTGGGTCAGGGTCAACCTCGCCCGCAAGTCCCAGGACACCTCGCACACCATCGAGCACACCGCACCGGCCCAGATGTACGCCGACGACAAGACGTTCCGCAACGACGGCTACTACGACCTCGACATGCCCGGCGGCGCGCGGACGCACACGGACGACAAGGTCAGTTACCACGGCGAGCAGGCGGCCCAGAACACCGTCGACTACACGACGGACGACAGCCAGAACCCTCGCAAGCGCGAACTGCAGGTCTTCTACTACCGCACCAAGTCCGGCGACATGTACCGGATCCTCATCTCTTACCCGGGCGAGGGCGACTTCACGGCCCGCGGCCGCGAGGTGGCGAAGACGGCGATCGCGAGCCTGGACATCAACAAACCTTGACCTGCGCCGTCCCCTCCGCCATGCCGACGTCGCCCGCCCACCGGCCGGACCGGGACGATCAGGCATCAATCCCACCGCGGATGACGTTCGGTATGCCGGCATTGGATACGGAAGGATCCGGTCCGGTCCATTGAGGTGCATGCGGCGCCAATGGCTGGATTCCGTGGGGCCGCCGCGTCCCCGCGGCCGCCCGGTCTGCTTGACGTCTTTTATGCAGCTCATATTTAGTCAACCCTTACGTGATTCACAGGCCGCCCTTACTTGGGCGGCCCCGCAAAACAACTAGGGGTGGGGTGTGCGTACGCGTACACGTCTGACGGGAGCGCTGGCCACGGCGGCCGGCGTCTTCCTGACGGCAATGGGGGTCGTGACGCTGGGTGCGCCCCCGGCGACTGCGACCACGTGCACGGGCGGAACGGCCAGTGACTTCAACGGGGACGGAATCACCGACACGGTCATCGCCGACCCGGACGCCACGGTGGACGGAGCCAAGAAGGCCGGACTCGTGCGGATCGTGCTCGGCGGCGGCAAAGGCGTGTCGGAGCTCTCCCAGGCTCTTCCCGGCATGAACGCGACTCCCGAGCAGGGAGACGGCTTCGGGTTCTCGCGCACGTCGTACGACGTCGACGGGGACGGATGCACGGACCTGGTGGTCGGCACCCCCTTCGAGGACATCGCCCAGGACGGCAAGCAACTGGTCGACGCCGGCGCGATCTACGTCTTCCACGGCACGCCGACCGGTATCGGCGCGGGTTCGCAGATCGACGAATACACCCAGACACAGCTCGACCCGGCCACCTCCACCGAGGCGTACGACTGGTTCGGCTACTCGGTGCGGGCGGGCTCGGCCGCGAGCGGCGCGCCGTACCTGGTCGTCGGGGTGCCCGGTGAGGACGTCACCGTGGACGGCACCACCTACCGGGACGCCGGCTGCGTCGAATACGTCCAGGGGACGACCGTCGTCTCGGAGAACGAGGACAGCCCGAACGTACCCGGCAACGTCGAGACCAACGACCGGTTCGGCTACTCCGTCGGCGGGACGAACCGCTACTTCGCGGTCGGCTCGCCCGGCGAGGCCATCGGCGACCAGGCCTTCGCGGGCGGCGTCGCGATCTTCAGCCAGACCCTCTCCGGCGGGCGGCCCACGCCCCTCGTGGGCATCGACCAGGACAGCACCGGTATCGGGGGCGTCCCCGAGGCGGGTGACGGCTTCGGCACGTCGATCTCCGTGACGAACTACCGGCCGAGCGACCAGACGTACAACTCCGACGCGCTCATCGCCATCGGCGTCCCCGGTGAGGACATCGGGACCACGCCGGACGCGGGCAGCGTCACGGTGGTGCGGGTCCAGCCGTCCGGGGCGGTCACGCAGATGGCGTCGGCCGACGCCACCACCCCGGACGTCGAAGGAGACGCGGTGGCCGGGGACTTCCTGGGCCAGCGGGTGACGATCGCCAACACCGACACCGGCGTCGTCACCACGAGCGCCGACATCCGGCTCGCCGTCGGCATCCCCGGCAAGGACACCGCCACCGTCAAGGACGCGGGGGCGATCCAGATCTTCCGCCCCCTGGACGCCGCGATCGGCGCGAACGACAGGCTGCTCACCCGCGGTTCGGGCCTGCCGGGCATGGCCACGGCACGCGACTACCTCGGCATGGCCCTGGCCTGCGGCAGCACGAACCTCTACGTCGGCGTGCCGTTCAGCAAGGCCGCCGACTCCTCGAAGGGCGTGCTGTACGTCCTGCCGTGGACGGACGCCGACGGGACGACCAGCACCGGTACGACGACGTACCTGCCGGGCCAGGGCGGCCTGCCCGACGCGGGCGAGGCGTTCGGAACGGTCGGATGAACGACGGTCACCAGACTTCGGGCAGAAGGAACAACCGCACCATGAAACTCCGCAGAAGCGGCAGACGCCGAGGCGTCGCCGCCGCGACCGCGCTCGCGGCGCTGCTGGCGACCGGGCTGAGCGCCGTGCCGGCCGAGGGCCAGGCCGCCGCCACGGCGACGGCCGTCAAGGACAAGCACCCGGCCAAGGGCCCCGCGGCGCTGACCGCGAACGCCGCCCAGGCCGCGGCCCACCGGTCCGGCCACCGGCAGGAGATCCTCAGCCTGCGCGACGAGCGCAGCACCACCTACGCCAACCCCGACGGCACGTTCACGACCGACGAGTACGTCCAGCCCGTGCGCACCCGCGTCGACGGCACGTGGAAGGACATCGACACCACTCTGGTCCGGCAGAAGAACGGCTCCTACGCGCCCAGGGCCGCCCTGTCCGCCATGTCGTTCTCCGGCGGCGGCGACACGACCTTCGCCGAGATCCAGCAGGACGGGCGTGCGCTCTCCCTCGACTGGCCGAAGAGGCTGCCCCGGCCGAAGGTCGACGGCTCGACCGCCACCTATCCCGGTGTCCTGCCCGGCGTCGACCTCACGGTGACCGCGAGCGCCGAGGGCTTCTCGCACGTGCTGGTCGTCAAGAACGCCAAGGCGGCCGCCGACCCCGAACTCGACAAGCTGCGGCTCGGGCTGGACACCTCGTCGGTGAAGCTGAAGGAGACCGGGGACGGCGGTCTCAGCGCCACCGACGCCGGCTCCGGCGGCACCGTCTTCGAGGCGCCGCAACCGGTGATGTGGGACTCCAGCCACGCCGCCACCGACCGGCCGGCCACGGCGGACACGAGCACCCAGACGCCCCCCGAGGGTGCCCGGGTCGCCGACGTCGGCGTGGACGTCACGTCGGACGCCATGACCCTGACCCCCGACAGCGGCCTGCTCACCGGCAAAGACACGGTCTACCCGGTCTACATCGACCCCGTGGTCAAGACCGCCAATCGCAGCTCCTGGACCATGGTGTCCTCGTACTACTCGGGCACCTCGTTCTGGAAGTTCGACGACGACGAGGGCGTGGGCCGGTGCCCGGCCGACGTGTCGTACCGCTGCGCCAGCTCCACCGACGTCAAACGGCAGTTCTTCGCGATTCCCACCGCCACCTTCGCGGGCAAGGACATCGTCAGCGCGGAGTTCGCCGTGACCCAGGTCTTCACCTACAGCTCCAGCGCCCGCGAGGTGCAGCTGGCCCGGGTCAACAGCACCGGTGCGAGCGCGATCAGCTCGTCCACCACCTGGTCGAACCAGCCTTCGTCCAAGGAGACGATCGCCACGAAGTCGCCCACGGAGACAGCGGGTTCGTGCACCTCGACCAACCAGAACGTGCGCTTCGGCGTGACCGGCACCGTTCAGAAGGCCGCCGACAACGGCTGGGGCACCACCACCTTCCGCCTCAAGGCGGGAAGTGAGTCCGACACGTCGTACTGGAAGCGGTTCTGCGGCAACGCGCACCTGGAAGTCACGTACAACAGGCCGCCGCTGGAGCCGGCCCAGAGCGACCTGAGCATGGTCCCCGGCGACACGTGCGAGTACGGTCACGCCACCGACCACTACGTGACCGAGGCGCCGACCCTGTACGCGGTCATCAAGGACTACGACCACAACGACACGGGTTCCAACAGCGAGAGCCTCCAGGCGCACTTCAAGATCTGGTGGACCAGTGGCTCCACCGAGGTCGTCCACTACGCCACGACACAGAAGAAGACGACCACGGGCACGGGCCAGACCGGTCAGGCCACGTTCAAGTACAAGGTGGGCGACGACGTCTCCGGCGACGGCGAACCGGGCTTCTCGATCCCGGAGAACACCACCATCGCCTGGCAGGTCCAGGGCTACGACCAGCAGGCCTACGGCCCCTGGTCCACCGACGGCGACCAGACGCGCTGCGAGTTCATCTACGACACCCACAAGCCCAAGTCCGCCGCCATCACGTCGGCCGAATACCCGGCGGACGACGCCTGGCACGCGGGCGTCGGCGACTACGGCTCCTTCACCATGGACTCGCCGTCCACCGACGTGACGGCCTACTCCTACTACTTCACCGGCCCGCAGGCCGACACCACCAAGCGGAAGGTGACTCCCGCGGTCACCGGCGGCCCTGCCACCGTGCGCTGGATGCCGCCGAGCGAAGGCTCGTACACCCTGCACGTCACCGCCATCGACGGCGCGGGCAACGCGCAGCTGACCCCGACGGCCTACGTCTTCCTGGTCAGCGACGGCCGCGCACCCGTCGCCGGCTGGACCCTCGGCGACGCGAAGGGCGCCACGAAGGCGGCCGGCTCCAGTGGCACACCCGACGCCACCGCCGGTTCCGGAGTGACCTTCGGCGCCCAGGGCCCGCTCGGCTCGACCGACACGGCCGCCTCGTTCGACGGCACCGAGAACGCCTACCTCGACGCGGGCGCGCCCGCCGTCGACACGGGCAAGACCTTCTCGGTGAGCGCCTGGGTGATGCTGCCCACGCTGCCCACCCAGAACGCGACCGTCGTCAGCCAGGACGGCACGGCACAGCCGGGCTTCGAACTCGGATACGACGTCGACACGCACTCCTGGACCTTCCGCATCCCCCTCAGCGACATGGAGTCGCTGGGCACCTGGAAGGTCTCGGGCGCGATGGCCGTCGCCAACAGCTGGACGCATCTGATCGGCGTGTACGACGCCGAACTCGGCAAGATGATGCTCTACGTCAACGGCGTCCTCGTCGCAGACGACGTCCAGGGCCGCCACACCACCTGGAACGCCACGGGCGCCGTACAGATCGGACGCAAGCTCTCGCCCGGCGGCTACATCAACCAGTTCAAGGGCAGCGTCGCCGACGTCAAGTTCCACGACCGGGTCATCCCGCCCACCGAGGGACAGGAACTCGGCGGCATCCAGCCGCACCAGCTGGCCTACTGGCAGCTGGACCAGGCCACGGCCGGGCTTTCTCCCGAGACGAACGGCGGCACCGGGCTCACCCTCGGCGGAGGCGCCTCCATCTACGTACCGGACGAGTCCTGCGACCCCGAGGCCGACCCGGACTGCGTGCCGCCGGCCCCGCCCCTGTGGGGCGACGGGAACCTGGTCCTCAACGGCACGGACGCGTACGCCACCCGCGCCACAGGACCGCTCTCCGCACAGGACAGCTTCACCCTGACCGCCCGCGCCCGCCTCGCGTCGGCCAACCCGGCCGCGGACGAGACGGTGCTGTCCCTGGCGGGCGCCAACGACAGCGCGATCAAGGTCAGGTACCAGGCCTCCAGCGACCGCTGGCAGCTCGTGGTGACCAGCGCGGACTCGGCGACCCCCGTGACCACCACGCTGCTCGACAACGCCGACCCGCCCAGCTCGGAGGGCGACGGCGACCACCTCGCACTGGTCTACAACGCGGTCTTCGGCGACGTGCTGCTGTACGTCAACGGCACCGCGGTGGCGGACGCCTCCTGGGACAACACCTGGGACTTCAGTACGACCAGCCTCCAGGTCGGCCGTGCGCTGACCGGACAGACGGCGGGCGAGTACTTCTCCGGTGCCGTCGACGAGGTGCGCATGTACCAGGGTCCGCTGGACGCCTCACTGGTGACCACCGTCGCGGTGCTGCCGGGCGGCTCCAGCATCGAGGAGACCCCGGCCTGACCATCTCCGTGCATGGGCGGGCGGCCTCGGTGCCGCCCGCCCATCTCGGCGTGCGCACCTTTTCCTTCATCACCCCTGATCCAATGGAGACTTCATGTCCTCGCCTCCCTGGTTCCGGTCGATCAGACCGGCCTGGCGACGCGGCCGAAGGCGGACGGCGCTGGTCCTCGGACTGGCCCTGTCCATAGGGCTGCTTCCGACCTATGTCCCCGAGGCCGTCGCCCACGACGGCCTGACCCGGCCGAAGACCCAGACCAGCCTCGACAAGCCGGTCCCCGGCCACGACGTCGCGGCCAAGGCGTTCAAGAGGACCGACCAGGCCAAGAAGGCCGCGGTCCGCACGACGCACAAGGCGCACTGGCCCAAGGCCGGCGCCGCCGAGGTCAGACTGTCCGGCAAGGCGGCCGGCGCCAAGGGCCTGCCGCTGTCGGCGAAGTCGGCCGGCGGGAAGAAGGGCGCGCACTCCGTCCAGGTCCGCATGCTGGACCGCGCGGCCGCCCGGACGGCGGGCGTGGACGGTGTCCTGTTCACCCTCGCCCGCACCGACGGTGGCACCACCAAGGGCGACGCCCGCGTCACCCTCGACTACTCGGGCTTCGCGGGCGCCTACGGCGGCGACTACGCCTCCAGGATCCGGCTCGCCCAGTATCCGGCGTGCGTCCTGACCACGCCGCACAAGAAGTCCTGCTCCACACCGACGTACCTGAAGAGCAGCAACGACGCGGCGAAGCAGACGGTCACGGCGACCGTGCAGGCGGCGGCCGACACCTCCGGCCCCTCCACCCAGCTGCTCGAAGCGGGCTCCACCGGCTCCTCGGCCACGGTCGTGGCGGCGACGGCGGGCAGCAGCGGTGACGGCGGCGACTACAAGGCGACCAGCCTCGCGCCCTCCTCGCAGTGGGGTGTCGACGCCAGCTCCGGCGCGTTCACCTGGTCGTACCCCATGACCGTCCCGCCGGTCCCCGGCGGCCTGCAGCCCACGGTCGGACTGAGCTACAACTCCCAGTCCATCGACGGCCAGACGGCGACCACCAACAACCAGGGCTCGTGGATCGGCCAGGGCTTCTCCTACGACCCCGGCTACATCGAGCGCAGCTACAAGCCGTGCGCCGACGACGGGCACGACGACACCAACGGCGACGAGTGCTGGGCGTTCGACAACGCCACGTTGTCCCTCACCGGAGGGACCTCCGGACAGCTCGTCAAGGACGACAAGACCGGTGAGTGGCGGATCGGCTCCGACGACAACTCCAAGGTCGAGCACCTCACCTCCGCCACGAACGGCGACAACAACGGCGAGTACTGGAAGATCACGACCTCCGACGGCACCCAGTACTACTTCGGACTCAACCACCTGCCCGGATACGCGAGCGGTGACGAGGCGACGAACTCCACCTGGACCACGCCGGTCTACGGCGACGACTCCGGCGAACCCTGCTACAACGCCACTTTCGCCGACGCCTACTGCACCCAGGCCTGGCGCTGGAACCTCGACTACGTCGTCGACCCGCACGGCGACGCCATGTCGTACTTCTACGGCACGGAGACGAACTACTACACCCAGGGCCTGAAGACCACCGAGAACGGCAAGGCCTACATCCGGGGCGGCTACCTCAAGCGCATCGACTACGGTCAGCGCGACGGCAAGGCGTACGCGGACAAGCCGGCCGCCCAGGTGCTCTTCAGCACCGCCGAACGCTGTGTCGGTTCCCTGACGGACTGCTCCGCCGGCGCGCTGAAGGACGACACCGCCGCCGACTGGCCCGACGTCCCGTGGGACCAGAACTGCGCCAGCGGTACCAAGTGCCCGGGCCAGAACTCGCCGACGTTCTGGACCCGCAAGAAGCTCACCAAGGTCACCACGCAGATCCGCACCGGTGACGCGACGTACTCGCCGGTCGACGAGTGGAGCCTCACCCACGTCTTCACCGACAACGGCGACGGCTCCAAGTCCCTGTGGCTCAGCAAGATCGACCACACCGGAAAGACCGGCACCGACGTCTCGGTCCCGTCCGTCGAGCTGTACGGCACCCAGCTGCCCAACCGCGTGGACCAGACCGGCGACAACCTCCAGCCGTTCTACCGCTTCCGCCTCTCCGGCGTGAAGAACGAGTCGGGCGGCGCGCTCAGCGTCAACTACGCCGACAACCAGTGCACGACCAGCAACGTCCCGGCCGAGGACTCCTCCACCAAGCGCTGCTTCCCCGTGAAGTGGAGCCCGCCGGGCGTCACCGACCCGATCACGGACTGGTTCCACAAGTACGTGGTCAGCTCGGTCGTCCAGACCGACCTGACCGGCCAGAACCCGGACCAGGTCACCTCGTACACGTACCTGGGCGACGCCGGCTGGCGCAAGACGCCCGCCGACGGCATCACCAAGTCCGAGGACCGCACCTGGAGCGACTGGCGCGGCTACGGCAAGGTGCAGGTGGTCACCTCCGCCGGCACCAACGACCCGTCCAACACCAAGACGGAGCACGTCTTCTTCCGCGGACTCGACGGTGACGTCGACAAGGACGGCCACACCCGCTCGGCCACGGTCACCGACTCCAACGGCGTCTCGTACGAGGACACCGACTGGAAGGCCGGCCAGGAGCTGGAGACGATCACCTACAACGGCTCCGCCGTCACCGAGAAGTCGGTGACCGTGCCGTGGACCGCGGTGACCGCCACCGAAACCCATGACTGGGGGACGCACAAGGCCCGCTATGTCGCCACCGGTTCGACCGACACGTACACCGCGCTCGCGGTGGGCGGCTGGCGGCACACCGCGTCGACCACGACGTACGACGACACGACCGGCCGCGAGATCCAGACCGCCGACGCCGGTGAGGTCGGCGTCGCCGACAACCAGTGCACCCGCACCGAGTACGCGGACAGCGCGAGCGCGCACATCTACTCGCTCGTCTCGCGGGTGGAGACGGTCGGCGTCGACTGCGCCACCACCCCCGACCGTGCCAAGGACGTCATCTCCGACGACCTGACCTACTACGACGGTTCGACCACCCTGGGCGCCGCCCCCACCAAGGGCGACATCACCATGACCAAGCGGCTGTCGGCGCACGACGGCACGACGGCCACGTACCAGACGACCGCCGTGAGCACGTACGACGCCTACGGCCGCCCGCTGGTCGTGAAGGACGCGGACACCGCCTCGTCCTCGACGAAGTACACGTCGTCGACGGCCTACACGGACACCTACGGCCTGGCGACCAAGTCGACGGTCACCAACGTCGACGGCTGGACGACCACGACGGAGTACGCTCCGCAGTGGGGTCTGCCCACGGCGAAGACCGATGAGAACGGCAAGCGCGCCGACCTCGCCTACGACGGCCTCGGCCGCCTGGTCTCGGTCTGGTTGCCCGACCGCTCCAAGGCATCCGGCCTCACCCCGTCCCTCAAGTACGAGTACCTGATCCGCTCGGACGCCGGCCCCACCGCCGTGCAAACCGAGAAGATCCAGGCCGACGGCACCACGTACGGCAGCGAATGGGCCCTGTACGACGGCTTCCTGCGGCCACGCCAGCAGCAGACGGAGGGGCCCGGGGGCGGCCGTATGGTCGCCGACACCCTGTACGACGGCTCCGGCCGGGTGGTGAAGGTCAACGACACCTACTACACCTCCGGTGCCCCGTCCTCGACACTGTTCCAGCCCGTCAACGCCGACCTCGACGCGCAGACGGTCACCCAGTACGACGGCGCGGGCCGCACCACGGCGACCATCACCGAGGTCCAGGGAACGGAGAAGTACCGGACGACCTACGCGTACGGCGGCGACCGCGTCACCACGACCCCGCCGAAGGGCGGCGTGAAGACGACGGCCGTCACGGACGCCCGTGAGCGGACGATCACCCAGGTCCAGTACCCCGCCGACGGCGACACGGTCACCACGTCGTACGGCTACGACGCCGCCGGCCGGCTGACGAAGGTCACGGACGACAAGGGCGACGCCTGGTCGTACACCTACGACCAGATGGGCCGGAAGAAGACCTCGACCGACCCCGACACCGGCTCGGCGTCCTACACCTACGACGCCATGGACCGGCAGACCTCGGCCACCGTCAACGGGGACAAGACGTCCACCGTCTACGACGAGCTGGGCCGTGCCGTCTCCACCTGGCAGGGCGAGGCGAACACCGGCACCAAGCTGTCCGTGACCAAGTACGACACGGTCGCCAAGGGCGAGCTGTACGGCGTCTACACGTACAAGAACGGCGCGGTCTACTCGTCGACGACCTACCCGGTCCTCGACCCGGACAACGACTACAAGCCGGTTTCGACCAAGTACTACCTGTCCAAGACGGCCGAGCCGCAGCTGGGCGGCACCTACGAGTACACCGACCAGTACAACCGGGACGGCACGCTCCAGGGCGAGGGTCTTCCGGCCGCGGGCGACCTGCCGGCCGAGGCACTCTCGTACGCCTACGACAACCTGCAGCGCCTGACCGGCCTCAACACATCTCTCACCGGCGGGAGTTACGTCACCAGCGCGTCCTACTCGCCCACCTCGAACCTGGAGCAGCTCGAGCTGTCCACCGGGGTCTCGGGGACGCCGAAGACGTGGATCACGAACTCCTTCGAGGCGGGCACCGACCGGCTGACCAACTCGCGGGTGGACGTGGAGGGCGCGGCGAGCGTCGCCTACGACGCGAACTACACCTACGACGACGCCGGCGACATCCTGTCCATCGCGGACACGCCGACCGGCGGCACGAGCGACGTGCAGTGCTTCGCGTACGACGGTCTCGGACGCATGTCCTCGTCCTGGACGTCCTCCTTGGCGTCCAACGACGCCAAGGGCACGGGCAGCACGGACACGTCCTGCGCGTCGGGCGCCTCGCCGTCCACGGTGGGCGGCGTCACCCCCTACTGGACGGACTACGGCTACGACTCGATAGGCAACCGCACCAGCGAGGTCCGGCACGGACTGAACGGCACCCCGACCTCCAGCCGCACGTACGCGTACGGCAAGGGCTCGGGACCGAACGGCCAGGACTCCGGCCCGCACACCGTGTCGTCGATCGTCCAGAAGACGGACGCCACGGCCACCACCCCGGAGGTCACCTCCCAGAACACCTACGGCTACGACGCCACCGGCAACACCACCAAGCGCGTCCTGGACGGCGACACCCAGTCGCTGGCCTGGGACAAGCAGGGTGAACTGACCACGGTCACGAACGCCGACGACTCGGTGACGTCGTACCAGTACGACGCCACGGGCACCCGGGTCCTCCGGGACACCCCGACCGGGAAGACGTTCTACCTGCCGGGCATGGAACTGGACCTGGACAAGTCCACGTCCAAGGTGACGGCGACGCGCTACTACAGCTTCGGCGACACCACGGTGGCGATGCGGGGGGCGGACGGCGTCCACTTCCTGGCCTCGGACCACCAGGGCACGGCCGACCTCGCCGTCGACGCCAAGACGGGCGCGACCATCCGTCGCCGCTCCGACCCGTTCGGCAACGCGCGGGACGAGTCCTCGTCCTCCGGTTCCGGCTGGGTCAACGACAAGGGTTTCGTCGGCGGCACCATCGAGGCGTCCACGGGTCTGATCACCCTCGGCGCACGCGAGTACGACGCAGACACGGGCCGCTTCATCTCGGCCGACCCGATCGTCGACTACACCGACCCGCAGCAGATCAACGGCTACGCCTACGCCAACAACAGCCCCGTGACGTACAACGACGCGTCGGGTCTGCGGCTGGCCAACTGCGTGGGCGGCTGGAACGAGTGCGGACCCGGCCCGTCGAAGCACCGGGGCGCCTGGACCGACGACCCCGGCGGCCAACCCATGAGCAAGTCGGGCGGCCACTCGACGTACACGACGGCCCAGGCCGAGGCGGACGTCGCCAAGATCGACGAGGACTCCGCCAAGCAGAAGGCGATCGCGATCGCCAAGGAGCTCGGCAAGATCGCCGCCGATGAGCTGGGCATCACGGACGCCCTGGACTGCTTCACCACGGGCGCCCTCGGTGCCTGCGGCAACACAGCCCTCAACGTAGTGTCCTCCTTCCTGGGCGGCGGCCCGCTCGCCAAGCTGGCCAAGAAATATTTGTTGCGCTGGGACAAGGCAGCAGCCCTGGCCAAGCGAGTCTGGGGCCTGGGCAAGAAGCTCCTGAGCACCTTCAAGGACTGGCAGAAGAGCCGCAAGGAAGCGAAGCGGCTGGAGGAGGCGGCCACAGCCTGCAAGGTCAACAGCTTCACACCAGAAACTCTGGTGCTGATGGCCGACGGGTCCAGGAAGAAGATCGCGGACATCAGGATCGGCGACAAGGTCCTGGCCACCGATCCCGAGACCGGAAAGACCAAGACCGAGACCGTCACCGCCGAGATCAAGGGCACCGGCCTCAAGCACCTGGTCAAGGTCACCGTCGACACGGACGGCAAGAAGGGCTCGAAGACGGCATCGGTCACCGCGACCGACGGCCACCCGTTCTGGGTCCCGGCCCTCCACGCCTGGCTCCCGGCGACCGGCCTGAAGTCCGGAGAATGGCTCCGCACGAGCACCGGCACTCGGGTCCGGATCACCGCGGTCGCCCACTGGACGGCTCTGACGGCGACCGTGCGCAACCTGACGGTCAGCGAGCTGCATACGTACTATGTGCTGGCGGGTGCAACGCCAGTATTGGTGCACAATGATGGCGAGCCTGTCACCGATGACTTCAATCAGGCGCGGAATCAAGCTCTGGATTGGCTGAGCTCTCGCGGATTCAAAGCTGACAAAGTGACATTGGGCAAGTTCGGGACGATCAAAGGTAAGCCCATCGGCATGCAAACGGCCAACGGCAAGGTGGGATTCCGAATCGAGTTCGATGATCGAAGCGGGGCCCACATCAACGTATGGGCAGGAAAAGAGAAGGGTCCGCACTTCCAGTTCAAGGCCACTGAAGAGACCGTGACGAAGCTTCAGGGTCTGCACGGATGCGGGTGATGGAGGAATGGCTTGTCCGGTGATTATTGGGAAGAAGAGGTATTCTCCATACCGCCTCTAGCTGCCCTGAGGAAAACAAGCGCGCCAGACGTATTCGATTGGTTGGAGCTCCATTTCGATTTCGCGGGAGGGAAGATCGATTGGTCTCGCGTGAGCGGTAGGCATGAGCATTGGCGAATCGACGATGCGCAGCTACTCGCAGCGAGTGCCGCCAGGGAAATCTGCGCAAGGATCCGGCCAGGCTCTGTAGTCGAACATGTGGGAGACGGACTTTCTCCCTACGGTGTGCGTTTTACGGAAGATGGCGCCGCTTCGGTCACGGCTGCACTTCTTGAGGTGCCGGAGCATCACTACTTCCTCGCAGAAGATCGGGCCTGGATTGTGGTGGTCTCCTTCGAGGGCGACCTGGATGTTTTGGATCGAGTCGGCACTTAGCGGGATCAGAGGTGCGCGACGTCATGAAAGCTGCAAATTCTGCGGCTTCCATGCTGAGTAACCGCCTCTGGGGCTCACCGCTATGCGGCGGGCCCCAGGGGCGGTTGGCGTACGGAGCCAGCCCCAGGGGTCCGGCGCCGCTCACCCGGAGCCGGTCCGAGGAGGGCCAGTCGACCCGGACCGCGGAGATCGTGTCACTCACCACATCCACCGCCGTCACGGTGTACGGGGCTCCTGCACGCGGCGTCCGAGCCCCGGCCCGGTCCGACGGCGCCTGTGAGCGAGTCCCCGCCCCGGCGGCGTACCGCCTTCTCCGCTCTCCGCCCGCTCCTCGCTAGAAAACCCGGAGCGAGTGATCGTCCCTCGACAACCCCCTGATCAGCGCATTTGCTGCCAGTGATCACTGGCGTTGTGTGTGCAGTCGGTGAATCCCTGTTACCGACGGGTACACAAACGGGCCCGCGCGGCATACCCTGCGCCTCATGACGGACTCGCAGGCCCCGGAGAAGACCGGCACCGGCACCAACCCCATCGCGCCCGCCCCGGAAGGCGCCCGTACCGCCGCCGACGTGGTGACGCCCGAGCTGGTGGCGCAGCTCACCAAGGGCGTCGTCGGCTCCGGCCGTACCGCCAGTCACACGCCGTTCACCGGCGAGAAGCTGGCCGACCTGCCCGAGTCCACCCCCGAGGACGTCCAGCGCGCCTTCGAGGCCGCGCGCGCCGCCCAGTCCGTGTGGGCGAAGACGCCGGTACGGCAGCGGGCCGCCGTCCTCCTCCGCTTCCACGACCTGCTGCTGGAGCGGCAGGCCGAGGTGCTCGACCTCGTGCAGCTGGAGACCGGCAAGGCCCGCCTGCACGCGCACGAGGAGGTGCAGGCCGTCGCCGTCGCCGCCCGGCACTACGGCCGCCGGGCCGCCGCCTACCTGCGGCCCAAGCGGCACACCGGCGCGATCCCGACCCTCACCAAGGTCACCGAACTGCGCCACCCACGTGGTGTCGTCGGGCAGATCGCCCCCTGGAACTACCCGCTCGAACTGTCCGTCGGCGACGCGCTGCCCGCCTTCGTCTCCGGCAACGCCGTCGTGATGAAGCCGGACACCGAGACCTGCCTCACCGCCCTGTGGGCCCGCGACCTGCTCGTCGAGGCGGGCCTGCCGGCCGACGTCTTCCAGGTCGTCCTCGGCGAGGGCCCGGTCGTCGGCCCCGAGCTGGTCCGGCACGCCGACTACGTCTCCTTCACCGGCTCCACCCGCACCGGCCGCGAGGTCGCCGTCGGCGCCGCCTCCCGCCTGGTCGGCGTCTCCCTCGAACTCGGCGGCAAGAACGCCATGCTGGTCCTCGACGACGCCGACATCGAGAAGGCCGCCGCGGGCGCGGTCCGCGCCTGCTTCTCCTCCGCCGGCCAACTGTGCATCTCCATCGAGCGGCTGTACGTCCACGAGTCGGTCGCCGACGCCTTCCTCGAGCGCTTCGCCGCCCGCACCCGGGCCATGCGGCTCGGCAACTCCCTCGCCTACGGCGCCGACATGGGCTCGCTGGTCGGGGAACGGCAGCTGGAGACCGTCGAACGGCACGTCGAGGAGGCCGTCGCCAAGGGCGCGAAGGTGCTCGCCGGCGGCGCCGCCCGTCCCGACATCGGCCCCTACTTCTTCGAGCCCACCGTCCTGGACGGCGTCGAGGACTCCATGGCCGTCTGCGAGGAGGAGACCTTCGGACCGGTCGTCTCCGTCTACCGCTTCAGCAGCGACGACGATGCCGTCGAGCGCGCCAACGCCACGCCGTACGGGCTGAACGCGTCCGTGTGGACGAGCAGCGCCCGCCGCGCCCGGGACATCGCCTCCCGCCTGCGCACCGGCACGGTCAACGTCAACGAGGGCTACGCACCGGCCTACGGCAGCGTCCAGTCCCCGATGGGCGGCATGAAGGACTCCGGCCTCGGCCGCCGCCACGGCTCCGAGGGCATCCTCAAGTACACCGAGGCCCAGACGATCGCCCACCAGCGCCTGCTGCCGATGGCGCCCTCCCTGGGCATGTCGGACGAGGGGTACGCCCGCTTCATGAGCACGAGCCTGAGGGCCATGAAGGCACTCCGGTTCCGCTAGCCACCAACCGGGTCACCGTCCGGTGGCCGACCCCCGTCCCGACGAGGAGAGCACGTGTCGCAGGAGAAGTCTGTCCAGACCCGGGACGAGGACGGGTACGACGAGGGGTACGACTATGACGTCATCGTGGTCGGATCGGGATTCGGCGGCTCCGTGTCCGCCCTGCGCCTGACCGAGAAGGGCTACAAGGTGGGCGTCCTGGAGGCCGGCCGCCGCTACACCCGCGACACCCTGCCCAAGAACTCCTGGGACCTGAAGAACTACCTGTGGGCCCCCAGGCTCGGCATGTTCGGCATCCAGCGCATCCACCTGCTCGGCAACGTCATGGTGCTGGCCGGCGCGGGCGTCGGCGGCGGCTCGCTCAACTACGCCAACACCCTCTACGTCCCGCCGAAGGCCTTCTTCGACGACCCCCAGTGGCGGGGCATCACCGACTGGCAGGAGGAGCTGAAGCCGTACTACGACCAGGCCCGGCGCATGCTCGGCGTCCGGCTCAACCCCACCATGACCCCCTCCGACGTGCACCTGAAGGCCGCGGCACAGCGGATGGGCGTCGGCGACACCTTCCACATGGCACCCGTCGGCGTGTTCTTCGGCGACGGCAAGGACGCCGACGGCCACGCGAAGGCCAAGCCGGGCGGCGAGGTGAACGACCCGTACTTCGGCGGCGCCGGCCCGTCCCGCAAGGCGTGCACCGAGTGCGGGGAGTGCATGACGGGCTGCCGGCACGGCGCGAAGAACACCCTCAACGAGAACTACCTCTACCTCGCCGAGAAGGCGGGCGCGGTGGTCCACCCCATGACGACCGTCGTGTCGGTCACCGACGACTCCCGCGGCGGCTTCGCCGTCGCGACCCTGCCCACGGACCAGAAGAAGAAGGGCAAGGGCCGCATCCTCACCGCCCGCAAGGTCGTCATCGCGGCCGGCACCTACGGCACGCAGACCCTGCTGCACCGGCTGAAGGCGGGCGGCCAGTTGCCGTACGTCTCCGCCCGGCTCGGCGACCTGACCCGCACGAACTCCGAGGCCGTGGTCGGCGCGCAGACCGACAACCGCCGCTACCGCAAGGCGACCGGTGCGCCGAGGGCCGACTTCACGCGCGGTGTCGCCATCACCTCCTCGATCCATCCGGACGAGAACACCCACATCGAGCCGGTCCGGTACGGCAAGGGCTCCAACTCGATGGGCGGCCTGTCGATCCTCCAGGTGCCGTACGCCGAGGGCTCCTCCCGCCTGCTGGCCTGGCTTGCGAACGCGGCCCGGCATCCGATGCTGGTGGCCCGCTCGCTGTCCAACCGGCGCTGGTCGGAGCGGACGATCATCGGCCTGGTGATGCAGTCGCTGGACAACTCGCTGACGACCTACCTGAAGCCCGGCGGCGTCGGCAAGGGCCTGCTCACCGCGCGGCAGGGGCACGGCGCCCCCAACCCCAGGCAGATCAAGGCCGCCTCCGAGGCCGCCACGGTCCTCGCCGACGAGATCAACGGCTTCGCCGGCAGCAACGTCGGCGAACTGATGGGCACCCCGCTGACCGCGCACTTCCTCGGCGGCTGCCCCATCGGCGACTCCGCCGAGACCGGGGTGATCGACCCGTACCACCGGCTGTACGGCCACCCCGGCATCTCGGTGGTGGACGGTGCGGCGGTGTCGGCGAACCTGGGCGTCAACCCGTCGCTGACGATCACGGCGCAGGCCGAGCGCGCGATGTCGTACTGGCCGAACAAGGGCGAGGAGGACCCGCGTCCGGTGCCCGGAGCGGCGTACGAGCGGCTGAAGCCGGTCGAGCCGCTGCGGCCGGCGGTCCCGACGGAGGCGTTCGGCGCGCTGCGCCTGCCCTTCCTGGGAATGCCGACGGTGCCGCCCAAGGAGTAGACCGGCGGGCGTGCGGGGCACGGCGAAGGACCTGCGTCCCCCTCCGAACGCAGGTCCCTCGGTCTTACCGCTTTTGTGATCCGGTAGCAGGTTTGATCAGCGAGAACACAGGAAGGTTGCACGGCCTCCGTCACCTCTTCGTGTGTCTCGCGTCACATATGCCTCGCCTGCGCACGACGAAGGGCCCCGCGGGAGTGCCGGCCGCGGGGCCCTTCTTTCGTCAGCACCGGCGTCGGGGTGCGCCGGTGCCCGGGGAGCGGCGCCGGGGGGAGGTGCGCCGCGTGGATGGTCGTGTTGCGGTCGTGCCGGGTCGTGCGGGGTTCGTGGGTGTCGTGCGGTGGGCGTCGTGGAGGGGCTCGATCCGTCTGCGCGGGGACGCGGGGAGCTGCTGCGCATCGGTGCTGAACGGTTCCGCCGGCCGGCCCCGGGCGTCCCCGGAGCCGACCGTTCTCTTGGATGACCGGGCTGCTGTCCCCTGCCGTCCGGTCACGTCCTGGAGCGAGGTCCCACGGCGTACGGCACGACCCGTACGCCTCATCGCCCCAGCGAGCCACGCGTGGTTCTGTCGGGCCCGCCCCTGGCTGGCACGGACACCTGGCTCAACGAAGGGGTGCGCCGGCCGGTCACGGCGCCGTACGGGTGAGAGCGGCCCCGAACTCAGATACGACCCCGGCACAGCTCCAGCAGGGTCATCGCCAGCGCCGTGCCCGGCTTGCCCAGGGCGTCCCGGAAGTGACCGAGCACCTCCATCTCCCGCGACAGGCTCACCCGTCGGCCGCCGGAGGCGATACGGGTCTCCTGGATGACGGCGGAGACGGCCATCCGTTCCTGGATCAGGCCGATGATCCGGTCGTCGAGCGCGTCGATCCGCGCGCGGGCGTCCGCGATGGACGCGCCGGCCTTGATCTCCTCCGTGACGCCTTCTGTGATGTCTTCGGTGATGTCTTCCGTGGTCGTGGTCATGTCGGGGCCTCCTGGTGAGTACGGCTGACGGCTGCCCCGGAGGCGACAGAGCCCGGAAACGCCAGACGCCCCGGGCCTTGTCGGCCCGGGGCGCCTGGGAAGTCGCTTGGCGGTGCGCTCAAGCAGCTCGACCGTGGCAGCCGGCGGGCCGGTTGCCATAGGTAAAGAGGAAGGTCGAGTGCGTGAGCATGGCGCACAGTATGCCATGGCACCGCAGCAGGGGCGGCCCGCCCGGCCCGTTAGAATCGAAGACACAGACCCCGCCCAGACCGCCGGAAGGCCAGGCACCCCGTGTCATCGACCCCCGCTGCCGCCACTCCCGACACCGTCCTGGTCGTCGACTTCGGCGCGCAGTACGCCCAGCTCATCGCCCGTCGCGTCCGCGAGGCGCGGGTCTACAGCGAGATCGTGCCGAGCACCATGCCGGTCGCCGAGATGCTCGCCAAGAACCCCGCGGCCATCATCCTCTCCGGAGGCCCCTCCTCGGTCTACGAGGAAGGCGCCCCCCGCCTCGACCGTGCCCTCTTCGAGGCCGGCGTCCCGGTCTTCGGCATGTGCTACGGCTTCCAGTTGATGGCACAGACCCTCGGCGGCACGGTGGACAACACCGGCGCCCGCGAGTACGGCCGCACCGACCTGCACGTCTCCCGGACCTCCTCCACCCTCTTCGAGGGCACCCCCGCCGAGCAGGCCGTGTGGATGTCGCACGGCGACGCCTGCTCCGCGGCCCCCGAGGGCTTCTCCGTCACGGCCTCCACCGACGTCGTTCCGGTCGCTGCCTTCGAGAACGACGAGAAGAAGCTGTACGGCGTCCAGCACCACCCGGAGGTCATGCACTCCACGCACGGCCAGCAGGTCCTGGAGCACTTCCTGTACCGCGGCGCCGGCCTCAAGCCGGACTGGACGACCGGCAACGTCATCGACGAGCAGGTCGCCGCGATCCGCGAGCAGGTCGGCGACAAGCGCGCCATCTGTGGCCTGTCCGGCGGCGTGGACTCCGCCGTCGCCGCCGCCCTCGTCCAGAAGGCCATCGGCTCCCAGCTGACCTGCGTGTACGTCGACCACGGCCTGATGCGCAAGGGCGAGACCGAGCAGGTCGAGAAGGACTTCGTCGCCGCCACCGGCGTCCAGCTGAAGGTCGTCGACGCCGAGGAGCGCTTCCTCACCGCCCTCAAGGGAGTCTCCGACCCCGAGGAGAAGCGGAAGATCATCGGCCGCGAGTTCATCCGCGTCTTCGAGCAGGCGCAGGCCGAGATCATCGCCGACGCCGGCCCGGCCGTCGAGTTCCTGGTCCAGGGCACCCTCTACCCGGACGTCGTCGAGTCCGGCGGCGGCACCGGCACCGCCAACATCAAGTCCCACCACAACGTGGGCGGCCTCCCCGAGGACCTCGAGTTCCAGCTCATCGAGCCGCTGCGCAAGCTGTTCAAGGACGAGGTCCGCATGGTCGGCCAGGAGCTGGGCCTGCCCGAGGAGATCGTCCAGCGCCAGCCCTTCCCGGGCCCCGGCCTCGGCATCCGCATCGTCGGCGAGGTCTCCAAGGAGCGCCTGGACCTCCTCCGCGAGGCCGACGCCATCGCCCGCGAGGAACTGACCGCGGCCGGCCTGGACCGTGACATCTGGCAGTGCCCGGTGGTCCTCCTCGCCGACGTCCGCTCGGTCGGCGTCCAGGGCGACGGCCGCACCTACGGCCACCCCATCGTCCTGCGCCCGGTCTCCTCCGAGGACGCCATGACCGCCGACTGGTCCCGGCTGCCGTACGAGGTGCTGGCGAAGATCTCCACCCGCATCACCAACGAGGTCCGGGACGTCAACCGCGTCGTCCTCGACGTGACCTCCAAGCCCCCGGGCACCATCGAGTGGGAGTGACCCCGGTGACGTGGAGAGGTGGAGCGGCTACGGCCGTTCCACCTCTTTCTTCACACCACGGCACTGCCCATTTGCGCTGACCGACGGTAACTTCCGGACCGTACAGCCAACCCAGTGCTGGAGGACCGATGCACGGGCCGACCCCACCGCTGCCGCTGCCCACCGACCAGCTGCAGTTCGCCATGCCGCCGATGCACGACTCGGTCGACGACGAACGCCGCCACCGCAAGGAACGCCTCGCCGGCGCCCTGCGGATCTTCGGCCGGGCCGGCTTCGAGGACGGCGTGTCCGGGCACATCACCGCCCGGGACCCCGAGTTCACCGACTGCTTCTGGGTCAACCCCTTCGGCATGCCGTTCCGGCACGTCACCGTCGGCGACCTCGTCCTCGCCAACCAGGACGGACAGGTCGTCGAGGGCCGCTACCACGTCAACCAGGCCGCGTTCACCGTGCACGCCCAGGTCCACGCCGCCCGCCCCGACGTCGTCGCCGTCGCCCACTGCCACTCCGTCCACGGCCGCGCCCTGGCCGCCCTCGGCGAGCTGATCGACCCCATCACCCAGGAGAGCTGCGCCTTCTACGAGGACCTCGCGCTGTACGACGCCTACAGCGGCGTCACCGTCGACGCCGAGGAGGGTCGCCGCATCGCGGGCGCGCTCGGCTCCCGCAAGGCGCTCGTGCTGCGCAACCACGGGCTGCTGACCGTCGGGGACTCGGTGGACGCGGCCGCCTGGTGGTTCATGTCCCTGGAACGGTCCTGCCAGGTGCAGTTGATGGCCAGGGCCGCCGGCCGCCCAATCCTCATCGACCACCGGCAGGCCGTCGCCACCCGCGAGCAGCTCGGCGGCGACCTGGTGGCCTGGATCAACTACCAGCCGCTGTGGCAGGACATCAGCCGCGGCGAACCCGACCTGCTCAGCTGACCCGTACGGCCATCACGCCTTCAGCCGAACCCCTTGAGCACGGCCGCCTTGGCCAGCGCGAACTCGTCGTCCGTGAGCACCCCGTCCCGGCGCAGCTCGCCCAGCTCCCGCAGACGGCGCAGCAGCACGTCATGGTCCGCGTACGGCCCGGCCTGCCCGCACGGCCCGGGCGCGGGCGCCTCGGGGCGGTTCGGGCCGGCGTACGCCTCGCCGGTACGGGTGGAGGGGTGCGGCAGCCGGTGGGTGACGGCCGCCGCCACCAGGGCCGTCAGCAGATCGCGCCGGACGCTGCCCCACAGGTCCAGGGTGAAGGGGTCCCGCTCGGGCGGCAGCTTCGAGAACATCGTCTCGCGGGTCACGAACCGCAGGAACCCGTCCTCGTAGCCAGAGTTGGGCAGCCACTCGACCTGCACCAGGTCGCCGAGGCCGATGATCCGCGGGCCGGTCGCGCGTTTCACCCGGTCGGAGGTGTCCGCCCAGTCGATGCGGACCTGGGTGCCGTCGAAGGAGACCGTGCCGTCGGAGGACCGCACCGAGACCGGCACCGGCGGACCCGGCAGCAGATAGCCCACTGTGGGCTCCTTGGGCACCTGGTCGAGGAACAGCGCGTGCCGGATCTCCTCCGCCACGTACTCCGCGACCCCGCAGCGGTCCGCGTCCACCGACAGCCGGTAGGGGTCGGCGGCCTCCGGCAACCGGCCGCCCGTGGCCTGCAACAGCGGGTCGGCGCCCTCGCGCAGCCGCATCCGCAGCCGGCCGTGTTTGCGCTCCGGTTCGAAGCAGACGGCCGACACCGCTTCCAGGGGCACGGAGATCTCCCCGTACGTCTGCCGCAACAGCGGGACGGTGCGGTGGAGTCCGGGAGTGATCCGGATCGTGCTGCCGTCGAAGGCCCAGGTCCCGTCCCGCTGGATGATCTCGGCCATACGGGAATTCTCCCAGCCGGGTCAACACGCCGGCCCGGCCTTCACCCGCCCTGACCCGGACCGGCCGTTCCGGGCACCCCGGTGTAGGGCACAATGCGCTCTCGTCACAGGGGAGTTGCACGGCGCTGACGCGGCCCGCCGAACGGGTCGCCTGCCGTGACTCGGGTCGAGGGGAAGGTGGGCGTCGGGCGTGGCGGTGCAGGAGGCGAGACAGGATGCGGCGACAGGTGCCGAGCGGACCCACAAGGGCGGCTGCACCTGCGGGGACTGTCCGCACGGGGCCCGGGAGGGGCATCGGCGGGCCGTCGCCGCGTTCCTGCGCCGGCGCGACGAGTTCGCGGCGGGGCAGGGCCTGCCGGCGGCCGTCGCGCACTCGGCCTCCGCGTCCCGGCAGTGGGTCTCGGAGGAACTGACCCAGCGGGCGGACGCGGTCGCGGAGCGCGGCCGGACCGAGGGCGAGGCGTGGCTCGCCCGGCTGTGGCCGCGCACCGCCTGTGCGGTCTGGGGCGTCGTCGTCGTCCTGCTGATCAGTGAGGCCCTCACCGCGATCGGCGCGGGCTGGAGCCACGCGCGCACCGCCGCACTGCTCGCCGCCCTTGTCACCGGCGGCGCGCTGACCGCCGCGTCCTGGTTCCACCGGGCCCGTGGCGGGGCACTGGCGCCGGTGATCGGCGAGGACAACCGGATGTCCACCTCCCGTACGGTCGCCGCCTGCTGGGCGCTGTTCGCCGGCTACACGGTCCTGCTGCTGGCGGCCCGGCTGGCCGTCGCCTCCGACCCCGCCGAACGCGACGCGCTGCTCGCCGGACTCGGCCTCGCGCGCGGGGCGGGCCTGGTGACCGTCCTCGCCGTGGTCAGCGGGATCGCCGTACTGGTCCGCCGGGTCGTCGGGCTGCGCGTCCTCACCCAGCGGCTGCAGAAGGTCCCGGCCCACCGGCCGTACGCCGCCGACCTGTTGACGGACGACGCCGGCCGGGGTGCCTTCGCCGACCTCCAGTACGTCGCCCTGAACGCCGCCGCCCTGCTCTTCACCGCCGTACGGCTGGTCCGCCGCCCGGACCGGCTGCCCGACCTGCCCTGGGGCCTGGCGGTGCTGGTGCTCGTCTCGGCCGCGACCTACCTGGCCGGCAAGTACGCCGAGGGCAGCCGTGCCGTGATCTTCTCCGTGGTCCGCAGCCGCGAGCCCGGGGACTTGGACGGGCCGATCCGCACCGGCGACGACATCGAGATCCGCGGCACCGGCTTCGTCCCGCCCGGGGCGAGGAGCGCCGACCGGCTGGCCCGGATGGTCGTCCGCATCGGCCCGGTCGACGTCCACGTCCCGCTGGTCCCCGTCAGCGGTGGCTTCAGCAACCCCACGGACACGGTGCTGACCGTCCCCGTGCCCGCCGAGGTGGAGCCCGGCTCCGTGGAGATCCAGGTGGTGACCGCGGCCGGATTGGCCACCAACCGGTGCATCGTCCAGATCACGGAGTGAGCGCGGCGAGAGCGGCGAGAGCCCTGAGAACCAGGAGAGCCGTGAGGAGGGGGAGCAGAGGGAGAACAGGGAGAACGGTGCGAAGAAGGAGAACCGCGGACAAATCCCGGAAAAACAGCAGCGACGGGATTGAACCGGGAACGGGTGTCGTACGTATCGTCGGGTGACGGTCTCCAGACAGCGGGCGAGAGGCGGCCAGTAGCGATGACTCATGGCATTCGGACCGACACGCACACCTCCCATCCGATTGGCGGCCGCACCTGGCGGGACACCGCTGGTCATTACGCCCTCCTTCCGCTCCGCATCTTCCTCGGCGTCACCTTCATCTACGCCGGCCTGGACAAACTCACCGACAGCTCCTTCCTGAAGGCCGGGGGTGCCGGTTCCATCGGTGACACGATGAACTCGGTGCGCGGCTCCGCCGCCATCCCGGCCCTGGTCGATCTGGCCCTGAAGAGCCCGGTCGGCTTCGGGTACGCCATCGCCCTCGGCGAACTGGCCGTCGGCATAGGCACGCTGCTAGGTGTCCTCGGCCGGCTGGCGGCCCTCGGCGGCGCGCTGATCTCGCTCAGCCTGTGGCTGACCGTGAGCTGGGCCTCGACGCCCTACTACTACGGCAACGACCTCGCCTACCTGATGGCCTGGCTGCCCCTCGTCCTCGCCGGTGCCCCGTACCTCTCCGTGGACGCGGCCTGGCGGGCCCGGCGCCGGCAACGGGCGGCCGGCTACCGGTGACCGGCCGGTGAGGCGCGGCTAGGACCTGTCCGGCGGATCTTCGTGGGCCCGCGACGACTGGCACGCCCTCTCGCCGCACGCCCGAATCATCCAAGTACGTACGAGGGCGATCCGGGCGCACGCCGAGAGCACGCACCAGACGCCGCGGGCTGCTCCACGAGGACCGCCGGACAGGCCCTAGCGGGGAGCGGCGCCGGCGGTGCCACGCCGTCGGCGTATCCCCCGGGTCAGGGCGGCGGTGACGCCGGCCAGGACCAGGCCGCCCACGATCAACGGGACGACCACGAACCACGGGGTCTCCCACCGGCCGGCCGCGTCCCCGGCGAACAGCGCTCCGGTGGCGGTGAGGAAGAGCCCGGCGACCAGCTTCCCGGGCTGGAACTCATGACGCAGCACGACTGACCTCCACCTGTCCGACCCCGACCCGGAGGTCGAGCCGCAGGGTGCCGGCTTCCTTGCCGCCCTTGACCGGCGACAGGGTCACGTCCTTGTGCCTGCCAGGCTGCACGTCCACGTCTCCCTTCCCTTCCCCGGGCAACTGGATGTCGCCCACGCCCACGTCGATGCTCATCCGCACGGTCGCGTCCGCCGGGACGATCACTCTCAGCCGCCCCGCGCCCACATGGGCGTCCGTTCCGGCGCTCTGTCCCTTGACCAGGTGCATCCGGCTGAGGTCGAGGGTGCCGACGCCGGTGCCCTGGTCGTACGTGCGGTGCAGGTCCGCCGTGGCGGCCGGCTGCCACACCGTGTGTCTCCAGTGCGTCGTGATGTCCTTGGGCAGCGCCGCCGCCCCGGCCAGCAGCGCCGCCGTCAGTACCGCGAGGAACACCGACCCCGCGCCCGTACGCCCCAGGAACGAGCTGGCGGCGATGCCCAGCCCGAAGACCCCGAGCGCGCAGGCCAGCCCGATCTGCAGGCTCGTGCCCAGCGGACGCGTGTCCCAGGTCAGCCCGGTCCCCAGGCCGAGTGCCAGCAGGGCGAGCAGGAACACCCAGCCCCCGATCCAGCGCGGACCGCGCGGCGCCCGCGGTCTCGGCGGCTCCGGTCGCGCGGTCCCCGGGGAGCCGGAGTGCGTCCACGGCATGGCGAGGGCCGCGTCGATCACCGGTCCGACCTCCCGCTCGCGGGCGTCACCGGGGCCCCAGAGATAACCGGTGCCGCCGACATGGGTGCCGTCCTTGACGATCGGGTCCCGCCACCAGGACGGATAACTGGTGACCACCGGCGGCGCCTGGGCCTCCGGTGGGGCGTCGGCCGCGGCCTGCGCGGCCACCGGGTCGGGGTCGGGCGCACCGCGCCGCTGCGACCAGTACCCGGCGCCGGCGAGCAGCACGGACAGCACCACGGCGAAGGCCAGCACCCCTCCGTTCTTGATCATGGTCAGCAGCACTCCGCAGCCGACCAGCGCGAACAGCACGGCGGCCAGCGCCTGGCCGTCGACCCGGCCCGTCAGGAGCTTGCGGACCTCGTTCTCCTCCTCGCCCTCGTAGGGCACGAGGAGCCAGGCGAACCCGTAGAAGATGAGGCCGATCCCGCCGGTCGCGGCCAGCACGGCCAGGGTGATGCGGAAGATCACCGGGTCCAGGTCGGTCCGCCGCCCCAGCCCCGCGCACACACCCGCGATCACCCGGTGCCGGCGGTCGCGCAGGAAAGGCTGAGGGGTGCCGGAGGTGTCCGGCTCGAAACCGCCGGGGCCGTCGCCCGGACCGTCGGCCCCCTTGTCCGCGCCCGCTCGGCTGTTCCGCTTCTCCGCGTGGTCGCCTGGCGCCTCCGTCGCTCCCGTCCTGTCCGTCGCGGCGGGCGCGGCATCCGTCGGTCCGGAGCCCGGGGCCGGGCGCGGGCCGGTGCCGGGTCCCGGACCCGTCGCGGCGTGCTCGTGATCCGTCATGCGTCCATGGTGACGGCCCGGCAGCCGTGGCGGGAGCCGGGACGACCCTGGGCGAACCCTGAAATCGGCCCTGAGACGGCCGGGGGAGATGTTCGATCACCGCAGTCGAATCGAAGATCAGGGGAGTCTCGGGGGTCGACCCTGATGCCCCGGATCCGGCGGCCGTGTGACCATCGATGGCATGCCGGAAGCCGCAGCGACACCCCTCGACGACCCGCGGCCGCCGCGCAAGCTCTACCGCAGCAGCGACGGTCGCTGGCTGGGCGGAGTGGCGCGGGGCCTCGCCGGGCATCTCGGGCTGCCCGTCGTCTGGGTCCGGCTCGTCTTCGTCGGCCTGTTCATGGCCAACGGACTCGGCGCGCTGCTCTACGCCGCGTTCTGGTTCTTCGTCCCGCTCGGTGTCGGAGGCGTCGGCGACCACAAACCGCCCGCGCTCGTCGGCACCGAGACCGCGGCGGACGGCCGCCGCAGGCTCGTGGCCCGCAAGCCGGACAAGGGACAGTTGGCCGCACTGCTGCTCATGGTCATCGTGTCCATGGTCTTCGTGAGCAGTGTCAACCTGGGCAGTGCCGCCAAGGCGTACCTCGTCCCCGCCGTGCTGGTCGCGGCGGGTGTCGCCCTCGTCTGGCGCCAGGCGGACAACGCCCGCCGGGCGCGCTGGGTCGAGGCCGGCCGCCGGCGCCGCACCCTGAGTCTCCTGCGGGCCGGCGGCGGCGTCCTGCTGGTCACGGCCGGCGTCTCCGCCATCTTCATCATGCAGGGCTCGGCCGCCCACCTCGGCGCGGTCCTCCAGGCCGCGCTCGCCGTCCTGGTCGGCATCACGCTGCTCGCCGGCCCCTACCTGGTGCGGATGACGCAGGACCTGTCCGAGGAGCGTCTGATGCGCATCCGCGCCCAGGAGCGGGCCGAGGTCGCCGCGCACGTCCACGACTCCGTGCTGCACACCCTCACCCTGATCCAGCGCAACGCCGACAACGCCGGAGAGGTCCGGCGCCTCGCCCGCGCCCAGGAGCGCGACCTGCGCACCTGGCTGTACAAGCCCGAGGGCACGGGCAAGGACGAGGCCGACGAGCCGGACACGGTCGCCGAGGCGGTGCGCCGCAACGCCGCCGAGGTCGAGGACAAGCACGGGGTGCCCATCGAGGTCGTCGTGGTCGGCGACTGCCCCCTCGACGAGCGGACCGCGGCGCAGATGCAGGCCGCGCGCGAGGCGATGGTCAACGCCGCCAAGTACGGTGGCGACGGCGGCGCCGTACAGGTCTACGCCGAGGTCGAGGGAAGGACGGTCTTCGTGTCCGTACGCGACCGCGGCCCCGGGTTCGACCTGGATTCGATACCCGCCGACCGCATGGGCGTCAGAGAATCGATCATCGGCCGTATGGAACGCAACGGTGGCACGGCCCGGCTGCGGGCGGTGCCGGGCGGTGGCACGGAGGTCGAGCTGGAGATGGAGAGGGCGGAGAAGACGTCATGAGCGACGCGACCGAGGCGAACGGCACAGCGGCGGGGGCCGCGGAGACGGCCGGGTCCGGCCGGCCCGTGGACGAGGGCGCGGGCGGGCGGCGGGTGCGTGTGGTGCTCGTCGACGACCACCGTATGTTCCGCACCGGCGTGCAGGCCGAGATCGGCCAGACCGACCGGACCGGTGTCGAGGTCGTCGGCGAGGCTGCCGACGTCGACCAGGCGGTCACGGTCATCACCGCCACCCGGCCCGAGGTGGTCCTCCTCGACGTGCACCTGCCCGGCGGCGGCGGGGTGGAGGTCCTGCGCCGCTGCGCCCCGCTGATGGCGGACGCCGAGCGGCCCGTCCGCTTCCTGGCGCTGTCCGTCTCGGACGCCGCCGAGGACGTGATCGGCGTGATCCGCGGCGGCGCCCGCGGCTACGTCACCAAGACCATCACCGGCACCGACCTGGTCGACTCGATCTTCCGGGTCCAGGAGGGCGACGCCGTCTTCTCCCCGCGCCTCGCCGGGTTCGTCCTCGACGCCTTCGCCTCGACCGATGCTCCGCCCGTCGACGAGGACCTCGACCGGCTCACCCAGCGGGAACGGGAGGTGCTGCGCCTGATCGCTCGGGGCTACGCGTACAAGGAGATCGCCAAGCAGCTGTTCATCTCGGTGAAGACGGTCGAGTCCCATGTCTCGGCGGTCCTGCGCAAGCTCCAGCTGTCCAACCGGCACGAGCTGACCCGCTGGGCGACGGCACGCCGCCTGGTCTGAACCCGGCCGGCACGCGCGGTCGCGACCCTCACGGGCCACCCCTCACGCCACCCGGGTCGCCCCCGCGAACGGCATCAGGTCGATCGGGGCCAGCCGGACCGGGGCCGAGGGGTTCGGCGCGTGGATCATCTGGCCGTTGCCGACGTAGATCCCGACGTGGCTGATGCCGGAGTAGAAGAACACCAGGTCCCCCGGCTGAAGTTCGGAGCGGGAGACGCGGCGGCCCGCGTCGATCTGGGCGTAGGTGGTGCGGGGGAGGGAGACACCGGCCGAGCGGTAGGCGGCCTGCGCCAGTCCCGAGCAGTCGAAGGCGTCGGGGCCGGTCGCGCCCCACACATAGGGGCTGCCGAGCTTGCTGTAGGCGTAGGCGACGGCCGCCGCGGCACGGGAGTTCGGGGCGGTGGCGGAACCGGCCCCCTCCAGGACGGTCCGGGCGTCCGCCGCGGACCGGGAAGCGCGGTCGGTCTCCGCGCCGGCGCCGGTGACCTGCGCCCGCTGCTGCGGGCTGAGCCGCGCCAGCAGCCGCCGGGCCTCGTCCAGCTTGCCGTTGATGGTCTCCTTCTGCCGCTTCAGTTCGGCCTGCCGCGACCGGAGCGAGGTCAGTTCGACTCGGGCGGCGCCCCGCAACTGCTCGATCTCCCTCAACTGCCGGCGCACTCGGGCCACCTGCCCGGCCTGCCGATGGCCGGCGCGCTCCGCGAACGAGGCGTTGTCCAGGTACCGGTCCGGATCGCTCGACAGCGCGAGCTGCCAGGCGGGGTCGATGCCGCCGTCGCGGTACTGGGCGGCCGCGACCAGACCCAGCGCCTCCTGCGCCGAGTTCAGCTTCAGCCGGCGGCGGGCGGACTCGTCCTGCAGCGAGCTCAGCCGCCGCTGGGCCTTGTCGGCCTGCTCCTTGGCCCCGTCGTACTTCTCGGTGGCGGTCTCCGCCTCCCGGTACAGCTTGTCCACCTTGGTCTTCACCTGCGCCGGTGTCAGCTGCGGCGCGGCCTGCCCGGTCCCGTCGAACGCCGTCGCGGTGGCCGCGCCCGCCAGGGCTATGGTGGCGGCCGTCCGGACCGTCGTGCCGCTGAGCGAGCGCTGTCGGGGCTTGCGGTGCGCTGCCACCTGGACCGTCACGTCCTTCCGTACGGCTGGGACGACCGAGGCCCGGTCATCTGGAGCAGGACGCTAGGCCGAATGGTGACGGCTTGGTAACGCGTGTACGGAACTGGCTGTCCTGGACCGCCGGGTGACCGCATGTGACCGCATGGCGTGACTGGAGTGGTCCCCTTCACACAGCGTGCTGACCGAAGCGACCGACCTGGGGCGAGCGGGAGCCCTGCGGTGCTATGGGTCGGGTGGGAGGGGCCGGTGACAAGTGGCCCGGAGCCCCCTGATTAGGCTCCGGGCTCATGGACGTACTCATCCATCTCTTCGTCGGCCTGCACATCATCGGCATCGCCGCGCTCCTCGGCGGTTTCCTCACCCAGATGAAGGCGATGGGCCAGGGCACAGCCCGGTTCGTCCCCGGGATGCTGCACGGCGCTCTGACCATGCTGGTCACCGGCGTGGCCCTGATCGGCCTCAACCAGGCCGAAGACCACCACGTCAACGCCGTCAAGATGGGCGTGAAGCTGGCCGTGCTGATCGTGATCCTCGGGCTGGTCTACGTCAAGCGCGACGAGGAACGGATCGACAAGGGCCTGTTCGCCCTCGTCGGCGGGCTGACCATGGCGAACATCTTCATCGCGGTGCTGTGGTCGTGACCTCGACGTGGTGACCCGGAGGTGGTGACCCGGAGCGCTCCCTGAGCGTTCCGGGCGTCGTCAGCGTTCCCTCCTGATCCCCTCGCGGGCCGCGAACACCGCGCCGGTGGCGACCACGAGCCAGGCCGCCGCCGCCACCCACACCAGCACCCGGCCCAGATCTTTCAGCCACGGGATGCCGACGGCGGACGAGGCCGACAGAGTCGCCGCCGCCGTCATCCCCAGCGGGAACACCGTCGACCACCGCCGCATGTCGTAGTGGAACCGAGGCCAGACCACCTCGCAGACGATCAGGACGAGCCACGCGGCCAGGACGATGGCGAGCAGCACGACCGTCACGGTCCGCAGGACATCGCGGTCGTCGTTGTTCCACAGATACAGGCGCGCGCTGTCGGCGACCAGCAGCTTCGCCCCGGCCAGCGCGGAGATGGCGAGCGCCCCGGCCGAGATCCAGTGGTCCCCGGCGCCCTGCGCCAACTGCCGGGGGTCGAAGTGGGTCAGGGCCAGCGCGTAGAGGGCCAGGCCCAGCCAGAAGAACACCAGGCCCACGCGCGCGAGCCACGCCGCCGTCTCCGCCGCCGCCATCGTGGCGGACAGGACGGCGAGCCCCTCGGTGGCCACGCAGCACAGGAACACCGCGCCCGGCATGCGCCGCCCCCAGTGCCGTACGACGAGCACGAGCAGCACGGGCCAGAGCAGCGCCGCCAGGGCCAGCAGCGCGTTGGAGAGGTCCGGCCAGCCGAGCGCCGCGAACCGGGACCCCAGCACCGTCGTCGCCGCCACGGCCGTCAGAGCGCCCGGCGTCTCCGCCTCGGCCACCCAGCGCCGGCGCTCCCGGAGCAGCCGTAGGACGAAGTCGGCGGCCAGGGCCACCCAGCCGACGCAGGCCATGGCGAGCACGACGAGCGACAGCGTCTCGCGGCCCGTCAGGTGCAGCGCCACCGACAGGATGCCGGTCGCCATCACGGCGGCCCCGGCGGCGGGCGGCCGCGACGCCCACCAGACGAGCAGGGCGGAAAGAGCGGGCATGCGCCGATGCTAGGGAGCGGCGCGAGCCGTGGGCGCGGGGCACGCGCGCGTGGCGGCCGAAAAGTCCGGCGCGGCCGGGAAAAGGAACGGTACGGCGCCGTAGCCGCGTCCGTCAGGCCGGTCGGACCACGCTGTGGATCATGGATTCGCCGCCGTGGTGGACCGACTCCTCGCGGACGTACGTGCCGGGTTTGGGGGCGTGGATCATCATTCCGTCGCCCAGCCAGAGGCCCACGTGGCCGGCGTCGCCGTGGAAGAAGACCAGGTCACCGGGGCGGGCTTCGGCCAGGGTGACGGTCCTGCCCGCGTGGACCTGGTCGCGGGTGGCGCGGGGCAGCGCGACTCCGGCGGCCTTCCAGGCGGCCTGGGTGAGGCCGGAGCAGTCGTACGAGCCCGGCCCCGACGCACCCCACACGCACGGCTTGCCGATCTGCGCGCGGGCGAAGGCGAGCGCCTTCTCGGCCTTGGTGACACGCGACCCGCCCGACCCGGCCCATCCCCCCGGCCCAAGAGAGCCACCCGACTCGACGACCCCGGGCAACCCGCCGGACGCCGACTGCACCGACCCGGGCAACCCGTCGGCCGCGGCCACCCCGGGCGACCCTGCCGACTCGACGACCCCGGGCAACCCGCCGGACTCCACCGGCCCCGACATTCCACTCGGTGTCGTCGTGTCGGGCTGTGGGGTCGGCGCCGGGCCGGGGTCCTGCCAGTGCGTTCGTTGCGGTGTCGGCTTGGACGGCCGGTCAGGGGTGTCCTGCCAGCCGTGACGTTCGGCTGCCGCCGGCCGCACCGCCCCCTGTTCGGTCAGTCGGATCAGCATCCCGCGCGCGGTGGCGAGCTTGTGCTGGACGGCGGACTTGGCGGTCCGGAGGTCGTTCTGCGACGTGGCCGGCGAGTCGGCCGCGGGGGTGGCGTCCAGCCGCCTCCGGACGGTCGCGGAGGCTCCGGCGGGCGAAACCTGGTCCGCGCGGGGCTTGTTGAGGCGGCCCGAGCGCCGGGCCACCTCCTCGCGCAGCGCGTCGAGGCTGCTGCGCTGCCGGCCGTCACGCTCCCTGGCCGCGTTGTACTTCGGCGCGTCGTACGTCCCGGCGTACTTCTCGGCGTATTTCTCCGCTTGCCTCTCCGCGTACTTCTCGGTCGCCGACTCGGCGTGCCGGTACAGGTCGTCGACCTTCTTCTCGATCTCCTCCCGGCTCGGCCTGCCGTCGTCGGAGGCGGCGGGCGCGGCGTCGGCCGTCTGGGACAGCACGGCCACGGAGGTGAGCGCGGCGGTGGCGAGTGCGGGGGTGCGGAGACCTGCTCCGCGCGCCCCCGCGGGGCGCGGCTTGCGGTGCGACGCCAAGGGTGGCGACTCCTTCCAATGTGCCGCCTACCGGGTTAGCTGTCGGGTTCGGGCGGATGGTTCGGAAGGCTGCCCTACGGCCCTGGCCCGGACGGGACAGGGCGATTCACCCCAGGATCGGTGGGTCCCCGGCTCCGGGCCCCGCTGCACGGGGGCTGCCGGACTCGGCGGGGGCCGCCCGGACCGGCGAGGTTCACCGGAAGGGGTCGTGCGGCCCGAACGCAACCTAGCCAACTCGTGTGACTTCTGTGAAGGTCGATGCGTGATATGTCCGATACATTTTCGTTACCTCGAAGGATGAACGCGCTTGCCCCGCGCGGCGGTCACACACCGTCCAGCAGGCACTTTCGCAGCGTGAGGGAATGGACGGCCCGCGAGGCGGGTAGATCAACTCTTCGGGAATCCGGCCATGTTCCCGGGTCGGCGACCGGCTGTCAGTGGGGCGCCCTAGACTCGGAGAGCGATGAGCAGCCTCTTTGACGACAGCTTCCTGGCGGCCCTCCAGCCCCCCCGCGGGCGCGAGGAGGAACCCCCGCCACCGCCCGAGGACGATCACGCTCCGGAGCCGCTTCCGGGCGATCTGTTCGGCGGGGAGTTCGACGTACCCCCGGACCGGGACACGTACTACCGCGACGGCGCCCCGCGCCCCGCCATCGACACCGCCGCGCTGCTGGAGGGGCTGAACGACAACCAGCGCGCCGCGGTCGTGCACGCCGGCTCGCCCCTGCTCATCGTCGCCGGCGCCGGCTCCGGTAAGACCCGTGTGCTCACCCACCGCATCGCGCACCTGCTCGCCGAGCGGCACGTGCACCCGGGCCAGATCCTCGCGATCACCTTCACCAACAAGGCCGCCGGCGAGATGAAGGAGCGCGTCGAGCACCTCGTGGGTCCCCGCGCGAACGCGATGTGGGTGATGACCTTCCACAGCGCGTGCGTGCGCATCCTGCGCCGGGAGTCGAAGAAGCTCGGCTTCACTTCCTCGTTCTCGATCTACGACGCCGCCGACAGCAAGCGCCTGATGGCCCTGGTCTGCCGTGACCTGGACCTCGATCCCAAGCGCTTCCCGCCCAAGTCCTTCAGCGCCAAGATCAGCAACCTGAAGAACGAGCTGATCGACGAGGAGGACTTCGCCGCCCAGGCCACCGACGGCTTCGAGAAGACCCTCGCCCAGGCGTACGCCCTGTACCAGTCGCGGCTGCGCGAGGCCAACGCGCTCGACTTCGACGACCTGATCATGACCACGGTCAACCTGCTGCGCGCCTTCCCGGACGTCGCCGAGCACTACCGCCGCCGCTTCCGGCACGTCCTGGTGGACGAGTACCAGGACACCAACCACGCGCAGTACGCGCTCGTGCGGGAACTGGTCGGCACCGGCGCGCACGACGAGGACGTACCGCCCGGACCGGACGACCTCCCGCCCGCCGAGCTCTGCGTGGTGGGCGACGCCGACCAGTCGATCTACGCCTTCCGCGGCGCGACCATCCGCAACATCCTCCAGTTCGAGGAGGACTACCCGGACGCGACGACGATCCTGCTGGAGCAGAACTACCGCTCCACGCAGACCATCCTCTCCGCCGCCAACGCGGTCATCGAGCGCAACGAGTCCCGCCGCCCGAAGAACCTGTGGACCAACGCCGGCACGGGCGCGCGGATCACCGGCTACGTCGCCGACACCGAGCACGACGAGGCGCAGTTCGTCGCCGAGGAGATAGACCGCCTCACCGACGCGGGCGACGCGCGCGCGGGAGACGTCGCCGTCTTCTACCGCACCAACGCCCAGTCCCGTGTCTTCGAGGAGATCTTCATCCGCGTCGGCCTGCCCTACAAGGTCGTCGGCGGCGTCCGCTTCTACGAGCGCAAGGAGGTCCGGGACGTCCTGGCCTACCTGCGGGTCCTCGCCAACCCCGAGGACTCGGTGCCCCTGCGCCGCATCCTGAACGTGCCCAAGCGGGGCATCGGCGACCGCGCCGAGGCGATGATCGACGCCCTCGCCCAGCGCGAGAAGATCAGCTTCCCGCAGGCGCTGAAGCGGGTCGACGAGGCGTACGGCATGGCCGCGCGCTCCGCCAACGCGGTCAAGCGGTTCAACACCCTGATGGAAGACCTGCGCACGATCGTCGAGTCCGGTGCCGGACCGGCGACCGTCCTGGAAGCCATACTGGAACGCACCGGCTACCTGGCCGAGTTGCAGAACTCCACCGACCCCCAGGACGAGACCCGCATCGAGAACCTCCAGGAACTCGCGGCCGTCGCCCTGGAGTTCGAGCAGGAGCGCGGCGAGGACGAGCAGGGCACCCTCTCCGACTTCCTGGAACAGGTCGCCCTGGTCGCCGACTCCGACCAGATCCCCGACGAGGAGGACGGCGACGGCGTCATCACGCTGATGACCCTGCACACCGCCAAGGGCCTGGAGTTCCCCGTGGTGTTCCTGACCGGCATGGAGGACGGCGTCTTCCCGCACATGCGCGCCCTCGGCCAGGCCAAGGAACTGGAGGAGGAGCGGCGCCTGGCGTACGTCGGCATCACGCGCGCGCGGGAGCGGCTGTACCTGACGCGGTCGGCGATGCGCAGCGCCTGGGGACAGCCGTCGTACAACCCGCCGTCCCGTTTCCTGGAGGAGATCCCGGCCACCCACGTGGAGTGGAAGCGGACGGGAGCGACCGCGCCGACGTCCTCCGGGCCCGCGTCCGGGATCGCGGCCTCGCTGTCCTCGACCCGCTCCCGGTCCTCGGCCTCCGGCGCGTCCGGCTTCGCGACGCGGCGCACCGCCGAGAAGCCGGTGGTCGCCCTGGCCGTCGGCGACCGGGTGACGCACGACCAGTTCGGCCTCGGTACGGTCGTCGCCGTCAAGGGCACCGGCGGGAACGCGGAGGCGACGGTCGACTTCGGCGACGACAAGCCGAAGCGGCTGCTGCTGCGGTACGCACCGGTGGAGAAGCTGTAGGAACCGGCACCGGAGCCGGAGAGGTGGCGGCGTCGGGGTGGGTTACGTCGGGTCCAGGCCGTGGCTGCGCAGCCACGGCAGCGGGTCGACGGCCGCCCCGCCGCCCGGGCGCACCTCGAAGTGAAGGTGCGGGCCGGTGGAGTTGCCCGAGTTGCCGGAGTAGGCGATCGGCTCGCCGGCCTTGACCGTCGTACCGGGCGCGACCCGGTAGTGCGAGAGGTGGCAGTACCAGGTCTGGGTGCCGTCCTTCGCCGTCACCATCATCATGTTGCCGTAGGCGCTGTTCCACTTCGTGGACACGACGCCGTCGGTGGCGGCCATCACCGTGGTGCCGTACGACACCGGGAAGTCGATGCCCGTGTGCACGGACATCCAGTTGACGCCGGCCTGGCCGAAGTAGGCGCTGAGCCCCTTCTGCGTGACGGGGAGCACGAACTTGGGGCGCAGCCGCTCCTTGAGCGCCGCCTCGGCGGCCGCCTTCTTCTTCTCCTCCGCCTGCTGGGTCTTGAGGTCGATCCGCTCCTGCGTGCGGCTGGCCCGGTCGGCGAAGTCGTCGGCGCCGGCGGAGAGGCTGCGCAGCTGCGTGTCCAGCTTGTTGTTGGCGACGGACGGCTTCACCGCGTGCGCGTCCGAGGCGGAGGCGGTGGTGTCCGCGCCGCCGTCGGTGAGATTGCCGACCGAGGCGGCCGCGATCCCGGCGACACCCATGACGCACGCCGACGGCACCGCGATGGTCAGCAGCGCGGACCGCTTGGGGGGCGTACGGCGACGGGACCGGCCGGCGCTGCGGGAACCGCCCGCGCGGGGCGAGGGGACGGGAACGACCTCTTCCTGGTCGTCCAGCAGGTCCGGTACGGCGGGCAGCTCACCGGTGGCGGTCAACTCGCCGCCGTCATCGCCGCGTTCACCGAACCCGTCCGGCGTCGCACCGGACTCGGCGTACGCGTGCCCGGCGCCGGGCTCCTCGTACGGGACGTGCGCGAACGTCGCGGTGGCCTGCTGGTCGAACGGTTCGTCGAACGCTTCTCCGGACTGCGGTGCGGGCTCCGCGGCCGCCGAGCCGGCGGAGTTCCACTGGGTGGCGTCGTACGCACCCGTGTCGAAGGCCTGCGTGCCCCACGCCCACTGCTGGGTGGCGTCGGCGTTCGCGGCCGGGTCCGGCTGGAGCCAGGCGCTCGCGTCCCACTGGCCGCTGATGTCGTTGCCGGTGGCCTGCGCGGGGACGGTCCAGGCGGTGGTGTCGTAGGCACCGGAGTCGTAGGCACCGGAGTCGTAGCCGGTGTGCTGGGCGTGCTGCTGGGCGGCGTACGGGTCGTGGGCGAAGGCGTGGCCGGTGCCGTCCGTCTGCCACTGGCCGGTGTCGTAGGCGGCGGTGGCGTGTCCGGTGCCCGGGAGGCTGCCGAAGAGGGGGTCGTTGTCGAAGGCCGTGGCGGACGTGACCGGTGCGGGAAAACCGGTGGCGGCGTAATCGCCGTACGTGGTGAAGTCGCCGTACTGGGCTTCCTGCCCGCCGTAGGGCGCGTAGTGCGCGGCGGAGACGTCGGAAGCCGGGGCCGGGGCGGTTGCGCTCCCCGACGGGTGACGGTCGTTCACCAACTTCTCTTTCGCCTCGACAACAGGGGCTGCCAGAGCAGTGCGGCGACTGTACCCGGCAGTACACGGGCGCGACAATCTTCGGCTGGTTTCGCGTTGGCCTGAAACGGGCATTCGCCCGTCTTTCGGGGGACGCCCGACGCGAGTTTGGCTTTGCGTTCGAATGTCGTTCGATGTGCGGTGACTGTGCGTCACCTGTGTGTCGCACCTGTGGGGGGCGTCAGGCGACCGTCAGACCGCCGGTGACCCGGTCCGCCGGGTGGGGGGCGTCGAGGGCGTCCCGTATTCCGGCCGCGACGGCGGGGTGCACGGGCAGGGCGAGGTGGCCGATCCCGGTCACCCGGACGTTCTGCGCGATCAGGTCGGGGTGGTCGACGCAGGCCGTGTCCAGCGGGTCCATCACCGAGTCCAGATCGCTCCAGAAGCCGACGAAACGGGTACGGCAACCGGGCGCGGGCCTGGTCAGCTCCTCGATGACCGCCGAGTCGGGGCGCATCTGCCGCACGATCGGGTGCGCGTTGGCCAGCGGCACCGCGCGGGTGCCCGAGTGCGGCGTACCTAGGGTGACGAGCGTGCGCACCCGCAGGTCGCCGCCGAGGCACTGCACGTAATAGCGGGCGATCAGGCCGCCCAGACTGTGGCCGACGATGTCGACGCGGCCGCTTCCGGTGCGCTCGCAGATCTCCTCGATGTGCCGGCCGAGCAGTTCGGCCGCGGTGCGGACGTCACAGGTGAGCGGAGAGTAGTTGAGCGACTCGACGCGCTGTCTGCCCTGCTGGGCGAGGCTGCGGCGCAGCAGGACGAAGACCGAGCGGTTGTCGATGAAGCCGTGCAGCAGGACGACCGGCGGACGGGACTCGACGGGCAGCCGGGCGGCACCGTCCCCCGCGGGGAGCACGCGGGCCCGGCTCTCCTGCAGCAGACCGGTGGGGTACAGCAGCATGTGACCGGCCAGGATCGCCGCCTCCAGGGCGGTGGCCTTCAGAAGGGCCACGGACAGACCGGCGAGTCTGCCGGGCCACAGGCGGCGGTAGAGCGGGAGGAAAAGCGGCAATGCACCGGTGACCCTCATGGCCGACCTCCTGTCGGCGCACGGGAGGACGGCTCCGTCCCCCGTGTGCCCTCATGTCCCACCATGTGATTTCCCCCTCGGTCCGCACCGTAAAACTGCCGGTTGCGGGATGCTGGAGATAACGTTCGTTCACTTCGCGACGGTGACGGGCCGCCCGGAATGTGCGGTACTTGTCGATACGGGCGGAAGCAGTCGCTTCTGTAGTCCTTCTGTAGTCGCTTCATGGAGGCAGTGATGGGTGTGGCAGCCGGTCCGATCCGCGTGGTGGTCGCCAAGCCGGGGCTCGACGGTCACGATCGCGGGGCCAAGGTCATCGCGCGGGCGCTGCGCGACGCCGGCATGGAGGTCATCTACACCGGGCTCCACCAGACGCCGGAACAGATCGTCGGCACCGCCATCCAGGAGGACGCCGACGCCATTGGCCTGTCCATCCTCTCCGGCGCCCACAACACGCTGTTCGCCGCCGTCATCGAGCTGCTCAAGGAACGCGACGCCGCGGACATCCTCGTCTTCGGAGGCGGGATCATCCCGGAGGAGGACATCCCGCCCCTGAAGGAGAAGGGCGTCGCCGAGATCTTCACCCCGGGCGCGACGACCGCGTCCATCGTGGAGTGGGTCCGCAGCAACGTGCGGCAGCCTGCGGGGGCGTAAGGACCAGCCCGTCCGGCGTTCGAGGACGAGGCCGCAGGCCGAAGCGGGGGTCTGGGGGCGGCAGCCCCCAGGTCCGGCCACCACAGCCCACCGCACGTGTCAACGCACCCTCACCCCAGCTCCTCGGCCATGGCCGAGCGCAAGCGCAACGTGCTGACGAGCCGCTGGAACGCCTCCGCCCAGTACCCGCCCGCCCCCGGCGAGGCGTCCTCCCGTTCGTCGGGTATCGCCAGCAGCGCGTCCAGCCGTGACGCCTCCGCCGTGTCCAGGCAGCGCTCGGCCAGACCCATCACCCCGCTGAAGCTCCACGGGTAGCTGCCCGCGTCCCGGGCGATGTCGAGGGCGTCCACGACCGCCCGGCCCAGCGGCGGAGCCCACGGCACCGCACACACCCCGAGCAGCTGGAACGCCTCCGACAGGCCGTGCGTCGCGATGAATCCCGCCACCCACTCGGCCCGTTCGGCGGAGTCCAGCGTGGCGAGCAACTTGGCCCTCTCCGCCAGGGACACCGCGCCCGGTCCACCGGCCTCCGGAGCCGACGGCGACCCGAGCAGCGCCCGCGACCACCGCGCGTCCCGCTGCCGTACCGCCGCCCGGCACCAGGCCGCGTGCAGCTCGCCCTGCCAGTCGTCGGCGACCGGCAGGGCCACGATCTGCTCCGGTGTACGGCCGCCGAGCCGGTCCGGCCAGGCGCTGAGCGGGGCCGCTTCCACCAGCTGGCCCAGCCACCAGGACCGTTCCCCGCGTCCCGTGGGGGGCTTGGCCACGATGCCGTCCCGCTCCATGCCCGGGTCGCACTCGTGCGGCGCCTCGACGACGAGTCCGGGCCGCTCGCCGGTGCGGTCGACGGCGACACAGGCAGCGGCCCGCACCGCCATCCGCGCGGCGAGCGCCGAGTCCGGCAGGGCGGACAGCAGTTCGGCCGCCGTCGCCCGGACGTTCCGGCTGCGGTCGCTGAGGGCCTGTTCCAGGAACGGCTCGTCCTCGGCGGCCAGCCCCGTGCGCAGCGAATCGAGGAACATCAGCCGGTCCTCCGCCCGCTCCGTCGGCCAGGTCGACGTCAGCAACTCCCGCGCCGCGGAGGGTGTACGCGCCCGCAGTGCGGTGAGCAGCGTGACCCGCTCGGCGAACAGCCCCTCCTCCCACAGGCGCCGCACCTCCTCACCGTCCGCGGGATCGGGCAGGGCCGAGCCGCCGCCCGGCGCGGCCCGCAGCGCGAACCGCCAGTCCGGGTTCAGGTGGGCCAGCCACAACGCCCGCGGGCCCGCGAACGCCAGCGCCGCCGGGCGCAGGTCGGTTCGCCCGCGTGCGGCGTCGAGCAGTGCGGGCAGCGTCTGCGGAGGCGCCGCGTAGCCGCGTGCGTTGGCTGCCGCGAGCCACTGCGGCAACAGCTCCATGAGGTCCGGTGAACTGCCCCGGCGGCCGCCGCCCGCGCCCCCGGCCCGGTCGGCGAGCAACAGCGCCAGGCGTCGCGCGGCCGCGCCGGGCAGTGCCGGGCGCGGGTCCGCGGGCGCGGGTTCCGGGCGGCGCGCGGCCCGTCCGGCCCGCAGCCCGGCCCGCCGTCGTACGGTCGCCACGGCGGCGGCGTCCAGCAGTGCAACGGGCGCCGCCCGTCCGCCGCCGGCCCGCCCGGGCGGCCGCCGGTCGGTGCCGAGGAGCGCGCTGGTGACGAGGTCTTCCCAGGCGGCGGAGGCGAAAGCGGCCGGCGGGGCCGCCGCCGGAGCGTGTGGGTCATCCGGTGACATGCGAGGTTCCGGGGCGCCCGCCGGTGTCACGAGCGCCGGGTTCCGTACGACTGCCGAGGTGCCGCCCATGTGGTTCCCTTCTGTCGGATGTGGTCAAGCGGATGGGGTTCAGCGGAGGCGAACCGAACAGGGTGTGGTCCTCGGCCCCGGCGACAACGCCACGGAGTCCCGCTGAGGTCACGCCCTCAGCACAGCGTCACCGGTTCGCCGGGGCCCTCGGGCCAGGCCGTCAGTGGGGTGAAGCCGTGGTGGCCGCACTCTCCGAAGACCGTGACCGGGCCACCTCCGGACAGGGCGACCAGGCGCCACAGACCGGGGCGGCTGCGGGCGGCCGGGGTGAGCGGGAGCGCCGACTCGGTGGCGGGGTCGGCGAGTTGCCAGGTCTCGCCGTCCGGGGTCGGTATGACCGAGGCCAGGGTGACCGGCACCGACTCCAGCCACGGATCCCCGCCCAGCGCCTCGCCGTAGCGGGCCGCCGCCTCGGCCGGGCTCAGCCCCGGCGGGCGTACGGCAACCGGTGCGGGCGCGGCGAACCGCTCGCCCAGGGCCGCCCGGGACTGGCCGGCGCCGGGGAACACGGACAGCTCGGCTTCCAGGGCCAGGCCGACCGGCAGGGACAGTTCGGGTGCCCGGCCGGCCGCGCCGTAGGAGAGGAGCAGCCGAGTGTGACCGGACTCGGCGCCGAACAGCCAGATCCGGCGCGTCGTCAGTTTCGGGTCGGCCGTGTCGTACTGGGCGAGGACCAGCCAGCGGTCGCGCACCGGAGGGCCGTCGGCCTGGGCCGGTACGCCGACGCGGGAGCGGACCGTGGCCGCGAGGCCGGCCGGGAGCCGGTCGCGGCGCAGCCACCCCTGGTCGAGGAGGTGCACCAGCGCGCACTCCTCCAGCAGTCGCACCGGCCAGCCCGGCCCGGAGCCGGGTACGGACCCCAAGCCCCGTACTCGCGAGGCGAGTCCGGGCGCCTGCGCATCGACCATGCGGGCCGCCGTCTCCTCCCACAGCCCGTATCCGGCCTGCTCCGCCGCGGCCAGGCCGCCGCGCAGCAGGTCGGCCAGGCGCTGCTCCAGTTCGGTCGCCCCTGCCGTGACCCGCTCGGCCCGCCGCTCCGCCCGGCGCCGCGCCGCCTCGGGGCCAGCGGCCGGGAAACTTGTCTCGCTTACCCCCTGTGTGGCCTGTGCGCGCTCGCGTCTCCCCGTCAGCCACTGCTCGGCCCAGTCCGGCGCCTGCTCCGCCACCGGCACCGCCTCGGCGCCGCCCGCCCACAACAGCAGCAGCCCGAGCGCGTGCTTGCACGGGAACTTCCGGCTCGGGCAATTGCACTTGTACGCGGGCCCTGCGGCGTCCGCGAGGTCCACCACCGTCTGGTACGGCCTGCTGCCGCTGCCCTTGCACAGCCCCCACACCGTGCCCTCGCCGCTGCCGCCGGCCCCGGACCACGGCCCGGCGGCGCCCAGCTTGCTCCCCGCCCTGCGTGACGCGGCGTCAGGCGCCAGTGCCAGCACCTGCTCCGTGGTCCAGCGCACCCCGTGCTCAGTCATGCCAACGACGGTAGATCCCACCACTGACAATCACCCCGGCGCGCTCGTTTGTGCAGGTCAGAGCGATTGTCAGTGGCGTGGTGCACGGTGGACACCAGATCCGAACCGGCCGAGCTGGAGGGGGCCTCAGCCATGACTGTGTCCGTGGAACCGACGTCCGTAGACCCGAAGTCCGTCGACCTCGCGTCAGTCGACCCGAACTCCGTGTCCGGAGACCCGAACTCCGTGGAGCCGGCGTCCGGAGTGCCGGGTGGGTCCACGCTGCGGCCGCACGCCGAGCACGCCTTCGCCGCCGAACTCACCGCGCTGGCCGCCCAGGACGACCGCCCGCGCCCGGCCCGCTGGAAGCTGTCGCCCTGGGCGGTGGCGACCTACCTGCTCGGCGGCACCCTCCCGGACGGCACGGTGATCACACCGAAGTACGTGGGCCCGCGCCGCATCGTCGAGGTCGCGGTGACCACACTCGCCACCGACCGCGCCCTGCTCCTGCTCGGCGTCCCCGGCACCGCCAAGACATGGGTGTCGGAACACCTGGCGGCGGCCGTCAGCGGCGACTCCACGCTGCTCGTCCAGGGCACCGCCGGAACGCCGGAAGAGGCGATCCGCTACGGCTGGAACTACGCGCGGCTCCTCGCGCACGGACCCAGCCGCGACGCCCTCGTGCCCAGCCCTGTCATGCGCGCCATGGCCGAAGGCATGACCGCCCGCGTCGAGGAACTGACCCGCATCCCGGCCGACGTCCAGGACACGCTGATCACGATCCTGTCCGAGAAGACCCTGCCGATACCGGAACTGGGCCAGGAGGTGCAGGCGGTCCGCGGCTTCAACCTCATCGCCACCGCCAACGACCGCGACCGCGGCGTCAACGACCTCTCCAGCGCCCTGCGCCGCCGCTTCAACACCGTCGTGCTGCCCCTGCCGGAGAGCGCCGACGCCGAGGTCGACATCGTCACCCGGCGTGTCGACCAGATCGGCCGCTCCCTCGACCTGCCCGCCGCACCCGACGGCATCGAGGAGATCCAGCGCGTGGTGACCGTCTTCCGCGAACTGCGCGACGGCGTCACCGCCGACGGCCGTACGAAGCTGAAGTCGCCCAGCGGCACGCTCTCCACCGCGGAGGCGATCTCCGTGGTCACCAACGGCCTTGCCCTGGCCGCCCACTTCGGCGACGGCGTGATGCGCCCGGGGGACGTCGCCGCCGGCATCCTCGGCGCCGTGGTCCGCGACCCGGCGGCCGACCGGGTGATCTGGCAGGAGTACCTGGAGACGGTCGTCCGCGAGCGCGACGGCTGGAAGGACTTCTACCGAGCCTGCCGGGAGGTGAGCGTATGACCGACGACTCCGTCCGGCCAGGGGCGTTCGACGCGGGGCCGCTGCTCCTCGGCGTACGGCACCATGGGCCCGGCTCGGCCCGCGCGGTGCGGGCCGCCCTGGACGCCGCCCGGCCCGGCGTCGTCCTGATCGAGGGGCCGCCCGAGGCCGACGCGCTCGTCCCGCTGGCGGCCGACCCCGGCATGCGGCCCCCGGTGGCGCTGCTCGCCCACGCGGTGGACGAGCCCGGCCGCTCGGCCTTCTGGCCGTTCGCCGAGTTCAGCCCCGAGTGGGTGGCGATCCGCTGGGCCCTGGAACACCGGGTCCCGGCCCGCTTCGTCGACCTCCCGGCCGCACACACCCTGGCCTGGGAGGGGCCGGGCGAGGAGCCGGCGGAGGGGGCCGAGGACCAGGTCCGGATCGACCCCTTGGCCGTACTGGCCGAGACCGCCGGGTACGACGATCCCGAGCGGTGGTGGGAGGACGCCGTCGAGCACCGGGGGGCCGGGAAGGGAGACCCGTTCGCACCGTTCGCCGCTCTGGCGGAGGCCATGGCCGCGCTGCGGGAGCGGTACGGCGTCGGGGGGCGCCCTCGGGACCTGGCGCGTGAGGCGCAGATGCGGCTCCAGGTGCGCGCGGCCCGGCGGGACTGCGGGGACGCGGTGGCCGTGGTCTGCGGTGCCTGGCACGTGCCGGCCCTGCGGCAGAAGACCACCCTCGCCGCCGACCGCGCCCTGCTGAAGGGCCTGCCCAAGGTCAAGGCGGACCTGACGTGGGTGCCGTGGACGCACCGCAGGCTGGCCCGCACGAGCGGGTACGGCGCCGGGATCGAGTCGCCCGGCTGGTACGGGCATCTGTTCCGGTCGCCGGACCGGCCCGTCGCCCGGTGGCTGACGAACGTGGGGGGCCTGCTGCGCGAGGAGGGGCGCATCGTGTCCTCCGCGCATGTCATCGAGGCGGTCCGGCTCGCCGAGACCCTGGCCGCGATGCGCGGGCGCCCGGTGCCGGGCCTGGGGGAGACCACGGACGCCGTGCGTGCGGTGATGTGCGACGGCTCGGACGTGCCGCTGGCGCTGGTGCACGACCGGCTCGTGGTGGGTGACGTGCTGGGCGAGGTCCCGGAGGCCTCGCCGGCGGTGCCGCTGCAGCGCGACTTGGCCCGGGAGCAGCGCCGGCTGCGGCTCAAGCCGGAGGCGCTGGAGCGGGAGCTGGAACTCGACCTGCGCAAGGACACCGACGCCGGCCGGAGCGGACTCCTGCACCGGCTGCGGCTGCTCGGCGTCGGCTGGGGGGAGCCGGCCGAGTCGCGGGGGAGTACGGGCACCTTCCGGGAGACCTGGCGGCTGCGCTGGGAGCCCGAGCTGTCGGTGCGGGTCGCCGAGGCGGGGGTGTGGGGGACGACCGTGCTGGCCGCGGCCACCGCCCGGGCCGAGGCGGACGCGACGGCGGCGAAGACCCTCGCCGACGTCACCGCGCTCGCCGAGCACTGCCTGCTCGCCGGGCTGCCGGAGGCGCTGCCCGTGGTCCTCCAGGCGCTCGCGGACCGGGCGGCACTGGACGCGGACGTCGGCCGGCTCGCCCAGGCCCTGCCCGCCCTGGTCCGCTCCCTGCGGTACGGCGACGTACGCGGCACCGACACCCACGCCCTCGCCGACCTCGCGGCGGGCCTCGCCGAGCGCGTCTTCGTCGGCCTCCCGCCGGCCTGCGCCACGCTGGACGTGGACGCGGCGGAGGAGATGCGCGGCCATGTGGACGCGGTTCACACGGCGGTGGGGCTCCTGTCGGAGACCGGCCCCCACGGAGACGGAGACGGCCGGGCGGACTCCGATCGTTCCGACGACTCGGGCCGTTCCGACGACTCCGGCCGCTACGAGGGCTCCGCCGGCTCCGTCGGCCCTCCGGGCCTGCGTGGTCGCTGGCGTGCGGTGCTGCGCAACCTGACGCTGAGGGACACCGTGCCGGGGGGGCTCCGGGGCCGGGCCGTGCGCCTGCTGCTGGACGAGGGCGAACTCGGGCCCGACGAGGCCGCACGACTGATGGGCCTGGTCCTGTCCCGGGGGACACCGCCGGCCGACGGGGCCGCCTGGATCGAGGGCTTCGTCGGCGGCGGGGGCGGCATGCTCCTCGTCCACGACCAGCGACTGCTCGGCCTGGTCGACACCTGGCTGACGGGCGTGCCGGTGGAGGCGTTCACGGACGTACTGCCGCTGCTCAGGCGCACCTTCTCGGCGTACGAGCCGGGCGTGCGCAGAACCCTCGGCGAACTGGTCCGGCGCGGTCCGGGGGAGCGGCCGGGCGGGGCGGCCACCAACTCCCCGCCCCCCGGTTTCGCCCCCGACCCGGACGCCGGTCGCGCCGACGCCGTACTGCCCGTCCTACGGCTGCTGCTGGGGCTCGACGACGCGGACGAGAACGCGGACGAGGACGAGGACGAGGACGCAGGCCAGGACCTGGTGGGAGTGACGCCATGACAACGGACACGCTGACGGCTCAGAGGGAGAGGGCGCGGGAGGGGGGCGCCGGGCCGGCGCCGGGGCTCTGGACGGAAGGCCGCCGGACGACCGTTCCGGTGATCCCCCTCTGGGAGCGCCGGGAGCGGCGCGAGCTGCCGTGCGAGGAGGCACGCGGATGACGACCGACGCAGCCGTGGGAACCGAGGCAACCTCCGGAACCACCGGAACCGCCCCCACCCAGGCGACCGACCCCGCGCGGGAGCGGCTCAGGCGCTGGCGGCTCGTGCTCGGCGGGGACCAGGCCGACGGCACCGGATGCGCGCTGTCCGGGCGGGACGCCGCGATGGACGCCACCCTCGCCGCGCTCTACGGCAAGGGCGGCGACCGATCGCAGCCGGGGCGCGACCGGTCGGCGGGACTCGGCGCGTCGGCACCCTCCGTGGCCCGCTGGCTCGGCGACATCCGCACCTACTTCCCCTCCTCCGTCGTCCAGGTCATGCAGCGGGACGCCATCGACCGGCTGGGGCTCGCCTCCCTCCTGCTGGAGCCGGAGATGCTGGAGGCCGTGGAGGCCGACGTTCACCTGGTGGGCACGCTGCTGTCGCTGAACAAGGCGATGCCGGAGACGACCAAGGAGACGGCGCGGGCCGTCGTCCGCAAGGTGGTCGAGGACCTGGAGAAGCGGCTCGCCACCCGCACCCGGGCCACCCTCACCGGCGCCCTCGACCGCAGCGCGCGGGTCAGCCGGCCGCGCCACCACGACATCGACTGGAACCGCACGATCGCGGCCAACCTCAAGCACTACCTGCCCGAGTACCGCACGATCGTGCCGGAACGGCTCGTCGGGTACGGGCGGGCGGCGCAGTCCGTGAAGAAGGAGGTCGTCCTCTGCATCGACCAGTCGGGGTCGATGGCGGCGTCCGTGGTCTACGCGTCCGTGTTCGGGGCGGTGCTCGCCTCCATGCGGTCGATCGACACCCGGCTGGTCGTCTTCGACACGGCGGTCGTGGACCTCACCGACCAGCTGGACGACCCCGTCGACGTCCTGTTCGGCACCCAGCTCGGCGGTGGCACCGACATCAACCGGGCCCTCACCTACTGCCAGGCGCACATCAGCCGGCCCGCCGAGACGGTGGTCGTGCTGATCAGCGACCTGTACGAGGGCGGCATACGCGACGAGATGCTCAAGCGGGTCGCGGCCATGAAGGCGTCCGGGGTGCAGTTCGTGGCGCTCCTCGCGCTCTCGGACGAGGGCGCGCCCGCCTACGACCGGGAGCACGCGGCGGCGCTCGCCGCGCTCGGGGCGCCGGCCTTCGCCTGCACGCCGGACCTGTTCCCGGAGGTGATGGCGGCGGCGATCGGGAAGCGGCCGCTGCCGATACCGGACACGGCGTGACGCCGGACCGGGCACGTTGTGAGCCGTCAGACCACGAAATGCCGCCGGACCACGAAATGGCGCCGGAAAGAGGCTGCAAAAGGGACATGACTACCCATCGGTAACACGGGGCTTGCGCTACCGCGGGCGGGCCGTGCGAGGATCCTGCTCTCCCTCGGTCGGCGCGCAGGCGGTGACCCGCGGCCCTGCCCCTGTCCGCCCTGCCCGCCCCTGCCCCCGCCCTGCGCGCAAGGCCGCCGGCCGCGACCGGCTCCGCGGAGTGGACGGACCCGGACGGCCGAACGCCGTCGGCCGGTCCGGCTGTGACCCGCGGCACGGGCGGGTAGTCCCCATTGGGGTGGGGATCAACCGCCCAGGCCCCTCGCAGGGGCCGCACAGGGCCTCACCGGGTCAACCCCAGCCCGGTGAGGCCTCGCACACCGGCCGCAGCCCGCCCATACCCCGGCACGCGGTGCCACCTCGCACCCCGAATTCGGGCATCATGTGACAGGTATCACCGCTCAGGTGTGACCCTCGATTTAGGGAGCCCCCGCGAGCGGCGATAACCTGCGAGACGGACATGCCGCGCGCTCGGACACCGTGTGCGCCTCCCTTGTGACACACAGCGGTCGTCACGTTGCCCTTCGCGGCACGCCCACGCATCCAACGAACCGCGAGATCACTGATAGGGACGGAAGCGCGTGGACCTGTTCGAGTACCAGGCGAGGGACCTCTTCGCCAAGCACGATGTACCGGTGCTGGCCGGTGAAGTCATCGACACGCCTGAGGCGGCCCGCGCAGCCACCGAGCGCCTCGGTGGCAAGTCCGTCGTCAAGGCCCAGGTGAAGGTCGGCGGGCGTGGCAAGGCCGGTGGCGTGAAGCTCGCCGCCACCCCGGACGAGGCCGTCGCCCGCGCGACGGACATCCTCGGCATGGACATCAAGGGCCACACGGTCCACAAGGTGATGATCGCCGAGACCGCTCCGGAGATCCTGGAGGAGTACTACGTCTCCTTCCTCCTCGACCGTGCCAACCGCACCTTCCTCTCCATCGCGTCCGTCGAGGGCGGCATGGAGATCGAGGAGGTGGCGGCCACCCGTCCGGAGGCCGTCGCCAAGACCCCGATCGACGCGATCGACGGTGTGACGCCTCAGAAGGCGCGCGAGATCGTCGAGGCGGCGAAGTTCCCGGCCGAGGTCGCCGACAAGGTCGTGAACGTCCTGGTCAAGCTGTGGGACACCTTCATCAAGGAGGACGCCCTCCTGGTCGAGGTCAACCCGCTGGCCAAGGTCGCCTCCGGTGACGTCCTCGCCCTCGACGGCAAGGTGTCGCTGGACGACAACGCCGAGTTCCGCCACCCGGACTTCGAGGAGCTCCACGACAAGGCCGCGGCCAACCCGCTCGAGGCCGCCGCCAAGGAGAAGAACCTCAACTACGTCAAGCTCGACGGCCAGGTCGGCATCATCGGCAACGGCGCGGGCCTGGTCATGTCGACCCTGGACGTCGTCGCGTACGCCGGTGAGAACCACGGTGGCGTCAAGCCCGCCAACTTCCTGGACATCGGCGGTGGCGCCTCCGCCCAGGTCATGGCGAACGGCCTGGAGATCATCCTCGGCGACCCGGACGTCAAGTCCGTCTTCGTCAACGTCTTCGGTGGCATCACCGCCTGCGACGAGGTCGCCAACGGCATCGTGCAGGCCCTGAAGCTCCTGGAAGACCGCGGCGAGAACGTCACCAAGCCGCTCGTCGTCCGTCTCGACGGCAACAACGCCGAGCTGGGCCGGAAGATCCTCACCGACGCCAACCACCCGCTGGTGCAGCGCGTCGACACCATGGACGGCGCGGCCGACAAGGCCGCCGAGCTGGCCCACGCCGCCAAGTAAGCACTCAGGACGAGGACAGAACACACCATGGCTATCTGGCTCAACAAGGACAGCAAGGTCATCGTCCAGGGCATGACCGGCGCCACCGGCATGAAGCACACCAAGCTCATGCTGGGTGACGGCACCAACGTCGTGGGCGGCGTGAACCCGCGCAAGGCGGGTCAGACCGTGGACTTCGACGGCACCGAGGTACCGGTCTTCGGCACCGTCAAGGAGGCCATCGAGAAGACCGGCGCGAACGTCTCCGTCATCTTCGTGCCGGAGAAGTTCACCAAGGACGCGGTCGTCGAGGCCATCGACGCCGAGATCCCGCTGGCCGTCGTGATCACCGAGGGCATCGCCGTGCACGACTCGGCGTCGTTCTGGGCGTACGCCGGCAAGAAGGGCGACAAGACCCGGATCATCGGCCCGAACTGCCCCGGCATCATCACGCCGGGCCAGTCGAACGTCGGCATCATCCCGGGCGACATCACCAAGCCGGGCCGCATCGGTCTGGTCTCGAAGTCCGGCACGCTGACGTACCAGATGATGTACGAGCTGCGTGACATCGGCTTCTCGACGGCCGTCGGCATCGGTGGCGACCCGATCATCGGTACGACGCACATCGACGCGCTCGCCGCGTTCGAGGCCGACGCCGACACCGACCTGATCGTGATGATCGGTGAGATCGGTGGCGACGCCGAGGAGCGGGCCGCGGACTTCATCGCGAAGAACGTGACCAAGCCGGTCGTCGGCTACGTCGCGGGCTTCACCGCGCCCGAGGGCAAGACCATGGGCCACGCCGGCGCCATCGTCTCCGGTTCCTCCGGTACGGCCCAGGCCAAGAAGGAGGCCCTGGAGGCCGCGGGCGTCAAGGTCGGCAAGACCCCGACCGAGACGGCGAAGCTCGCCCGCGAGATCCTGGCCGGCTGAGCGCAGCGTTTTCGCTGACCGCATGTGGGTCCGCCCCGTCACTCGGGGCGGGCCCACCGTGTTTTCGCTCACCGGCGCTTGCCGGGTGGCGCTGCGCCCACCCGTGCCGCCCCTAGCGGCACGCATGCCCGCAGCGATGACGTGCCCCGTAAGGGGCGCGGGGAACTGCGCGACAAGCTACGACGGTCCGCAGGCGGGGGCGGACCGGGCCCCGCACGGCGGGGTGCTGGAAGGCGCGCTCACCAGGCCGTCGGCGACAGGCGTTCCGGGCCGCTCGCCTCGGCGGCCCGGAGCTTGGCCCGCAGGGCCTGTTCCTCTCGGGACAGGGGGCCCAGGGCGGCCGGCGGCGGCACGCCCTGCACCGCCTCGGCCGGCCCGATCGGCGCCGAGTAGTGCGTCGGCGCCGTCCGCAGCGTCAGCGCCGTCGCCCCGATGATCGCGACGGTGAACGCGATGGCCGCCCGAGTCCAGAAGATGCTGCGCCGCTCCCCACCGGTCCGCACCACCGGCGGCTTCGCCGCATGCAACCGCTCCGTGGACGCCAGTTCCAGCAGCTGCGCGTGCAGCGCCGCCGGATCGGCCAGTTCCGGCAGCCGCGCGGCCAGCGCGTCACGCGCATGGGTTAGCCGCCGCGCCGCCGCCGGAGTGCTCGCCTCCGTCTCCGCCGCCGTCTCGGGCAGGTCGAGCCCGACACCGTCGTAGAGAACGAGCGTGCGCCGGTACGACGGAGGCAGCGTCAGCAGGACGCTCAGCAGCGCCCGGTGGCCCGCGTCGGCCGGCGGCGGCTCCGGATGCCGGTAGCGCGGCCGGAACCGGTGCCAGGGGGAGAGCGCGCAGTCGTACGCAGCCGCCCGGACCCACCCCGCCGGGTCCCGGTCCCGGGCCACCTCCGGCCAGCGCTGCCACGCGAGTTGGAACGCCCGCTCCACGGCCTCCCGGGCCAGCTCGCGGCGCCCGCAGAGCAGATAGGTCTGGCGTACGAGGGCGGGCGCGCAGAAGGCGTAGAGCGCGTCGAAGGCCTGAGCGGGCGTCAGGGAGGACGGCGACGGCGGCTCTTGCTTCCCCGGGCCGACTGACGCGCCGACGGCCGAGGCGACTGTCTCCGGTACCTGCGTCACAGTTCACCCCTCTGTACGAAAAAGAACATAAACGTATATTGAGCGACACTTCCGGGGTTCGCCTGTTACGACGGGAAAGCGCGTGTCGTTGGGAGCATGGCCGCGTGACCCAGATGACCGCCCGCCGACCGTCGTCGTCGCCCCTGCTCGCCCGGCTGCGCGACCGCTCACCCGGGCTCGGCGCGAGCCTCCTGAGCGGCGTCCTGGCCGCCGGCCTCGGGCTCGCCGCACTCGCCGTACTCGTGCTGGGCCTGTGGATCAGCTCGCCGTACCCCGACAGCGGACCGGCCGGCGCCCTGCACATCGCCGCCGCGCTGTGGCTGCTGGGGCACGGCGCCGGACTGGTCCGCACCGAGACGCTGTCCGGCGCGCCCATGCCGGTCCACGTGACGCCCCTGCTGCTGCTCGCCCTCCCCGTCTGGCTGCTGTACCGGGCGGCCCGCGACGCGACCGACGCCTCCGCCGAACCCGACGGCCCCCCGCCGGTACGGGCCCGAACGGCCTGGACGGGCGTCGTCCTCGGCTACCTCGCCGTCGGCACCGCCGCCGCGCTCTACTGCTCCGGCGGTGAACTCCGCCCCGAATGGACCACCGTGGCCCTGTGCCTGCCGCTCGTCACGGCCTGCTCGGCCGCCGCCGGGGTCTGGTCGGGCTACGGCAGTCCGCGCGACCCCCTGGTCCGCGCGGTCCCGAAGCGGCTGCGGCGACTGAGCGGAACGGACGCACGCGCCCGGCTGGGTACGGCCGTACGCGCCGCCGGTGCCGGTACGGCCGTGCTCCTCGGCGGCGGCGCGCTGCTCCTGGCGGTCTCCCTGGTGTGGCATGGGGACTCGGCGCGGACGTCCTTCCTGCAGCTGACGGAGGGCTGGAGCGGCCGGTTCGCCGTGCTGCTCCTCGGCATCGCGCTGATCCCGAACGCGGCTCTGTGGTCGGCCTCCTACGCCCTCGGCCCCGGCTTCACTCTCGGCGCCGGCCACGCCGTCAACGCCTTCGCCTCCGACCCCGCCCCGCTGCTGCCCCCCTTCCCCCTCCTGGCGGCGGTCCCGGACCCGGGCCCCGGCACCCCGCTCAACTGGGCCGCCGGTGCGGTTCCGGTGGCGGCCGGGGCAACGGTGGGCTGGTTCGTGGCGCGGGCGGCGGTACGGCGCCGGCAGCGCGACAAGCGGGGTGAAGGACCCGAGCAGCGGAAGCCCGTGGTGCCCGTGGTGCGCTGGTCGGTGGGCCGGACGGCGGGAGTCGTCGTACTGGCGGCGGCGGTCCTCGCCCTGCTCCTCGCCGTACTCGCCGGCGCGGCGGCCGGGGCCCTGGGAGTCGCGGCACTGGCGCACTTCGGCCCGGTGTGGTGGCAGACCGGCGGGGCGGCGTTCGTGTGGACGGTGGTCGTCGCGCTGCCCGTCGCCGTGTGCGTCCGGGCCTGGCGACTGCGCGGCCGGCGCAAGGCGGCCCGCGCCATCCCGCCCCAGGCGGCCGGCGCACCGGACACGGGGAAGAAGGCCGACGAGAAGCCGGAGCCGGAGTCAGGGGTGTCGGAGCCGACCTCGGTCAGTCGATGGTGGAAGCCATGGACGCGCAGGGCGAAGGACAAGGTCGAGGACAAGGCCGATCAGCCGAACCCCCCGACACCCGTCTCACCCGCGAAGGCGGTGACAAGCGAACCCGCCCCGACGAGTGGCCCACGCCCCGAGGACGAGCTGTACGACTTCCTCCCCGCGGACCCCGAATCCACCCTCCCCTGGCACGACGACCTCTCCAGAGAATCTCGCTGGGCAGCCCTGAAAGAAGCCTCGAAGGACCCAGAGGACCCCGCGACCTGAGCCGCACGGCGAGCCCGCCGCCCCCCCCGCTGTGGGCAGGTGTTCCGCAGGGCGGAACGGGTGGGCACAGCGACCGACACCGGGTGCCCACCCAACGCCGTGCACTGGACCTACTCGTTGGCCGCCCCCAGCACGCCCCGCAGCTCATGCGGCAGCAACTGCTGGCACGTCTGCTTCGCCTCATGCGTCAGAGCATCGTCGACGCACGTGTAGTAGTCCCGGTACACCAGCTGGACCGTGAAGCTCGCCGCCACCAGCGCCAGCGCCAGCGACGCGGTGACAAGGCCGCCGACCGCCGCCGTGGTCTGGGGCCGGCCCTGCGGCTGGGCGGGCGGCGGGCTGTCGGGGTCCTGGCCGCGCGGCTTGGCGCGCAGCGAGCTGATCGACCAGTACAGGGCCAGCGCACCCAGCAGCAGCGCCACGTACGGCCAGGTGAACAGGGCGAAGAAGACGGCCCACATGCCGGACAGCAGGGCGTACCGCGCGCGGCGCTGGGCCGGGTCCGTCGGGTCCCAGCGCATTCCGGAACCGCCGGCGCCGCCGGGGCCGGTGGAGCCGTTCTGTCCGCCGGGTCCCCCGGGGCCGACGCCGGGCCGCTCGCCGAAGCCGCCGGGGGAGCGGCCGGGCTGCCGGTCGCTCCACTGACTGCCCCACGGCGAATCACCGCGCGAGCCGTCGGAGTCCCCGGAGCCGTCGGAACCCTCGGGCCGCCGGGGCTGCCACGGCCGATCCGGAGTCCCCTCTGGCGGCGGCGCGAACGGATTGTCGTCGCCCTGCCCACCGGAACCACGCCCATCAGCACCGTGCCCACCGGGACGGCCCTGCCCGCCCGGGGGCGCCTCCGGCGGCGGGGAGGACGGCCGCTCCCGCAGCAGCACGGCGCCACGCTCCCCTCCCCGCTCCGAGCGCGTCGGGAACGTGAGCAGTCGCAGGCTGCGGTCCGGCATCAAAAGAGCGTCTTCCCCTAGGTGAGTGCGGCTGTCCGGCATCAGGGTCCAAGCGTCCGCACGAGCTTCCACATCAGCTTCCACTCCGGAAACGCACCGCACCTCGCTCGCGTTCCCGAGGCCGCACGTCTCGGTCCCCGCCGAACGCTACCTCCCGGTCACGCCCCCGTCCCGTGGGGGCCGTCCGGAGTGCCGGTATCGTTGCTGGCGGTCGGCCGCTTCGTAGACTTCCCCGTATACCGGGGCGCGAAGCATTCGTATGACTGTACAAAACCAGCTGGCTGAACACATCGCTTCACATCGCTTCACATCGCTTCTCCGAGAAAGGGCCCCACTGTGGCCGCCACCCCCGCTGGCCCAGCGGTCAAGCGCCTCGTCGTGCTGGTCTCCGGATCCGGCACCAACCTGCAGGCGCTCCTGGACGAGATCGAGCGCACCGGCACGGAGGCGTACGGCGCCGAGATCGTCGCCGTAGGGGCCGACCGCACCGGCATCGAGGGGCTCGCCCGCGCCGAGCGGGCCGGGCTGCCGGCGTTCGTGTGCCGGGTGAAGGACCACGCCACCCGGGAGGAGTGGGACGCGGCCCTCGCCGGGGCGGTGGCCGCCCACGAGCCCGACCTCGTGGTCTCCGCGGGTTTCATGAAGATCGTCGGCAAAGAGTTCCTGGCCCGCTTCGGCGGCCGGTTCGTGAACACCCACCCTGCCCTGCTGCCCAGTTTTCCCGGGGCCCACGGCGTTCGCGACGCGCTCGCCTACGGCGCCAGGGTCACCGGCTGCACCGTCCACTTCGTCGACGACGGCGTCGACACCGGCCCGATCATCGCCCAGGGCGTGGTCGAGATCCGGGACGAGGACGACGAGAGCGCGCTGCACGAGCGCATCAAGGAAGTCGAGCGAAGGCTGCTCGTCGAGGTCGTGGGGCGGCTCGCCCGCAACGGCTATCGCATTGAGGGACGAAAGGTAGTTATCCAGTGACCGCCACCGCCGAGAGCACGAAGCGCCCCATTCGCCGGGCACTCGTCAGCGTCTACGACAAGACCGGGCTGGAAGACCTCGCGCGCGGCCTGCACGAGGCCGGTGTCGAGCTGGTCTCCACCGGGTCGACGGCCGGCCGGATCGCCGCCGCCGGCGTCCCCGTCACCAAGGTCGAGGAGCTGACCGGCTTCCCCGAGTGCCTGGACGGCCGGGTCAAGACCCTGCACCCCAAGGTCCACGCGGGCATCCTCGCCGACCTGCGCCTGGAGGACCACCGGCGCCAGCTCACCGAGCTGGGCGTCGAGCCGTTCGACCTGGTCGTCGTCAACCTCTACCCGTTCCGCGAGACCGTCGCCTCCGGCGCCTCGGACGACGAGTGCGTGGAGCAGATCGACATCGGCGGCCCGTCGATGGTCCGCGCGGCCGCCAAGAACCACCCCTCCGTGGCGGTCGTCACCAGCCCCGCGCGCTACGCCGACGTCCTGGCCGCCGTCCAGGCCGGGGGCTTCGACCTGACCACCCGCCAGCGGCTGGCCGCCGAGGCCTTCCAGCACACGGCGTCGTACGACGTGGCCGTGGCGAGCTGGTTCGCGTCCTCCTACGCGCCCGCCGACGACTCGCAGTTCCCCGACTTCCTCGGCTCGACCTGGCAGCGCGCCCACACTCTGCGCTACGGCGAGAACCCGCACCAGCCCGCCGCGCTGTACGTCGACGCCGAGGGCGCCGGCCTGGCCCAGGCCGAGCAGCTGCACGGCAAGGAGATGTCGTACAACAACTACACGGACACGGACGCCGCCCGCCGTGCCGCGTACGACCACGACGAGCCCTGCGTCGCGATCATCAAGCACGCCAACCCGTGCGGCATCGCGGTCGGTTCGGACGTCGCCGAGGCGCACCGCAAGGCGCACGCCTGCGACCCGGTCTCCGCGTACGGCGGCGTCATCGCCGTGAACCGGCCGGTCAGCAAGGAGATGGCCGAGCAGGTCGCGGAGATCTTCACCGAGGTCATCGTGGCGCCGGACTACGAGGAGGGGGCGCTGGAGGCCCTCACCAAGAAGAAGAACATCCGCGTCCTGAAGGCCGCGAACGGCCCGGCCAACCCGGTCGAGGTCAAGGCGATCGACGGCGGCGTCCTCCTCCAGGAGACCGACCGCCTCCAGGCCGAGGGCGACGACCCGGCCAACTGGACGCTGGCGACGGGCGATGCGCTCACCTCTGAGGAGCTGGCCGAGCTGGCGTTCGCCTGGAAGGCGTGCCGGGCGGTCAAGTCCAACGCGATCCTGCTCGCCAAGGACGGCGCCTCGGTCGGTGTCGGCATGGGCCAGGTCAACCGCGTCGACTCCTGCAAGCTGGCCGTCGAACGCGCCGGTGAGGAGCGCGCCCGTGGCGCCTACGCCGCCTCCGACGCGTTCTTCCCCTTCCCTGACGGCCCCGAGATCCTCATCGGCGCCGGCGTGAAGGCCATCGTGCAGCCGGGCGGTTCCATCCGCGACGAACTCGTTGTCGAGGCGGCCCAGAAGGCCGGCGTCACGATGTACTTCACGGGCACCCGCCACTTCTTCCACTGACGCGGGGCGCCTCCGCGCGCACCTCGCACCACATGGTCTTGCCCCCGCCCCGGCGCTCCACACCCCAGCGCCGGGCCACGGCACCGACCACCAGCCGGCCCCGGCCGGACTCCTCGTCCGCACCGGGGCTTCGCCGCACGAGCCAGGAGTACGGCCCCGGATCGGACAACTCCAGCCACACGTCCCCCTCCCCGACATGCCGGATCACATTGGCCGGCAACTCGCTGAGACATAGCTCCGCGTCGGCACACCCGCCGCCCTCCGCCGTCCGCAACACGTCCGCCAACGCCCGGGCTGGTCCGGGCGTTGTGGTGGGCGGCGGGCTGAGCCGTTCTCCGGACGCCGCGAGGGCGCGCCTCCCGATAAGGAGGCGCGCCCTCGGTTGTTCGGTTGAGCGGGCCGCAGGCTACTGGGTGCGGATCACGATCGTGCCGCAGACCTTGTCGGCGAACGTCTGGCGCTTGGCGTCCCAGGCCGGCCAGAGCCAGCCGAGGTAGCAGGCGATGCTGTCGAGGAAGTGGGCGAGGCGGCGGACGAAGGCCATGCCGACGCCGATCGGCTGACCCGTCTCCTCCTTGACCAGGCGGATGCCGAGGGCCTTCTTGCCGACCGTCTGGCCGGTGCGGCCCTCCTGGATCAGCTGCCAGATCGCGAGGCCGATCAGGGCGAGGGCGCCGACCAGCAGCAGTGCCGGGGTGTTCTTGCCCACGAGGATCAGGATGTACGGCACCAGGAAGACGAGGCCGTCGACCAGGGTGCCCAGGAACCGCTGGCCCCAGTTGGCGTACGACGGCTCCATGCCGTAGCCGCCCTGCTGCGGGTAGCCGGGGTAGCCGGGCTGCTGCGGGTAGCCGTAGCCCTGCTGCGGCGGGACGCCCTGGGGGGCCTGCTGGTAGCCGGGCTGCTGGGGGTAGCCGTAACCGGGCTGCTGGCCCTGCGGCTGACCGTAAGGATTGTTCGGGTCGCCGAAACTCATGGCGTGTTTCCTCCGTTGTACCTGCGGGGACGGACGCGGAAGGCACGGAGGAACGTCAGGAATTGAGCGGTTTGCCCCCCACCCGAACCGCGAGACTGCGCCGCTCATCGTCCTTGGAGAGACAAGTTCTTGTCCAGTCGCATTCGGCATGTGTTGTGCAAGTGCAACATCATCGATCATGACCGGACATCCGGGACGGCCCCGCGACGGGGTCCGGCGGATTCCAGGTGCCGGACGGTGGTGCCCCCGGATTGGAATCGGGGGGCGGTCATCCGGGAGTATGGGGTCATGACCGCCCAGATTCTCGATGGCAAGGCCACCGCAGCCGCGATCAAGTCCGATCTGACCGCCCGCGTGGCGGCGCTGAAGGAGAAGGGCGTCACGCCCGGCCTCGGCACGATCCTCGTCGGGGACGACCCCGGCAGCCAGAAGTACGTCGCCGGCAAGCACCGCGACTGCGCGCAGGTCGGCATCGCCTCGATCCAGCGGGAGCTGCCCGCCACGGCGACCCAGGACGAGATCGAGGCCGTCGTCCGCGAGCTGAACGAGGACCCGGCCTGTACCGGGTACATCGTCCAGCTACCCCTTCCCAAGGGCATCGACGAGAACCGCATCCTGGAGCTGATGGACCCGGACAAGGACGCGGACGGCCTCCACCCCATGAACCTCGGGCGGCTGGTGCTGAACGAGCCCGCCCCGCTGCCCTGCACCCCCAACGGCATCCTCAGCCTGCTGCGCGCCCACGGCGTGGAGATCAAGGGCGCCGAGGTCGTGGTCGTCGGACGCGGTGTCACCATCGGCCGGCCCATGCCGCTGCTGCTCACCCGGCGCAGCGAGAACGCCACCGTGACCCAGTGCCACACCGGCACCCGCGACCTGTCCGCCCACCTCAAGCGGGCCGACATCATCATCGCCGCCGCCGGCTCACCGCACCTGATCCGCGCGGAGGACGTGAAGCCGGGCGCCGCCATCCTGGACGTCGGCGTCTCCCGCAACGCCGAGGGGAAGATCGTCGGCGACGTCCACCCGGACGTGACCGAGGTGGCCGGCTGGATCTCCCCGAACCCCGGCGGTGTGGGCCCGATGACCCGGGCGCAGCTGCTGGTCAACGTCGTCGAGGCGGCGGAACGCGGTGCCCAGCGATAAGCCGGCCGAGGCCGGACGGCCCGGCGGGGCCCACGGCACGGTGCCGGCCGGCGGTGCGGACGAGGGCGACCACGCCCAGGTTCCCGCGTCCGCCGAGACCGGTGCCGAGACCGGTGCCGAGCCCACCGCCCGTGACGCCGTCAGCGCCCCCGACGCTCAGGGGCGCCCGCGTCGCACCACCCGCCGGTTCCCGCTGTTCACGCGGGACACCGCGCGGCCCGAGGGCGGCGGCCGGGCGGCCCCCAGGGACGCCCCCGCGCCCGCCCGGCAGTGGCCGATCCTCCTCGTGCTGTCCGCCGTCGCGCTCGGCCTGCTGCTGACCGCGCTCGGCGTGTTCCGCTACGGCATGGTGCTGATCGGCGCCGCCCTGCTGGCCGGTGCGGTGATGCGCTGGGTCCTGCCCCGCGTCGGCATGCTCGCCGTCCGCTCGCGCTTCACGGACATCGTCACCTACGGCATCCTCGGTCTGGCCATCGTCCTGCTCGCGCTGATGGCCCAGCCCAAACCGCTGCTGGAGATTCCGGTCCTGAAGGACACGCTCCACTTCACGGTCACCAAGTAATCGCAACCGAACGGCCGGTGGCCCGCGTCTCCCCCAGGGGCGCGGGCCACCGGCCGTACCCCCCGGCGCCGACGACGGTACGGCCGTACGCCCGCCCGCGCGTCCCACCCCGGGTGGAACCGCCGTACCACCACGGGTGGTTGCCCGTCCGCGCGCTGCAACTTCCGCGGTACCGCGCTCGGTTGACTGCGCCACCCCGGTCCCGGCGCTACCCTGCGGCGATGCGACTGAGGACCCCCCGCCCGCTCGCCGTCGACACGCTGATCGCGGTCGCCATGGCGGTGGTCGCCGTACTCCTGAGCCGGGAGTCACGGTCCCAGGGCTGGCCGGAACTCGACGCCCGCGCCTACGTCCTGGTCGCTCTCGCGCACCTCCCGGTCGCCTTGCGTGGCCGGTGGCCGCTCGCCGTCTTCGGCGCCGTCGAGGCGGCCGCCGTCGTCTACGTCAGCCTCGGCTACTGGCCGGTGGTGTCCACCTTCGGCTCCATGCTCGCCCTCTACACCGTCGCCTCGGTCCGCCCGCCGCGCACCGCCCTCGCCTGCGCGGCCTGCATGGCGGGGGTCTGGGTGTACGCCGGTGTGGTCAGCGACAGTCCGTCCATGGCGTCCGTCGTGGGACAGGCGCTGCTCTACACCTCGGTGCTGGTCTGGTTCGGCCAACTCGCCCGCCGCTCCGCCGAACTCACCCGCCGGCTCCGCGCCGAGCAGGCCGAACGCGCCCGCCGCGCGGTCGCCGAGGAACGCGGCCGGATCGCACGCGAACTGCACGACGTGGTCGCCCACCACATGTCGGTGATCTCCGTGCAGTCGGGCCTCGCCCGGTTCGTCTTCGACTCAGACCCCGGCAAGGCGCGTGGCGCGCTCGGCACCATCGCGGACACCAGCGGCGAGGCCCTGGAGGAACTGCGGCGCATGCTCCACGTGCTGCGCGAGGAGGACCCGTCCGCCCCCGAACGCGCCCCCATGCCCACCCTGGCCCGGCTCACCGACCTCCTCGACCGGGTCCGGGTCGGCGGCCTGCCCGTCGACCTCACCGTCGAGGGCACCGGACGCCCGCTGCCGCCCGGCGTCGAACTGTGCGCCTACCGCGTCGTCCAGGAGGCCCTCACCAACGCCCTCAAGCACGCTGGGCCGGCCCAGGCCCACGTGGAACTCCGTTACAGCACGCACGAGTTGAGCGTCCGCATCACCGACGACGGAGAGGGGGTGAATCCGGACAGAGTGCCGACGGGCACCGGTCACGGCTTGATTGGCATGCGCGAACGGGCCAAGCTCTACGGCGGGACGATCAGCGTCGGCCCACGCGCCGAGGGCGGCTACCAGGTCCATCTGACCCTGCCCGCCTCCGCGTCCGACGCGCGGCGGGGGGACGACCGTACGAGATGACCAGAGTGCTCGTCGTCGACGACCAGTTCCTCATCCGCGCCGGACTCGTCGGCCTGCTCCAGGCCGCGCCCGGCTTCGAGGTCGTGGGCGAGGCCGGTGACGGCGAGGAAGCGGTGCGGCTCGCCGCCGAAACCCTGCCCGACGTGATCCTGATGGACATCCGGATGCCCGGCATGAGCGGCATCGAGGCCACCGAGCGCATCCTCGCCCAGGCCGGCGGACGCCCGCCCCGGGTGCTCGTGCTGACCACCTTCGACCTCGACGAGTACGTCTACGGCGCGCTGCGCGCCGGAGCCGCCGGGTTCCTGCTCAAGGACTCCGGGCCGGAACGACTGCTCGCCGCGGTGGCCGCCGTCGACGGCGGCGACGCCCTGTTCGCGCCCAGCGTCACCCGGCGCCTGGTCGAGGCCTTCGCCATCCGGCAGGTGCCCGCCTCGGACGGCGGGACCCCGCCCGACCTCGGCGTCCTCACCTCCCGCGAGGTCGAGGTCCTCGAGCTCACCGCCCGCGGCCTGTCCAACCTGGAGATCGCCGACCGCCTCTACATCAGCGAGGCCACCGTCAAGACCCACCTCAACCGCACGATGACCAAGCTCGACCTGGGCAGCCGGGCGCAGGCGGTGGTGATCGCCTACGAGACGGGACTGGTCGTACCGGGCGGGGGCGGGAGCGGGGGCGGCTGAGGAGCGAGCGTGTGTGGGGACGTGGGAGAGGTGTGACGGCGGCCCGCCCCCTCCCCCGAGGAGGGGCGGACCGCCGCCGGGAACCAGCGTTCCCTGCCAGGAACCGCCTGTTCAACGCCTGTCCGTGCGCTGTGGCACGGAAGTGACCGTTCCGCTACGGTGTCCGCGCCCTGCCACAGGGTCCCGCCCCGGCGCCGTAGCGGTGCCGAGACGCTGACAGTTCGGACAAACATCCCTAAGGTGGAAGCCGGGGGGTGGCGATGCCGAAGTGGAACGCGCTGCCGGACGAACTGGATCCGCAGATCAAGGAGTTCATCGGCCAGTTGCGGCGGCTCGTGGACCGCAGCGGCCTGGGCGTCGCGGCACTGGCCGACCGCACGGGCTACGCCAAGACGTCCTGGGAACGGTACTTGGGCGGACGGCTCCTCGCGCCCGAGGGAGCGGTCGTCGCGCTCGCCGAGGTCACCGGCGTCCATCCGGCCCACCTCACCACCTTCTGGGAGCTGGCCGAACGCGCCTGGCACCGCACGGAGACGCGGCACGACCGGACGATGGAGGCGAACCGGGTCTCGGAGGCCCGGGCGGCCCTGGAAGAGCCTGGTGACCGTGACCGCACTGGCGACGGGAAGGACGCGGGCAGCGGCGGTGGTGCGGCGGGCAACTCATGGCGGATGGCCGGATATCGGGGGCCCTCGCCGTCGGGCGCGCCCCCTGCGCCCTCGTCTTCGCCTTCGCGGGCGTCCGGGGCGTCCGGGGCTGCCGTTCCGGACGGGCCGGGGTGGACTCAGGCATCCGTTCCTGGCCCGTACGGCCCGCCCCCGGAGGACCGGCGCCCGGGTGACGAAGGGGCGGTGGGCGGTGGAGGCTCCGGAGGAGCGGGCCGGCAGCGGCTGACGATGTTCCTCGCCGGGGTCGTCGGCGTGCTCGTCGTCATCGGCGCCGTCTTCTTCTTCACTCGTGCGGGTGGTGGTGCGAACGGCAAGGACACCGCTGCCTCCACCTCCCCGAGCCCAAGCAGCCGCCCGGACCTGCCCGCCGGCGTCAAATGCGCCGGCTCCGCCTGCACCGGCAAGGACGCCGAGGCCATGGGGTGCAGCGGCGACCTGGTGACCACCGTCAAGTCCGTCGCCGTCGGCACCACCATCCTGGAGGTCCGCTACAGCAAGACCTGCGGCGCGGCCTGGGCCCGGATCACCGGCGCCGCCCAGGGCGACCAAGTGCGGGTGCTGACGGGCGGGAAGACGCGGCAGAGCGGCGCCATCAGCGCGCCCGGGGACACGATCGCGTACACCCCGATGGTGGCCGTCGGCAGCGCGGCCCGGGCCAAGGCCTGCGCGACGCTCGCCTCGGGCCGGACGGGCTGCACCACCTAGCGGTGGCCGCAAGAAGCACGAGTAGGCACACCTAGGCAGGCGTAGGCACGCGTAGGCATTCGTGGGCCCTCGCAGGGATTCCCGGGGAATCTCGTTCCGCCGTGCATGCCCCCCCCGATACCGGGCACGCGAAACGTACCCCCACGGGAGTCCGGAAACGGTATCCCCGACCGGCGGCCGCCCTCGTCCTCCCTCTCCCGGACGGGCGGCCGCCGCTTGCTGCCCTCCCCGACCCCGACCCCGGACTCGGTCCCGCTCCCGTCCGGCGGCCTTGTGGGCTGAGCCACACAGCCCGGGACATCTCGTATCCCGGATGCGCGATAGCCTGACGTGTGGAGATCTCTTGATACCAAGAGATCGATCAAACCGCACGGGGCGGGGACGCCCCACCGCCAGCTGTCATACGGAGAACGCCATGACCCGCACTCCCGTGAACGTCACCGTCACCGGCGCGGCCGGCCAGATCGGTTACGCCCTGCTCTTCCGCATCGCCTCCGGCCAGCTGCTCGGCGCGGACGTGCCGGTCAAGCTGCGCCTGCTGGAGATCACCCCGGCGCTGAAGGCGGCCGAGGGCACGGCCATGGAGCTGGACGACTGCGCGTTCCCGCTGCTGCAGGGCATCGAGATCTCGGACGACCCGAACGTGGCCTTCGACGGCGCCAACGTCGCCCTCCTCGTCGGCGCGCGTCCGCGCACCAAGGGCATGGAGCGCGGTGACCTGCTGGAGGCCAACGGCGGCATCTTCAAGCCGCAGGGCAAGGCCATCAACGACCACGCCGCGGACGACATCAAGGTCCTCGTCGTCGGCAACCCGGCGAACACCAACGCCCTCATCGCGCAGGCCGCCGCCCCGGACGTACCGGCGGAGCGCTTCACCGCGATGACCCGCCTCGACCACAACCGCGCGCTGACCCAGCTCGCGAAGAAGACGGGCACCACGGTCGCCGACATCAAGCGCCTGACGATCTGGGGCAACCACTCCGCCACCCAGTACCCGGACATCTTCCACGCCACGGTCGCCGGCAAGAACGCCGCCGAGACCGTGAACGACGAGAAGTGGCTGGCCGAGGACTTCATCCCGACCGTCGCCAAGCGTGGGGCCGCGATCATCGAGGCCCGTGGCGCCTCGTCGGCCGCGTCCGCCGCCAACGCCGCCATCGACCACGTGTACACGTGGGTCAACGGCACCGCCGAGGGCGACTGGACCTCCATGGGCATCCCGTCGGACGGCTCCTACGGCGTGCCGGAGGGCATCATCTCCTCCTTCCCGGTCACCACGAAGGACGGCGCGTACGAGATCGTCCAGGGCCTGGAGATCAACGACTTCTCCCGCGCCCGCATCGACGCCTCCGTCAAGGAGCTGTCGGAGGAGCGCGAGGCGGTTCGCGGCCTCGGCCTCATCTGATCCCCTGATGTGAACGCGGGCCCACCTCGGGCCCGTACACCCGTGTCACCCGGCCCCGGGCGGTTCCGACCGCCCGGGGCCGTCGCGTCACAGGGCTGCCGGGGGCGACGGCACGACCGACCAGTGGGCTGGTCGGGGCTCGCCCGCCGCGCCGACGACCACCCCGGCGAATCCGCCGGGGGCGCAAGCGGTGCGCGCCGCGTCGGCGACGGCCGCGGCGGACGTACGGTGCAGCGCGTCCACGGGCTCACGCAGTTCGGCGGGGCTGCCGGGCGCTCCGGGCGAGGGGTCGGCCAGCGCGTCCGCGAGGCCGGACTGCGTGGACCAGGCGATCAGCGAGGCCCCGGCGAAGTGGGCGCGGGCCGCGGCCACCTCACCGGCCGAGGGCGGCTCGTCCGCCATCCGCGCCAGCTCGTCGCCGAGCGCGTCCAGCAGGGCGGCGGTCTTCTCAGGGGCGGTGTCGGCCTCCACGAGCAGCCGGTGGCCCTCCTCGCGCCCGCCGCCGTCGCCGCACGGCTGCCGCCACGGCCGTTCCTCCGCCCAGGCCTGCACGGAGTAGGTGTACCCGTGCCGCTCCCGCAGCCGGGTGCCGAGCCGGGACCCGGGGTACCCCCCGAGCACCAGCGCCGCCAGCCGTGTCGCCGGTCCGAGCGGTTCGCCGTCCCGTACGGCGCAGAGCCGGATCTGCGCGGTGCCGGGCCGTACGGCGGGGTGGAGCGCGAGGACGCCCGGGGTGAACCGGAGCGGCCGGGCGGGGGAGGGGGCCTGCGGCCGGGGTGCCTCGGCCGCGGTCCACCCGGCGAACGCCGAACGTGCCGCCGCCGTCGCCGCGGCCGGGTCCAGGTCGCCGACCAGGACGAGTCGGGCGTACGACGGCACGAGCGCCCGGGCGTGCAGGGCGCGTACGCGCTCGGGGGTGACCCCGGCGATGTCCTCGGGTGACGGCGGCTCCTGCGGGCCGGCCGTCCAGCCGGGGGCGTGCCGCTCCAGCAGGGCGTGCGCGGCCACGGCGGGCGTCATCCGGGCCACCGCGGTCTGCCCGCCCAGCACGGTGCGCGCGGCGGCCACGTCGTCGTCGGTGTACGTGCCCGCGGCCACCGCACCGGCGAGGGTCCGCAGCAGGGGGCCCAGACCGTCGGCGAGCACCCCGCCGCGCAGCACCAGGCGCCCGGCCCCGGCAAGCGGTACGACGTCACCGCCGACCATGCCCAGGGCCTGCTCGACCGGTATGCCGTCCGCGCCGGTGGTGCCCCGCAGCACACACGCGGCGAGTACGGCCGCCGTCGCGGTGTCGGCGGCGGCGCTGGTGGCGGTGGCGGCGCCGAGCGGCACGGAGAGCCGCACCTCCACCCGCGGCACCGTCGGCAGCCGGACCGCGGTGACCCGCAGCCCACCGGCCAACCGGACGTCGGCGCAGGCCGTGAGCGAGCCGACGGACGTCATACGCGGGCCTCCGTGCGAATGGGGTGGGGAATGACGCGGCGTGCCGGGGTCAGGGTGAGGATCGCGCGGTGTGTGTCGCGCAGGTGGCGGGCCGCTGCCGCGGTGTCCGTGGGGGGCGTGGCGGCGAGCAGGGCGGGGATCCGGTGGTGGAGGGACGCGTCGCCGTGGAGCAGTTCGAAGGCGCCGAGGGAGCGCACGCGGGCGTGCGGGGCGTCGTGCCCGCGCAGCAGCCCGCTGATCCACCGGCGTGCGACCAGGCGGAGTTCCCCGGGACCGGGGCCTTCGGACGCGAGCGCGTGCAGTTCGGTGTCCAGGGCGTCCACGGCGGTCTCGGCGCGGGTCGTCTCCGGGTGGGTGACGGTGCAGGCGAAGGTCACCGGGTGCCGGGCGGCGAACGGGCCGCCGACCAGACCGCAGTCGGCGGTCACCGCCACCGCCGCCCGCTCCCGCGTCACCAGCCGTGCGCGCAGCCGGTGTTCGAGCAGCGCGGCGAGCAGGACGTGCGTGAGGTAGCCGGGCAGGTCGACGGCGGGGTCGGGCAGCCGGTAGCCGACACTGACGGCCGGCAGCGGGGCGAGCGGGTCGGTGTACCGGCCGTACCGATCGCTGTCCGGCGCCGGTTCGTCCCGTACCGGCGCGGGCGTGAACGGCCGCGCGGGCAGATCGCCGAACCGCCTCTCGACCAGCCCGCGGGCCGCCTCGGGGGACACGTCACCGACGACGGTGAGCACGGCGTTGCCGGGCGCGTGGTGCCGGTCGAAGAAGTCCCGGCACTCCTCGGGCCCGACCCGGCGCAGTACGTCTGGATCGCCGTATCCGTCATGGGTGTTGGCGTAGTCGCCGTAGAGCAGCGGGGGCAGCGGGACCTTGGGGAAGCCGCCGTACGGCCGGCCGGTCACGTTGCGCCGGATCTCCTCGGCCACGACGTCCAGTTCCGCCGCGAGGTCGGCGGCCGTCGGGCGCGGGCCGGCCATCCTGTCGCGTTCGGCGGCGAGCGCGTCGGGCAGCAGCGCGGCCGGGACCACCTGGTGGAAGTCGGTGGAGTCCGCCCTGGTCGCGGCGTTGGCGTAACCCCCGGCCGGCACGCCGCCCGTGGTCCCGCCGGGCCCGGTGCGCCGCCGGAACATCAGATGCTCCAGCAGGTGCGCGAGCCCGGCCCGGCCGGGCGGATCCGCCCGGAACCCGGCGCCGTAGTGCACGCCGACCGCGCACACCCCGGTGCCGGGTTCGGGCGCGAGGACCACGCGGAGGCCGTTGTGCAGGGTGAACCGGGAGAGGGAGCCCGTCCGTTCAGACACCCGCCGTCACCCGCAGCCCCAGACGCTGGCCGCGTACCAGCTCGGCGTACGTCCCGCAGCGGTCGAGGAGTTCGTCGTGCGTGCCCGCGTCCAGGCAGCGTCCCTCGTCCAGGACGACGATGTGGTGGGCCTGGCGCACGGTCGAGATGCGGTGCGCCACGACCACCACCGCACGGTCGCGGGACAGCCGGTCGACCACCTCGCGCAGCCGGTTCTCGTTGATGCTGTCGAGCTGGGAGGTCGGCTCGTCCAGCAGCACCACGGACGCGTCGGTCAGCAGCACGCGGGCCAGCGCCAGCCGCTGCCGCTGGCCGCCGGAGAGGTCGTCGCCCCGGCCGACGGTGGTGTCCAGGCCCTGGGGCAGCCGCTCCACGGCCTCGTCGAGCCCCACCGCCGCCAGCGCCGTCCACAACGCGTCGTCGTCGACGGAGGTGGCCCGGCCGAGCAGCAGGTTCTCCCGCACGGTGCCTTCGAGCAGGGTGAACGCCTGGTCCAGGTAGGCGACGTGGGCCCGCAGTTCGTGCAGGGGCCAGCGGCCGGTGTCGCGGCCGAGGACCCGTACGGCACCGCCGCCCGGCACGAGGAACCGTTCGACCAGGTTCAGTGCCGTGGTCTTCCCGGCGCCGGACGGGCCGACCAGGGCGGTGACGCCGCGCCGGGGCACGGTGAAGGACAGCGCGTCGGCGGCCCGGTGTTCGCCGTCGTGGCTGAAGACGACCTGGTCGAACTCGACCGCCGTTCCTCCGGGATGCGCCGCACCGGCGGCCCCCGCGTCCGACGTCGCTCCCGCGTCCGCCTCCCCCTCCGGCGAGGACACCGCGTCCTCCCGCTCCTCCGCCAGCACGTCCTCGATGCGCGACTGGGCCGCGAACCCGAGCTGGAGCCGGGACGCGCCGTTGGCGACCAGGGTGAGCGGGGCGACGAGCTGGAGCAGGTACAGCAGGAACGCGGCGAACCCGGCGACGCTGAGCGCGCCCGACGCCAGCCGGGCCCCGCTGCCCAGGACCACGCCGATGAGGGCCAGTTGCTGGCCGAGTCCCATGATCGGCGTGACGAACGCCTGCCGCCGGGCGGCGCTCACCGCGGAGCCGGCGGCGTTCGTGGCGTCCCCGGCGATGGCGTCGGTGACCTGCGTCTCCGCGCGGCACGCCTTCACGGTGGCGAGGGCGCCGAGCGCGGAGGTGAAGCGCTGGGCCAGCTCGCCGATGGCCTCCTGCTGGGCGGCCGTGCTGTGCCGGATGCCCTTGATGAACACCGCGATCGCCAGCCCCGCGACCGTGAACGTGCCCACCACGATGAGCAGCAGGACCCAGTCGAGCAGGCCCATGATGATCAGCGTCGCGCTGACGGTGAGGGCGGCCATCGGCAGCTGGGTCACCCCGATGTCGACCACCGACCGCAGCTGGGAGGAGTCCGAGGTGACCCGGGCGACGAGCTCACCGGAGCCGAGGCGGCGGGCTCCGGGCAGCGGCAGCCGCAGGGCGTGGGCCACGACCCGCTGCCGGACACTCAGCACCATGCTCTCGCCGGCCCGCGCCAGCAGGAACGAGGACAGGGCGGAGGCCACCGCGCCGAACAGCGCCAGGGTGGTCATCAGCATGACAGATCCTGTCACGGCCCGGTGCTCCGCGAAGCCGTTGACGACCCGGCGCACGACCAGCGGCACCGCGAGTGTCGCGCCAGTGGCGGCCAGCGCGAGCAGTACGGCCGGGACGGTGTTCCGGCCGTCCAGCACCACCTGACGCAGCACACGCAGACGGGGTCGCGGCGGTTTCGAGCGCATCTGTTCGGCCGGCATGGCTGCTCCTCGGGGTCGGCTGCCGCCACGGCGAACGCGTGGCCGGTACGGGAACCGAGATAACCGGCCGCGCGGCCGCCATGTCAAGTCTCATGTCAACTTTGTCATTTCTCTTGACAAGACGGTCTGGTGCGCGGCTACGGTCCTGAGTCATGACGGTTGACACCATGGCGCCGCCGGACGAGCGCACCCGCCGCCGGCTCGCCCCAGCGGATCTGTCCGACTTCCCCGCCGTACCGGCGCTCCTGCACCGGCTGGACCTGGGCGACTTCACCGAGGAAGCGCTGCAGGCCTTCCCCGGCCGCAACGACAACTGGGCCGGCCTCACCACCCGCGACCGCTCGGTCTTCGTCAAGCACATCGGCGGACCCGCCGAGGAGTCGCTACGCCGGTTCCGTCGCGTGCTCGCCTTCGAGCGGGCCGCCGCCGCGGCCGACGAGCGGGCCGGCGAACGGTCCGACGGCGTGCCGATGCCCCGCCCGAAGCTCATCGGCTCGGACGAGGCGGCCCGGCTCCTCGCCTTCGAGCTGGTCGCCGACTCCGTCTCCGGCAGCGACCTGGCGAGCCGGGACGAGTTCGACGAGACCCTCGCCCACGAGGCCGGCCGGATCGTCGGCGCCCTGCACGCGCTGCGCCCCGCCCACGGCACCGGCATCGAGGACGCGCCCCCGCCGCTCCCGCCCCTCGGACACCTGCGCGCCCTGCCCTGGGCGGCGTACGTTCGGGCCAGCGCCGGGGCCCTGGAGGCCTGGCGGCTGCTGCAGGGCGACAGCGCGCTGCACCGGGCGCTGCACGACCTGCGGGCCGCCGAGTCCCGCGCCCCCCGCACCCCCGTCCACGGCGACCTCCGCCTGGACCAGTTCCTCACCGCGCCCGGCAGCCCGATGCTGCTCACCGACTGGGAGGAGTTCCGCCACGGCGACCCGGCCCGCGACTTGGGCGCCTTCGCCGGCGACTGGCTCTACCGCGCGGTGCTCAAGGTGCCCTCCGGCCTCGCCCAGGCGCCCGGCGTCCCCGTCTCCCACGCGGAGGTCGTCGCCACCGGCACCGCCGAACTGGCCCGGGTGACCCCCCTGATCGGCGCCTTCCACCGCGGCTACGGCCAGATGCGCCCCGACGCCGCCGCCCAGGACCCCGGCCTGCTGGCCCGCGCCACCGCGTTCGCCGGCTGGCACCTGCTGGACCGGCTCCTCGCCTCCGCCGAGCACAGCGCACGCCTCTCCGCCGCCGAGCGCGCCGCCGCCGGCATCGGCCGCACCGCCCTGCTCTCCCCGGCGGCCTTCGTGTCCGTACTCGGCTGGGAGGGAACCCAGGCATGAACACCGCATCCACCGCCACAGCCGCGGTGACGGCGGCAGTGACCGGCGCCGTCGAAACCGCGGCGGTCACGACCGCACCGGCGCCCCACCCCGCCCTCCTGGCCCCCGGCATCCTCCGCATCGTCGCCGGCACGACCGTCGCCCGCGGCGCCACGGCAGCCGTGGCCGGCGGCCGGGACGTGACCGCCGACGACCCGCGCGCGCTGCGCGCCGCCCTCGCCTCGGAGCTGTACCGCCGCCACCACATGGGCCGCACCGACGAGGAGCCGGCCGCCCCCCGCGAACTGCGCGACACCGCCCTGGAGGCGCGGCTGCTCGACGCCATGCCGCACCGCAGGCTCACCCGGGTCGTGGAGCAGGCCGGTGAGGGCGACGACCGGCACGTCCCCGTCGTACTCGACGGAGTGCGGGTGCTGATGGACCGCGAACGCGTCGACACCACCCGCATCCGGACCGACGGCCGCCTCCGGGTGCACCTGGACGCCGCCCGCCCGGCGGTGTCCCCCGGCTTCTTCCTCTGCGAGGGCACCGTCCCCGCGCGCGGCCGCTCCACCGGCACCCTCCGGGTCTACCTGCACGTCACCGGCCCCGACGCCGCACCGGCCGTCTGGTCCGCCGTGCTCGGCCTGCTGGAGGCCGAACAGCTGCCGTACCGCGCCAAGATCGCCTCCTCCCGGAACGGCTACCCCCGGCAGGACGCCTGCGTGGTCTACCTGGGCGCCGAGAGCTGGGGTGCCGCCGAACTCCTCGCGGACACCGCCCGCGGCCTGCCCGGACTCGGCGGCACCGTCTCCGACTTCGTACGCGAACTCGCCCCCGGCGTCGGCGCCGCCTGGGAACCCGCCGACGACCGCCCCGGCATGCGGCGGGTCAGCTTCGGCGAGCACCGGGCCGCGGCGGTCGCCTCCGGCCTCGTCGCCCACGCCGAGGACCCCACGGCCCGCAGCCTCCACCAGGCCGTGCACGACAGCCTGCGCGACGCCGGCATCGACCCCGCCGACCCCGCCCACAACGCCACCTCGCCCCGCAGCGTCCTGCCGCCGCCGGCGACCGCCGCCGGCCACGCCCGGCCGTACGACGACGCCGCGCCGCCCCTGCTCACCGGCCTGCCGCAGCCGTTCGCCGCCGCCGGGCGCTGACCCCCGATTGGACCCAAGCCATGGCCATGCCCCAGCGGGTCACGCCCGCCGTGATGATCCCCTACCAGCCGGAGGGCGTCGACGACGTCCTGCCCTACGCCGAACTCGCCGTCCGCAGGCACGCCCGCCGCCTGTGGACCGGGCAGTCGCTGCACATCGACAGCCTCCAGCTCTTCGCGCACTTCGCCGGCCGCGGGCTGCGCGTCCCGGTCGGCACGGGTGTGTCCCTGACGGCGCTGCGCACCCCGTTCGACGCCGCGCTGCAGGCCCGCTCCCTCGCGCACATCACCGGCCGGCCCGTCGTCATGGGCTACGGCCCCGCCACCCCCGGCTTCGTGGCCTCCATCAACGGGGCCCCGTACGCCAGCCCGCGCGCCGCCGCCACGGAGTTCCTCACGGCCGCCCGCACCCTGCTCGACGGCGGCACCGCCGAGCCCGGTGAATACTTCCGCATGCGTGTCGAGCTGCCGCCGACCCGGCCGCACCCGCTCGTGGAGGTCGGTGCGGGAGTGCTGCGCCCCGCCATGGCGAGGTCCGCCGCCGGCGTGGCCGACGTCGCCATCACCTGGCTCACGCCGACCGAATACGTCAGCGACGTCCTCCTGCCCGCGCTGGAGGAGGGTGCCGGTGACCGCCGGCCACCGCGCGTGGCGACCGTCGTGCACCTGGCCGTCGACCGCCCCGGACGCGACCCGGCCGCCCTCGCCGCGAAGATGTCCGCCGGGCACCTCACCGCCCCGCACTACCTCGACATGCTGCGCCGTGCGGGACTGAACGTGCGCCGCGAGGACGACCTGCTGGTCAAGGCCAAACAGCTCGTCGAGAAGGGCGTGTTCGTCTACGGCAGTCCCGCGCACATCGCCCGCGAACTCGCCCGGTACCGCGCGGCCGGCATCGACGAGCTGATCCTCAACGTCGGCGGCGTCCACTTCGTCCACAGCCCCGAGGAGGCCATCAGGGACCTGGAGGACGTCTTCACCGCGGTGGAGGAACTCCATGGCTGAGCCGCGAACCGCCCGTAAGGGAGCCGTCGGCAAACCCCGGGAGGGTACGGCCCGGACGGCTGTCGGCACCGGCCCGGGGCGGGGGCGGGGCCCGGCCGCCGTTCCGCCGGAGCACACCCCCGACCCGAGGCCGGCCGCCGCCGGGCCGGAACCGGGGACCGGCCCATCAGGTGACGTGCCCGCAGCGCCCGGCCGGCTGCTGCTCTTCGGCACCGGGGCGCTGAGCGTGGCGTTCCTGCCGTACTGGCTGAACTGGCTGCGCATCGCCCACCCGGACACCGAGGTCCGCGTGGCGGTCACCCGCAGCGCCGAACGCTTCGTCAGCAGGCCCGCGCTCACGGCCATCCTGGGCCGCGAGGTGCTGCTGGACGCCTGGCCGGGCACCACGGCCGACGCCGCGACCCCGCCCGTCGACCACGTCGAACTGGCCCAGTGGCCCGACGCGGTGGCCGTCCACCCGGCGGGCCTGAACTTCATCGGCCGGTTCGCCCAGGGCCTCGCCGACACACCCGTCCTGATGGCACTCCAGTGCACCCGGGCGGTCATCGGCATCGCCCCCGCGCTGCCCCCGGGCGCCGAGGCGAACCCCGCCTACCGCGCCCACCTCCAGACACTGGGCCGGTACGACAACGTCCTGATCGCACCCCCGCACCCGGGCCGCAGCGCCTCCACGGGCCGCGACGACGCCTCGGTGGCCGCCCCCCTCTCCACCCTCTGGGATCTCATCACCACCCACCACCCCCGCCCCCACCCCCTGAAGGACCCAGCCCATGCCGGCGCAGCCTGACCCCTCCATTCCGCTGCCTGCCACCCCGGCGGCTGCCGCCTCCGGCCCGGCGCGGTCAGGCCCGGTGCCTGCCGGCTCCGCCCCGGTGCAGCCCGGCGCGGCCACGCCCCAGGTCGCTCCCGGTAGCGGGGTGCGGGTCGGGGTGGGGGAGCGGCTGGTGCGGGAGTTGGGGACTCGGCGTGTCGTCACGGCCGTTGTGGCGGTGCCCGGGGGTGGGTATGTGTGGGCGCGTCGGCCCGGGGCGGCGCGGGAGGCGCCGCTGAGGTTGCCCGGCGAGAGGTGGGCGGGGCGGGTGCGGGCGACGTCCGGGGCGGCGCCCGTGGGGCTCGCCCTGGCTGCCCCCGATGTCGTACAGGAAGGCGTCCTGCGCTATCGGGCACCCGGAACGCGGTCGGTTGCCACGGTGCTCCGGGAGGACCAGCGGGACCCGGATGCCCGGCGGGCCGTACGGGATGCCGTACGCGGACTGGGTGCGACCCTGCGGCTGTTGCATGCCGGCCCGCCGCCCGGCGCGGAGCCCGAGGCGCCCGGCGTGCCGCCGGCTCCCGCCCGGCTCGCCCGGTGGTTGCGTACCGGAACCGGCCCGGGTGAGGCACCGCGTCTGCACGCCACGGCCCGATCCCGCCTGGGGGACCGGCGGTTGCGGCTGATCGCCGAGTGGAGCGAGCAAGCCGCACACGGACCAGGCCCACGCGTCCTGCTGCACGGCGGCCCCGCCTTCGGCAACCTGATCCTGCCGACCGGCTCCGGGCGCCCGGTGCTCTTCACGGGTGAGGAAATCACCCTCGGCTGCTGGGAGTTCGACCTCGCCTGGCAGCTCGCCGAGATCGCCGAGATGGCCGCGGGCGCACGCTGGGGAGTGTGCGGCCCCGCCGACTACCCGGCGCTCGCGCGCGCCCTGCTGGAGGGCTACGGCGCCCAGCCCTCCCCGGCCGCCGCCCACCGCGCCCTCGTCATCCGCGGCTTCACCCACGCCCACGACTTCGCCTCGTACGTCGTCTGGCACGAGCAACTGCTGGTCTACCTCGACCTCGTCGCGGAGGCCATGGACACCGCCGAGGAGACGACCCGGGGGCCGGGAACCCGGAGCGCCTGGGACGCCGTGCGCCTGTGCGCGGGGCCGTCGACGCCCGTCCCCTGAACGCTGGGCAAGTGTCGTCCAGGCAGGGCGCCTTGTACCGGCTCAGGCCGGCTCCGCTCCCTTCACCGTCGCCTCCGCGAGCGCCTTCCACGCGCGGGCGGCGACGTCGAGATTGCCGGAGCGGGTCGCCTCCTCGGCGATGCGGCGCAGCTCCGCCGCCGCCGGCTCCCCCGTGCCCGCGGCCAGTTCGGCCTCGTACAGCAGGATCTCGGTGCGGACGCGGTCGTGGTGGCTCATGGTCCCGGGCTCGGCGAGCGCCTCCCGGCACAGTCCGGCCGCGCCGGCCACATCACCCCGCCGGAAGGCGATCCGCGCCTGGACGGCCAGCAGTTCCGCCGGATGCCCGGCCGGCCCGTCCATCATCGCGAGCGCCGTCTCCGCCTCCCGGCACCAGCGCTCCGCCTCCGCCGTCACCTCCCCGTGCACCTCGAGGTGCGCGGACACCGCGGCCAGCCGCAGCCGCGCCCACAGCAGCAGGTCGGCCCGGGCGTCCGCGGCCCGCAGCGCCTCCTCCAGCAGCGGCAGCGCCCTGTCGTGCGCGTCCCGCGCCGCGTGGACCGTCGCCGCCGTCCACAGCGCGCGCACCCTGCGCCCCCCGGAAGCCCCCTCGGCGTGTTCGAGCAGCAGGCCGGCGTGTTCGTCGGCCTCGCCGAGCCGTCCCGCCTCGACCTCCGCCGCCGCGAGCGCGGCCAGCGCCTCGGCCTGGTCCGCTGCCGTCGCGCCCTGCGCGGACGCCAGTGCCTCGCGGCCCTCGGCGACGGCCGCCTCCGTGTCGCCGAGCGTCCGGTCACAGCCGGACAGCGCCGCCAGGACCCGTACCCGCAGATGCGTGATCCCCGCCTCCTGGACGACTGGCCGCAGCCGCTCCAGGGCGTCCCGTCGCGCGGGCACGTCACCGAGCCGTTCGTGGGCGCGGGCCAGCTGCCAGAGGACCTGCCAGGCGTAGGCGGGGGAGACGTCGGGCAGCGCGGCGCACGTGGCGAGCAGTCGTACGGCCTCGGCGGGCGCGCCGTCGTCGAGCGCGGTGACCGCGGCCGCGAGCAGCGCGGGCGCCCGGTCGGTGGCCGCCGTGCCGGGGGAGACGCGGAAGACGTCCGCCGCGATCCCCAGCCGGTCCGCCAGATGCGCGGCCGCCTGGGGCGTGACGGCCCGGCCGCCCGACTCCAGCCGCGAGACGTAGCTGGCGGAGACCTTGGCGCCCACGAGGTCCGCCTGTGACAAGCCTCGCTCGACCCGCAGCCTGCGCAGCAGCCGGCCGAACTCCGGTTGGCCCAACAGTTCCATGCGCCGTCCATTCCGCGTCCGTGTCAAGGAGTGGGAGCCAGCTTACGGCGCCGACGGCCGCTCCAGTCCTTTGGTTCGCATTGCAATGACAAATGTAGTCACGAAACTTGATGATGTCATGGAGCGTAGAAAAGTGGTGCACGGCCCGCCGGGCTATCGCGGGCCGGGACCTCACCCCTGTTCCGACGTCAGAAGGAGACACCCATGTCCGCCCAGAACCTGATGAACGGTTTCGACGCCTACACCGACGCGGAGGAGCTGGCCGCGCAGCCGGCGACGGTGACCAAGGAGGAGCAGTCGATGTCGCTCGCGGTCACCCTCGTGACGATCAGCCTGGTGCACACCTACGACACCGGCTGCTGAGCCCGCCGCCCGCATCAGGAGGCCCGAGTCATGACCGCACACGATCTGGTCGAGGGGTACCGCACTTTCGCCGACGCCGAGGAGCTCGCGGCGTCTCCGGCGGGGGAGTACCTCCCGACGACCACCATCTTCACGATCAGTTACCCCACGACCGCGACCCCGACGATCACCAACTAGCCGGGGTCCCCGTGTGAGTGCTCGACCCAGCGCGTTCCCTCAGCAGGGGCAGGAAAGCCGTCAGGCTCTCTGCCCCTGCTTGGCGTTCCCGGGGAGTCGGTCGCGACAGAGAATCTGACTGAAAATGTCATGACTCTTGACTCCTGAATGTCATGCCCCGTAGAAATGAGATGTGCCCGGGCAACGGGCATTCCGACACCACGAAGGAGACCCACATGTCTGCTCAGGACCTGATGAACGGTTTCGCCGCCTACACCGACGTCGAGGAGCTGGCCGCCCAGGCGACCACGGTGACCAAGGAGGAGGCGTCCCTGTCCCTGAGCCTCGCCAGCGTCATCAGCGGCATCACCCTGTCGCTCACCGCCGAGCACACCTGCTGACCCACCACCACACGGAGTGCGAGGAGAAGTCGTGAGCGAGCAGGAACTCATCGAGGGCTACCGGTACTTCGTGGACGTCGCGGAACTCGCGGCCTCGGCGGAGCGGGAACTGCCGACGACCTCGATCTTCTCGTACGTCACCACGACGTGCACCGGCACCGTGGCGACCGTCAGCGTCTAGCCGACGGGGCGCCACCGGGGGGCGACGAACACTGAGGGGCAGGTGGGCCGACAGGCCCCCTGCCCCTCAAGCGTGCGTAGGTAGGTGTAAATACGGTCAGGCGGTGAGGCGATCAGGCGGACGCCAGCGCCGCGTGCCGCGCCGCCGCCCGGCTCACCCCGGGAACGTGGCCCTTGCGGGCGAAACACAGACCCGCCAGGCACACCTCCCGGCGCGCGTCCTGCGGCCGGCCGGCCCACCGCAGCGCCTCCGCCCGGTCCAGCCGGGCCAGCGCCTGGGCGACCGGGGAATCGGTCGCCACGGCCTCGGCCACTGCCCGGCCCGCCGCCGCGACCGCTTCCGCAGCACACCCCCGGCCCACCTCTCGCTCGGGCCCACCCGTCTCCCCGGGCCAACCGCCGTCCCCGAGCCGCCGTACACCCTCCGGGTACAGCTCCCCCCGCCTTCGTACGACCGCACGGTCCACCGCCGTCCGCAGCCGTTCGAGGCCGAGCGGGGCCGCTGCCTGCGCCGCCTCCTCCAGCAGGTGGAGGGATCGCTCGGGCCGACCGGCCAGCGACTCGACCTCGGCCGTCAGGAGCGGCAGCAGGACGGCTCCGCCCGCGGGGTCGACCTCCGCCGCGGCGGCGCGCGCCTCGGCCAGCGCGGCCCGGGCTTCCGGTTCGCGTTCCCGCATGGCGTGCAGTACCGCCAGCGGGCCTGCGAGGACGAGCCGGGCCGCCGGCCGGCCGTCGGCGTGCTCCGCCCACAGGGTCCTGAGCCGGAACACGGCGGCGGACGCCGGCTCCGGGCCCTGCCACAGGGCGACGGCCAGGATCCACAGCGCCTCGGCCCGTTCCGGCTCCCGCCCGGTCCACAGCGCCTCGGCCCGTTCCGGCTCCCGCCCGGTCCACAGTGCCCGCCGTGCCGACGCGGCGGCCTCGGCGTACCGGCCCCGCCGCAACGACTCCCGGGCCGCGTCGAGCGGGGCGCCGGGGCATGCGGGACGGGCAGGGCCTGCGGGGTCGGGGAGCGCCCCCGGCACGGCGCGGCGGGCGACTGCGAGCGGCACGGCGTCCCGGCCGGCGCCCACGGTCCACAGCGCGAGGTCCACCACGGTCGCCCGTTGGGCCGGGGGAGCGGTCAGCGGCCGGAGTTCGCGGACATCGGGGAACGGCGGCGCCGCGAGCGTGCCCGGCCGCGCCCCCCTCAGTCCCCGCCTGCCCGGCCACAGCCCCACCGTCTCGCCGAGTGCCACGACAGCCCCCTCCTACGCGTCCCTGCCCGTCCCTACGCTTCGGACGCGTCCATCCTCCGGCGCACCGCCCCCCGAAACATGGGGGAACTGGCCCCAGATTCGGGCCGCCGTGGTCAGCAGGTCCTCAAGAGGCCCCCGGCACCCCGCGGGAGAGCAGTTCGCGGGCCCGGTCGAACAGGGTGTCCCGGTCCGGGAGGCCGGTCTTCTGGAGCAGACTGGCCACGTGCTTCTCCGCCGTACGCGGGGAGATGTGCAGACGCGCGGCCAGCGCCTTGTTGCCGAGGCGTTCCGGCATCAGTTCCAGCACCTCGTACTCTCGTGCCGTCAGACCCCGTTGGCGCAACGGCTCGGGGATGCGCTCGGTGCCGACCCGGCGCTGCCGTACCGGTTCGCCGAGCCGGCGCAGCAGGGTGCGGCAGGCGGCGGCCACCGGGCCCACGCCGGCCTGGTAAAAGTGCTCCTCGGCCTCCCGCAGCCACGCCTTCGGCTCGCCCCAGCCCTCGACCGCCGCCGGTTCCGCGACCAGCCGCAGCCCCAGACAGCGCGCCATGCCGAACACCCGGCCCGCCGCGTCGGCGCGGGCCATCGCGGCCGTCACCGCCTCCGCCTGCCCGCCCCGCCCCGCCAGCACCGCCTCCGCCAGCGCCAGGAAGTGCCGGTTCCACCGCATCCGGCCGCTGTTGGTGGCCGCGACGGACCGCACCCGCTCCTCGCCGGCCCGTCCGGCGAGCACGTCGAGCAGCACGCCGAGACCGTGCTGTCCGTCCAGGTGGAACGGGGTCTGCCGGCGGCTCCGCTCGGCCGTCACCCGGGCCAGCTCCTGCTCCGCCGCCGGCCGGTCCTCCTCCAGCAGGGCACAGAACGCGGCGCCGAGCCCGTGCACCTGTGACGCCTCCGCCGACTCGTCCCCGGCGAGCGCGGTGAACTCGTCGAGCGCCGCCCGCATCTCCTCCCGCCGCCCCTGGTGCGCCGCCAGGACCACCCGCGAGGTCAGCACGTAGTGGGTCACCGCGACCAGCTTCAGCCGCCGGCTCTCGGCCAGGCACGCGGCCAGCTCCCGCTCGGCGCGCTCGAAATCACCGGCCAGTACGGCGCTCAGACCCAGCACCGCCGCCGCGTTCTGGGCGAGCCCGACGGCACCGCAGCGCAGCATCTCGGCGTGCGCGTGCCGCAGCGGCCCGGCGTCCCCCTCGGCCAGCCACGCGTTCCCGCCGAGACCGGTCAGCGCGTAGTTGCGCCACATCGGCAGCCGGTGCGCCACCGCCGCCTCCAGCGCCCGCCGGAAACACGCGTCCGACTCGGCCAGGTCCCGCTCCCGGGCGGCGTACCCGATGGCGTACCAGCCCTGGCAGATCACCGACGGCAGCGGAACACCCGCCGCCAGCTCCACCGCGCTGCGCGCCAGCCGGTCGCACCGGTCGAGCCGGTCGGGCGCCGGACTCAGGATCGCCAGGTAGGCGCCGACCGCGTCCAGCGCGGCCAGCTGCTCCGGGCCGGCCACCCCCGGGGCCAGCTCACGGGCCGCCGTCACCTGCGCATGTCCCTCCGCCCAGTGCCCGGAGACCTGCGCCGCCCAGGCCAGCCGGATGTGCCGGTCGATCCGCCGGGCCCGGTCGCCCGGCGCGTACAGTGTCAGCTCGTCGACCACACCCACCGCCTGCTCGAACTGGCCGTCCTCGGCGAGCGCGTGCAACAGGGCTTCCAGCAGATCGCGCCGCACCTCGTGGTGCGCGCTGCCACCGCGGGCCTGCGCGAGAGTTGCCCGGGCCCGCCGCAGTACGGCCGTCGCCGAACCCGGCGCCCCGTCCGCCGTCGCCCGGCGCCCGCACTCGACGTACAGCCGCGCCGCCTCCACCGGCTCGCCCGCGAACTCCCGCAGCTGGGCCGCCAACTGACACCAATCGCCCGGCAGGCCGGGCTGCGCGGCCTCCGTCTCCTCCGCCGCCCGCCGTGCCAGCGCGGCCAGTTCGTCCGCGGCGAGCCGGCCGCGGAGCGCCTCCAGCGCGAGCGGGTGCGCGAACGCGTACCAGCCCGGCTGGTGTTCGTCCGGCACCAGCAACTGGGCCTCGACCGCCGAGCGGACCTCGCCGAGCAGCGCGTGGTCCGGCAGGCCCAGGACGCGGCGGACCAGGGCGAGCGGAAACCGCCGGCCCAGCAGGGCGGCCACCGACAGCAGCCGGGTGACCTCGTCGCCGAGCCGGTCGGCGCGGGCGCCGATCACCCGCAGCAGTGTCGGCGGCACGGCGGCCACGGAGGTCCCGGCCGGCCGCCACACCCCCTCGTCGTCCACCAGGTCACCCGAGGTGATCATGCTGTGCAGCAGTTCCTCGACCATGAGGGGGTTGCCGCCGCTGTCCTGCCACACCCGCTCCGACGCCCCGTCGGACAGGCACTCCGGGCGCGTCTCCAGACAGGTGGCCATCAACTCGTGCACCTGCGGCCGGTCGAGCCGGGGGAGCGTCAGTACGGTGCCGTCGCCGCGCCGGGTCAGTTCGTCGGCCAGCACCGCGGCGCCGCCCGCCCCGGAACGCAGCGTGGCCAGCAGCAGCACCGGCTGCCCGGCGAGGTTCCCGGCCAGGTACTCGACGACGGCGAGGGTCTCCGGGTCCGCCTCGTGCAGGTCCTCCAGGGCGAGCACACAGCCGTGCTCCCGGCCCGCCAGGGTGGTCAGGCGCAGGATTCCCTCCGCGAGCACCACCAGCGAGGCGTCACCGCGCGGCTCCTCCCGCTCGGCCCACTCCGGTACGAGCCTGCCGAGAACGGGACGGTAGGGGCCGAGGTCCGCCCACCGGGCCGGGTCCAGGCCGCCCCGGGTCGCCGACAACAGGGCCTCGGCCAGCGGGCGGAACGGCACGGCCGGCCCCGTACTGCTGCCCCGCCCCCGCAGCACCGGCATCCCGGCGGCCGACGCCGAGTCCAGCGCTTCCCGCAGCAGACGGGACTTGCCGATGCCGGGCTCGCCCGCGAGGAACAGGGCACCGCCCCTGCTCCGCCGGGCGCCATCCACATACGTGCCCAGTGTCGCGAGTTCACTCGACCGCCCCACCAGGACGGCTGCACGGGTACGCATGCGCGGATTGTAACGTCCGCCACAATTCCCGGGGTTGGCGAAGGCCCCGGCGGTCCCGCCTCCGTGGAGACCGGACCTGCCGGGGCCTTTCGCGGTGCCGGTGCCTGGGTCGCTCCCGCCTCCTCAGGGGATGCTTGAACTCCTCAGCGGATGCTGACGATAGTCGGGGTCGGGAAGCCGGCCGCGCTCGCGCCGAGTACACATGCTCCGACGGTCAGCCCGGCCAGGATTCTCGACCGCCGCCTGCGCGCCGCGGCGTCTGTCCCGGCGCCGTTCCCGGCCTCGGTCTCGTCGAGCGACTCCTCGGCCGGGGTGTACTCCGACTCGTTCATCATGTTCTCGTCCATGGTGCTTCCTTTCGGTTCCATGCGCGGGTGTCGTCCGTGTGCTGGTGGTCGTCGGTACGTCAGTGGGGGCGCCCGGGGTGCAGCAGGAGGACCGAGGGAACCTCCCCGGGGTCGTACAGCCGGAGCAGGCCGTAGCCGATGCCCGCCATGCCGTGCAGCAGGCCGGGCGTGGGGACGTGGTCCGGGGTGGCGCAGCGCGCGCCGTCCCGCTCGACCGCCTCGATCACATGTCGGCCGGCCGCCACGCGGAGCCGGCGCGCGCCCGGGTGGCCGGACCGCTCCAGCTCGATCAGGGCCTCGATCACACCGAGTTCGCCGTGGCAGAGCGACTGGTCGGCCAGGGGAGGCCGGTCGGCGACCGCGCCGAGGAACCGGTGGGCGAGGGGCGTACCCGCCGCCTCGCCGCCCAGGGCGAGCACCGCACCCGCCTGTCCCCGGCACCAGCCCAGCTCCCCCGAGCCCCCGCCGTCGGCCGGCCACTCGTCCGGGTCGCCCCCCGGACGAGTGAACGCGGCCGACGGTGTCCCGGCGCCGTCGCGGGACGCCCCGCGCCCGCCGCCGGGACGTATCCCGCCCCCCTCTCGCAGCCCCAGCGCCCACCGCACCCCCGCGGCGCCGCTGAGGAAGCCGGGCTCCCCGTAGCCCTGCCCGGCGTCCACGGCCTCGGCCAGCCGGGCGGCGAACGTGTCCGCGAGGCGTGCGGCTTCGGGATCACCGGTCTCGGCGTGCACGGCGTGCAGCGCGGCGAGTCCGCCGGCCGGACCGTTGCCCACACCGAGGTCCTGGCCGGGGGCGTCGGCCGCCGCGGCCAGGGCGGTCAGGGCCGGCCGCAGCGCCGCGCGCAGGGCGCCGTCGTCCAGGAGGCCGGCCAGCCGGACGAGGCCGTAGCAGATGCCGCCCAGCCCGAAGTAGCCGCCGGGTCCGACCTCTTGGGCCAGCGCCGGGTAGCGGGCCAGTACGCCGACCAGGTCCGGCAGCGCCCGTGCGGCGTGCGCGGCGACGGCGCTGTAGCGCTCTACGCCGGTGAGCGCGCCGAGTTCGGCCAGGAAGAGGGCGGTGCCGGTGTAGCCGTCGGCGAGTCCGCCGCCGAGCTGGGCGACGGTCCAGGAGGCACCGTCGTCCAGGGTCTCCAGCCCGATCCAGTTGGTGCGGGTCGCGTTGCGTTCGGCCCGGGTGAGGAGGCCTTCGGCGAGTTGGCGGGCGAGGGCCAGGGGGGCTGGGGTGCGCTGGGTGGCTGCGGGTGTGCTGTGGCTGGTCGCGCAGTTCCCCGCGCCCCTTGAGGGGGTGCGCTGGGCCGGAGTGGTCAGGTGCCTGGATGCACCGCCGCCCCCTTTTGCCGCTGACGTCGCCAAGGTCGCCGCGATCACCCAGTCCTGTTTGCGGAGGTCGGACGTGGACATGCGGGCGATCTTGGCTCGGGCGGCTTCGAGGCCGGAGGCGGCCGGGGTGAAGGGGAGGGGCTCGCCGCGGGAGGTGGTGAGGCGGCGGCCGTCGGTGCGGCCGGTGAAGAGGGGCAGGTCACCGGCGAGGAGGTCGGCACGCTCGTACGGCGCCAGTTCCCGCAGGTGGGGGAGCCCGGTCTCGGCGGTGAGGCCGGCGAAGGCGGCGGCGTGCGCCTCGCGGGAGGTGAGGCGTTCCGGGGCGACGGACTCGGCCAGCATCGTGGCGTAGACGTGCGAGGGACGCATCACGACCCGCGTCGGATGCCCGGCGAAGCGTGCGAGTGCGCCGTCCGCGCCGGTCAGTTCCTCGGCGCCGGCCAGCACCGCGCGGTAGCCCAGCGCGAAGCCGGTGCGCAGGCTGTCGCCGTGGTCCAGTGGTTCGACGGTACGGCCGTGCAGCGTGGGCCGGTTGGCGCCGCCGGGAGCGGGAGCGGGCCGCCGTACCAGGCGCAGGGTGTCCGTGCCGAGCCCGGCCCAGTCCCGCACGCTCAGCGCGGCCGCGTCCGGGCCGCCCCCGCCGAACGCCGACACGTCCACGTCCCCGGCGTCCGTCGACAACAGCCACGGCAGCAGCCCGGTCCGCGCGACCGAGTCGTCCAGGGCGGCCGGCGCCGGATCGTCACCGACGTCGGTACGGGGCTGCCAGGCCGGATGGAACAGCGTCTCCACGTCGACGACGACGGGGTGCGCGCCGCAGGCGATGACGTTCTCCGCGTGCAGATCGGTCGCGTCGATGGCATGGCACAGGGCCAGCAGCGCACCCTGGCGCCGGTAGAACAGGGCCACCTCGGCCTCGTCGGCACAGGACGCGGGCGTCACGAACTCGGCCCAGCCGTAGTCGCCCCGGGGCAGTACGGTCACGCCGCGCGGCGCGAGGTCCGGCAGGGCCGTGCGGAACCAGTCCAGCAGGCCGTTCCAGCACTGGTGCAGGCCGAGCGGACGCGGCTTGTAGACCAGGCGCCGCCCGTCGGAGAACCGCAGCACCGCCACCGAACGGCCACCCCCGTGCCGGTCGCCGGCACCGAGGTCCACCTCCGTCAGCCGCACGGTGCCGGCGCCGGGAAGCAGCCCTCCGTCCAGCACCGCACGGTCGGCGCGCAGCCGGTCCAGCAGCTCGGCCAGGGCCTGCGCGGTGCCGTACGCCTCCCGTGCGAGCAGGCCGGGCAGCACCGGGTAGGTGGCGAAGAGGCGGGTGAGCGCGGTGCGACCGCCGAGACCGCCGAGGAAGTCGAGGTACCGCTCCCCTCCGGTTCGCCCCCGCAGCCGCCCCGCCGCACGGGCCTCGTCCAGTTCCCGCACCAGCACCCGGCCGGCGAGATCGGCCAGCCGCTCGGCGAGACCGCCTGCGACGCCCGCCCACACCGCGCCGAGATCGACCCCGGGGTCCGCAGGCGGCCGCCCGCACACGAGGGACTCCGCCTCCGCGATGAACGAGCGGAAGGGGTGGGCCAGTTGGCGCAGGGTGCCGGTGTCGGCCGGGTCCGGCGCCGACGGCTCCTCGGGCACCGCGTCGAGGACGACGTCCCGGAGCCCGGCCGCGTCCTCCGCCACCACCGCTCCGACGCCGGCCGGTGGCGGCGCGCTCTTCAGGGCTGTCCGCTGCTCGCTCACGCCCTGAACCATGTCATCGGCGCACCCGGCCGGGATGGGTAATCACCCCCCAAGTTCCCGCACCCCCACCCCACTTCACACCAGCACCGCCGGCGAACGGCCCCCTCCGGTTACGTCACCGACGGGTCCCCCGCCCGATTTCGCCGCTACCGTCGAAAAGCGGCACAGGAACGGTGATTCGGGGGGTTCGCGATGAGCGACGGGAACGACGGGGACCGACAGGAACGGCCGGGTGAGGCGGTCGTCGACAGCCACACCCCCACCGAGGAGGGGAAGGAGAAGGCGGAAAGGGTGCCCCAGACGGAGACGACGGAGACGACCAGACCCCTGACCAACATCCCGCCCCCGCCCTTGCACCAACCCCGTACACCCCCGACCCCAGCGGACGCCGACCGCCGCCGAGGCGACCCCCCACCCCCCGCGCCGGGCCCGACCGTGGTCAACGCCCCGCCCCCGCCCGGCTGGTCCACGGCCAACACCTACGTCGGCCCGCCTCCGCCCCCACCACCGACATACGCCCCGCCCCAGCCCGGCGCACCGGGCCCCGCCACCGTCCGAACTCGCGCCAATGCCCGCCTCGCGGCGCTCCTCGTCGCCATGGTCGTCGTAGGACTCGGTTCCGGTTTCGGGGTCTGGTACGTCGGCCGGGACCACGGCGGCGGCAGCGGCACCACCGGCGCCTCCGCCGCGCCGACCGTCGTCGCAACCACCACCGCACCGGACAGCGAGCCCGCCGGCACCCCCACCCCCGGAGCCACCCCCACCACCCAGGGTGCCCCCACCGCCCCCGCCGGATACCGCCTCACCACCGACCCCGTCGGCTACACCCTCGCCGTCCCGGAGGGCTGGACGAGGCGGCAGAAACAAGGGGAGAAGGCGGCCGTCGTGTACTACGACTCCCCCTCCGACGGACGCCAGCTGCAGATCTTCGAGCTGTCCGAGGCCACCCCGTCCGAGTCCCTGGACCTCGCCGAGAACGACCCCGGCTACGGCTACGCCCACGAGCCCGGCTTCCAGGCCCGGGGCAGCGACTCGGGGGACGCCTGGGCGGAGCTGTCGTACCGCTACGACGACGAGGACAAGGGCGCCCGGCAGGTCATCGACCACCGCTTCCAGGCGCCCGACGGCACGCTCTACGCGATCCGCTCCAGCGGCCCGGAAGACCTCCCCGCCGACCGGATCCGCACCCCCCTCACCACCGCCCTGACCTCCTTCTGCCCGACGAACGCGTCCTGCACCGCCTAGGACCTGTCCGGCGGATCTTCGTGGGCCCGCGACGCCTGGCACGGGCTGCTCCACGAAGATCCGCCGGACAGGCCCTGACTCCGTCACCATTCTTTGACTAAAGTCAAAGAATGGCCGAATCAGTCTCGGCGGAGCAGGTCGCCGCCTTCCGTCGCTTCAACCGGTACTTCACTCGGCGCATCGGGGCCCTGGACGAGCACTACCTCGGTCAGGACCGGCCGCTCGGGGAGGCGCGGCTGCTGTTCGAGATCGGGGAGGGGACCGGGGTGTCCCTGCGGGAGCTGCGCGGCCGGCTCGGGCTGGATGCCGGGTATCTGAGCCGGATGGCGAAGGCGCTGCAGGCGCAGGACCTGGTCCGGGTCGGGGTGGCCGCGTACGACAACCGGCAGCGGACGATCGAGCCGACGCCGGCCGGGCGGGTCGAGATCGGGGAGCAGAACCGGAGGTCCGACGCCCTGGTCGCCGGGCTGCTCGGAGGTCTCACGCCGGCGCAGCGGGCCGAGCTGACCGGGGCGATGGCGACGGCGGAGCGCCTGCTGCGGCTGGCCGGGATCCGGGTGGAGGTCGTCGAGGGCGGTGCCCCGGACGCGCTGGCCTGCCTGGACGCCTATGCCGCCGATCTCGACACCCGCTTCCCCGAGGGCTTCGACAAGGCCGCGCTCGTCCGTCCCGAGGAGGTGTCCGGGGACGCCGGTGCCTTCCTCGTGGCGTACGAGGAAGGGCGGCCCGTCGGCTGCGGGGCGCTGCGCCGGCTGGAGCCGGGCGTCGGCGAGATCCGGCACGTGTGGGTGAGCGCGGGTGCCCGTCGGCTGGGCCTGGCCCGGCGGCTGCTGGAGGGGCTGGAGGGACAGGCCCGGGAGCGCGGTCTGGACGTCGTACGGCTGGACACGCACCCCGTGCTCACCGAGGCGCAGGCGATGTACCGGGCGTGCGGGTACACCGAGATCCCGCGCTACGACGACAACCCGTACGCCGGGCACTGGTTCGAGAAGCGGCTGTCAGGCGAGGGTGCCGGCCCCGGAGCCGCCGGCTGACCACTGGGCCATCAGGTCCCGCACGCAGGAGCGCAGCCAGGCGTGTGCCGGGTCGGCGTCGTGGCGGGGGTGCCAGGCCAAACTGACCTCGATCGCGGGGAGTTGCAGGGGCAGCTCGAAGACGGCCAGGCCGAGGGTGGCGGCCAGGGGGCGGAACCAGGAGCTGATGAGGCCGATCAGATCGGTCTCGCGCAGCACGAACAGTGAGCCCGGGAAGGTGCCGACGCTGCCCGTCACCCGGCGCTCCAGACCCAGTTCGGCGAGCGCGTCGTCGATGGGGCCGCGCAGCCGGCCGCGCCGGGACACGATGAGGTGCTCGGCGGCCGTCGCGAACCGCTCGGGCGTCAACTCGCCGTCCAGCAAGGGATGTCCGGGCCGTACGACGCCCAGCATCCGGTCCTCGTGCAGGCGCTCCACGCGCACCTCGGGCGAGACCGCGTCGATCACCCCGACCTCAAGGTCGGCGGTGCCCTGCCGCAGGAACGGCCCGTCGACATGGCTCTCGGACAGGAACCGGAGCCGGATGCCGGGCGCGTCGCGGGCGGCGCGGGCGAAAAGCGTGGCGCCGAGCGCGGCGGCGATGGTGTCGTGGCCGATGATCGTGAACGTCCGGTGCACCGTGCGCAGGTCGGTGTCCTGACCGGCGGCGAACAGGGCGCGGGCCCGCTCCACCACCGCGCTCACCTCGGCCCGCACCGCCAGCGCGCGCGGCGTCGGCACCATCCGGCGTCCGGCACGCACCAGCACCGGGTCGCCGAGCGCCTTGCGGACCCGGCCGAGCGTGCGGCTCATGGCGGGCTCCGACAGATGCAGCCGGCGGGCCGCGCCGCGCACACTCTGCTCCTCCAGCAGCACGTCCAGGGCGAGCAGCAGATTCAGGTCGACGGCCCCGGCGTCCGCCGCCGCACCGGACTCCTCATTGGATTGCGTCACGCGCAAGTACCCCTTGCAAAGGTTGCACTGGAAAGCAGGTCACCGCCGAGCCTACGGTGACAGGGCAGCCCACGGGTCGGCTGGAGCACGCAGCCCGCGAGCATCCATGGACAGCCCGCGAGTGTCCCGTGGACATCCCACACCCACCGCCTAGCTCCCAGGAGGAGCCGTGCCCGCGCACGCCCTGAAACGCTCCACCCTGCTCGCCCTGTGTGCCTGCGTCATGGTCGCGCAGGGCATGGTCGCCGCCATCAACCTGCTGATACCGGAACTGAGTTCATCCTCCCTGCACCCCTCGCACAGCGAGATCCTGTGGACCGTCGACGCGTACGTCATCGTCTTCGCCGGCCTCCTCGTCCCCGCCGGCGCGCTCGGCGACCGCAACGGCCGCAAGGGCGCGCTGCTCACCGGCCTCGCCCTGTTCGCGGCCGGCGCCGCCACCAGCGCCCTCGCCACCACCCCGGCCGTCCTCATCGCGGGCCGGGGCCTGTCCGGCGCCGGAGCGGCCCTGATCACCCCGGCCACCCTGTCGATCATCATGCAGCTGACCACACCGGAACACCGGGCCCGCGCGATGGCCGCCTGGACACTGGCGCTCGGCCTGGGCGGCGCCGCCGGCAACATCGGCGGCGGCCTCGTCGGCCAGTTCCTGTCCTGGCGCGCCCTGTTCGCCGTCATGGTCCCGCTCGCCGGGCTCCTCGCCCTCGCGGTCGCCGTCACCACCCCGCGCACCGAACGCTCCGCGCACAGCCACCCCGACCCGCTCGGCACCCTCCTGCTCACCGCCGGTCTCGTCGCCGTCCTCTTCGGCATCATCGAGAGCCAGTCGTACGGCTGGACCTCCGCCCGCATCCTCGGCGCGTTCGCGGCAGGCGCCGTCCTGATCTGCACCTTCACCGTCCACGCCCTGCGCTCGCCCGCGCCCCTCTTCGACCCCCGCGTCTTCGCCTCGCCCCGGCTGCGCGCCACCTGCCTGGGCACGGCCACCGGCTTCTTCGGCCTGTTCTCCCTCTTCTTCCTCAACTCGCAGTACCTGCAAGGCGTGAAGGGCTACGGCGCCGCCCTCACCGGGGTCGCGATCATGCCGCTGACCATCGGCATGTTCCTCGTCCCCCGGTTCGCCGCACGCTGGTCCGGCCGTCCCCGCGCGGTCATCGGCAGCGGGCTCGCCCTGATCGGGCTCGGCCTGCTCGGCGCCTCCACCGCCGACGCGGGCACCCCCTACTGGGGCTACGCCTGCTGGCTGCTCGTCATCTCCGCCGGCACCGGCCTGTCCATGCCCGCCCTCACCCTCGGCGTCGTCACCTCCCTCCCGCCCTACCAGGCGGGCCTCGGCTCCGGCCTCGGCACCACCGCCCGCGAGACCGGCGCCGCGCTGGGCGTCGCCGTCACCGGCACGATCCTGTCCACCCACACCGACCTCACCCAGGGCATGGGCCCGTCCCTGCGCGTCGTCGCCCTGATCGTCCTGGCGGCCACGGCACTCGTGGTGGTCGGGTACGGCGGTGGACGCCGGTCGCACACGGTCACGCCGGACCGGGAACGCCCACTGTCCCGCGTCTGAGCGCCGGACCGCTGCCGTACACGGCCCGGGCACGTCGTACCGTCACAGGGTCCTCGCTGACGCTGGGCGGGCTGCTCAAGCACCTCGCGCTCGTCGAGGACGAGTACCTGACCCGGCGGCTGCTCGGACAGCCGATGCCCGCGCCGTGGGACGCGGTGGACTGGGACGCCGAGCCGGACTGGGAGTGGCGGACGGCCGGCACGGACAGGCCCGAGACGCTGTACGGGCTGTGGCGGGACGCGGTCGCCCGCTCCCGCGAGCATGTGGCCAAGGCCGTCGCCGACGGCGGTGCCGGGTACCGGGCCGCGTACGTCTCGCGCACCGGTGAGTCGCCGAGCCTGCGGCGGCTGCTCGTCGACATGATCGAGGAGTACGGCCGGCACACCGGCCACGCCGACCTGCTGAGGGAGGTCGTGGACGGGCGGGTGGGGGAGGACCCGCTCGCCGGCTTCCAGTTCTGAGGAGCCGGACCCCCAGGGCGGACAAAATATCCGTTTTCATTACATTTCTTCCGAACTAGTAGTGACCCCCCGCACTTTCGGTCACCGATCGCGCATGCGATTCGGGTGGCCGGGCAGGCGGTCACGGTCCCCGAGTGGGTCACGTGTGTGACAGAGGGGTACGGAACTGGAACGGAAGGCAATACGGATGATGGCGGACAGAACGGAACGAGACACCCGGGCGACGATCCACGCGGGCGGGGACTGGCTGGACGCGGTCTCCGGCGCCACGCGCGAGATCGTCGACCCGGCGGACGCCCTGCCGTTCGCCGTCGTCGCCGAGGGTGACGAGAAGGATGCGGAGCGGGCGGTGGCCGCTGCCCGGCAGGCGTTCGACACCGGCCCCTGGCCGCGCACCCCCGTCGCCGAACGCGCCGCACTCCTGCGCCGCGTCGCGGACCTCCTCGTCCGCGACCGCGAGGAACTCGGCCTGCTGGAGAGCCGCGACGCGGGCAAGACCGTCGAGGAGGGCCGCGTCGACATCGACTGCGTCGCCGACGCCTTCCGCTACTTCGCCGACCTGGTCGCCGCCGAGGCGCCCGGCCGCGTCGTCGACGCCGGCTCGCCCGGCGTCCACAGCGTCGTCGTGCACGAACCCGTCGGCGTGTGCGCCCTCATCACCCCCTGGAACTACCCGCTCCTCCAAGCCAGTTGGAAGATCGCGCCGGCCCTCGCCGCCGGCAACACCTTCGTCGTCAAGCCCAGCGAGATCACCCCGATGACCACCATCGCGCTGATCGAGCTGCTGGCCGAGGCGGGCCTGCCCGCGGGCGTGGCGGGCCTCGTCACCGGCCCCGGCCACACCGTCGGCGCCCGCCTCGCCGAACACCCCGACGTCGACCTCGTCTCCTTCACCGGCGGCCTCGTCAGCGGCGTCAAGGTCGCCCAGGCCGCCGCGCCCACCGTCAAGAAGGTCGCCCTCGAACTCGGCGGCAAGAACCCCAACGTGGTCTTCGCCGACGCCTGCGCCACCGACGAGGGCTTCGACACCGCCGTCGACCAGGCGCTCAACGCCGCGTTCATCCACAGCGGCCAGGTCTGCTCGGCCGGCGCCCGCCTCATCGTCGAGGAGTCCGTCCGCGACCGCTTCGTCACCGAACTCGCCCGCCGCGCCCAGCGGATCAGGCTCGGCCGGGGCACCGAGACCGGCGTCGAGTGCGGGCCCCTCGTCTCCGAGCAGCAGCGCGCCAAGACCGAGGCGTACGTCGCCTCCGCGCTCGCCGAGGGCGCCCTGCTGCGCTGCGGCGGCAAGCGGCCCGAGCCCTCCGCAGAACGCCCCGCCACCGGCTACTTCTACGAGCCGACCGTCCTCGACGGCTGCCACCGCGAGATGAAGGTCGTACGCGAGGAGGTCTTCGGGCCCGTCCTCACCGTGGAGACCTTCCGCACCGAGGACGAGGCCGTGTTCCTTGCCAACGACACCGAGTACGGCCTCGCCGGCGCCGTCTGGAGCGCCGACACCGCCCGCGCCCGCCGCGTCGCCGCCCGCCTGCGCCACGGCACCGTCTGGATCAACGACTTCCACCCCTACCTGCCACAGGCGGAGTGGGGCGGCTTCGGCAAGAGCGGCACCGGCCGCGAACTGGGCCCCGCCGGGCTCGCCGAGTACCGCGAGACCAAGCACGTGTACGAGAACCTCGCGCCCGCACCCGTGCGCTGGTTCGCCGGCTGAGCCCACCCGTCCTCCCTCTTCTCCGACCGACCCCTCTGGCCCCTCTGGAGTAGCACCCCCATGTCCGAGACCCCCCACGTCTACGACTACGTCGTCATCGGCGGCGGCACGGCGGGCTCCGTCATCGCCTCCCGCCTCACCGAGAACCCCGACGTCACCGTCGCCGTCATCGAGGGCGGCCCCAGCGACGTCGGCCGCGACGACGTCCTCACCCTGCGCCGCTGGATGGGCCTCCTCGGCGGCGACCTCGACTACGACTACCCGACCACCGAGCAGCCACGCGGCAACTCCCACATTCGGCACAGCCGCGCCCGCGTCCTCGGCGGCTGCTCCTCGCACAACACCCTCATCGCCTTCAAGCCCCTGCCCTCCGACTTCGACGAGTGGGAGGCCGCCGGCGCCAAGGGCTGGGGCGCGGTGCCCATGGAGGCGTACTACGCCCGCCTGAAGAACAACATCGTCCCCGTCGACGAGAAGGACCGGAACGCCATCGCCCGCGACTTCGTCGACGCCGCCCAGTCGGCACTCGGAGTACCCCGCGTCGAGGGCTTCAACCAGAAACCCTTCAGCGAGGGCGTCGGATTCTTCGACCTCGCCTACCACCCCGAGGACAACAAACGGTCCTCGGCGTCGGTGGCGTACCTGCACCCGGTCATGGACGAACGCCCCAACCTGCACCTGTTCCTGGAGACCTGGGCCCACCGGCTGGAGCTGGACGGCACCCGCGCCGAAGGCGTGCACGTGCGCACCAAGGACGGCGAGGACCTGCTGATACGGGCCCGCAGCGAGGTCGTCCTGTGCGCCGGCGCCGTCGACTCCCCGCGCCTGCTGCTGCACTCGGGCATCGGCCCCCGCCAGGACCTCGAAGCGCTCGGCATCCCGGTCGTCCACGACCTGCCCGGCGTCGGCGAGAACCTGCTCGACCACCCCGAGTCCGTCATCGTCTGGGAGACCAACGGGCCGATCCCCGACAACTCCGCGATGGACTCCGACGCGGGCCTCTTCGTGCGCCGCGACCCCGGCCACGCCGGCCCCGACCTGATGTTCCACTTCTACCAGATCCCGTTCACCGACAACCCCGAGCGACTGGGCTACCAGCGGCCCGAGTTCGGCGTCTCCATGACCCCGAACATCCCCAAGCCGAAGTCTCGCGGCCGGCTCTACCTCACCAGCGCCGACCCGGCCGTGAAGCCCGCCCTGGACTTCCGGTACTTCACCGACGAGGACGACTACGACGCCCGGACGCTCGTCGACGGCATCCGCATCGCCCGCGAGATCGCCAAATCCGAACCGCTCGCCGGCTGGCTCAAGCGCGAGGTCTGCCCCGGCCCGGAGATCCTCGGCGACGCCGAACTCAGCGAGTACGCCCGCAAGGTCGCCCACACCGTCTACCACCCCGCCGGCACCTGCAGGATGGGCGCCGCAGACGACGAACTCGCCGTCGTCGACCCGCAGTTGAAGATCCAAGGCCTCGACGGCATCCGCATCGCCGACGCGTCCGTCTTCCCCACCATGCCCGCCGTCAATCCGATGATCGGCGTCCTCATGGTCGGGGAGAAGGCCGTCGACCTGATAGGAGGTGACGCCTGATGGCGCTCACGGTCCCCACCCGCAAGCCCCCCACCGACGACGCCGCCACGCCCGTCTTCTCCGTCGACGGCCTGTGGAAGGTGTTCGGCCCCAAGGCCGACCGCGTCCCCGCCGACCCGGAACTGGCCGCCCTGGACCCCGCCGAGCTGCGCACCCGCACCGGCTGCACGGCCGCCGTCCGGGACGTCTCCTTCGACGTCCGCAAGGGCGAGGTGTTCGTCGTCATGGGCCTGTCCGGCTCCGGCAAGTCCACCCTCGTCCGCTGCCTGACCCGCCTCATCGAGCCGACGGCCGGCACGATCGCCATCGACGGCGAGGACGTCCGCGCCATGGACCGCTCCCGGCTGCGCGAACTGCGCCGCCACCGGGCCGCGATGGTGTTCCAGCACTTCGGCCTGCTCCCGCACCGCACGGTCCTCGACAATGTGGCGTACGGCCTTGAGGTCCAGGGGGTCCGCAAGGCCGAGCGGCGCGCACGGGCCGCCGAGGTCGTCGCCAAGGTCGGCCTGGAGGGCATGGAGAAGCGCCGCCCCGGCCAGCTCTCCGGCGGCCAGCGCCAGCGCGTCGGTCTCGCCCGCGCCCTCGCCGTCGACCCCGAGGTACTCCTCTTCGACGAGCCGTTCAGCGCCCTCGACCCGCTGATCCGCCGTGACATGCAGGACGAGGTGACCCGCCTCCACCGCGAGGAGGGCCGCACCATGGTCTTCATCACCCACGACCTCGCCGAGGCCCTCAAACTCGGCGACCGCATCGCCCTCATGCGCGACGGCCAGGTCGTCCAGCTCGGCACCCCGGAGGAGATCGTCGGCTCCCCGGCCGACGACTACGTCCGCGAGTTCGTCCGCGACGTCCCCCGCGAACAGGTCCTCACCTGCCGCACCGCGATGCGCCCCGCCACCCCCGCCGAAACCACCGGCGGCCCCGCCGTCACCCCCGACACCACAGTCTCCGAAGCCATAGAAGCAGTAGCCCGCACGGGCACCCCGGCCCGAGTCATGACCGAGGGCCGCTGCCTGGGAGTGGTGGACCACGAGCAGTTGCTCGGAGTAGTGGCCGGCATAGCTGCGGGCAGTCGTCCAGCTGGGGCGACAGCCCACCCGGCAGCGGACACCGACGCCTCCGTAGCTGCGGGCAATCGTGCCGCTGGGGCGGCACGGGTGGGCGCAGCGGCACCCCGTAAGCACGGGCAAGCGACCCCGCCCCCGGCCGACCCCACCACGGAGGCCGTCTGATGGCAACGCTCACAGCGACGACGTCCAGTACGAGAACCCCGGCCCTCCTGAAATCCCGGGCCGCCCGCAAACTCCTCGTCCTCGCCCTGGCGGCAGCGATCCTCGCCCCGATCCTCAACGCCCACTGGGGCAGCGGCAACTGGCCCACCCCCCTCACCGTCGACCTCTCCCACCCCCTCGGCAAGGTCAACGACTGGATCATCGACAACCGCGACAGCCACCCCCTCTTCCTCTACTTCTTCGGCTACATCAGCAACGCCGTCGTGATCGCGGTCCGCGCCGTCTACCTCACCCTCCTCGCCGCGGGCTGGGCCGGAGTCACCGCCTTCGGCGCCCTCCTCGCCTGGCGCCTGGGCGGCATCAAGCTCGCCCTCGGCACGGCGGTCGCCTTCCTCACCTGCGGCGCGCTCGGCATGTGGGTGCCCACGATGCAGACCCTCGCCCTCATGGTCGTAGCCGTCCTCGTCTCCGTGGCCGTCGGCGCGCTCCTCGGCCTCGCCGCCGGCCTCTCCGACCGCATGGACCGCGCCCTGCGCCCGGTGCTGGACACCATGCAGGTGCTCCCGGCGTTCGCGTACCTCCTCCCCGTCGTCCTGGTCTTCGGCATCGGCGTCCCCGCGGCCGTCCTCGCCACCGTCGTGTACGCCGCCCCGCCGATGGCCCGCCTCACCGCGCTCGGCCTGCGCGGCGCCGACCCCGAGGTCCTGGAGGCCGTGGAGTCGCTCGGCACCACCGCCCGCCAGCGGCTGCTGACCGCCCGCATCCCGCTGGCCCGCAAGGAACTCCTCCTCGGCCTCAACCAGACGATCATGATGGCGCTGTCCATGGCCGTCATCGCCTCCGTCATCGGCGCGGGCGGGCTCGGTGACCGCGTCTACCAGGCCCTCGCCTCCGTCGACGTGGGCGCGGCCCTCGCCGCCGGCATCCCGATCGTGCTGCTGGCGGTGGTCCTGGACCGCGTGACCGGCGCGGCCGGTGCCGGCCGCGAGCACTCCGGCCCGCTCGGAGGGCCGTACGCCCGGGCCACAGTCCTCGCCGCGGTGCTCGGCGGTACCGTCGCCGTCGCGCTCGCCGCCCGGCTCCTGGGCCGGCCCGACTGGCCCGCCTCCTGGACCGTGGACATCGCCTCGCCCGTCGACCGGGCCGTCGACTGGATGACCTCCCACCTCTACTCCGGTGTCCCGGTCGTCGGCGGCACCGCAGACTGGGCGGCCCACTTCACCACCTGGGTCCTGAACCCGGTCCGTTCCGGCCTGCAGGGGCTGCCCTGGTGGGCGGTGCTGCTGGTCGTCGCCGCGCTGGCCTGGCTGATCGGCACCTGGCGCACCGCCCTGACGGCCGTGCTCGCGATGGCCGCGATCGGCGTGCTCGGCGTGTGGAATCCGTCCCTGGACACGCTGTCGCAGGTGCTGGCCGCCGTCGCCGTCACCCTCGTCCTGGGCTTCGCGACCGGTATCGCCGCCGCCCGCAGCGACCGCGTCGACCGCGCCCTGCGCCCGGTCCTGGACGTCTTCCAGACGATGCCGCAGTTCGTGTACCTGATCCCGGTCGTCGCCCTGTTCGGCGTGGGCCGCGCCCCCGCCGCAGCGGCGGCCGTCGTGTACGCGCTGCCGGCCGTCGTCCGGATCACCGCGCAGGGCCTCAGGCAGGTCGACCCGGCCGCGCTGGAGTCCGCCCGTTCGCTCGGCGCGACCAGCCGCCAGCAGCTCTGGCAGGTGCAACTCCCGCTGGCCCGCCGCTCGTTGCTGCTCGCCGTCAACCAGGGCGTGGTCCTCGTCCTCGCGGTCGTCATCATCGGCGGCCTGGTCGGCGGTGGCGCGCTCGGCTACCAGGTCGTCTTCGGCCTGGCCCAGGGCGACCTGGCGACCGGCCTGGTCGCCGGTGCCGCCATCGTCTGCCTCGGCCTGATGCTCGACCGGGTGACGCAGCCGACGGATCGTCGCGCGAGGAAGGGAGCCTGACATGCGTACACGCACCCACATCCGTACGACCGTGTCGGTGGCCGTCGCCGCCGCGTCCGCGCTGACGCTGCTCACCGGCTGCGGCGCCGCCGACATGACCAAGCAGGCCTCGCCGTTCGCCAACGCGCGGGGTTCGAAGACCGTCACCCTGTCGGTGCAGTCCTGGGTCGGCGCCCAGTCCAACGTGGCCGTGGCCCAGTACCTCCTGGAGCACAAGCTCGGCTACCGCGTGGACACCGTCCAGGTCGACGAGGTGCCCGCCTGGGACGCGCTCAGCCAGGGCCGCGTCGACGCCATCCTGGAGGACTGGGGCCACCCCGACCAGGAGAAGCGGTACGTCGAGGACAAGAAGACGATCGCGCCCGCCGGCGGCCTCGGGGTCACCGGGCACATCGGCTGGTACGTCCCCACCTACCTGGTCAAGCAGCACCCCGACATCACGAACTGGAAGAACCTGAACAAGTACGCCTCCCTCTTCCGCACCGCGGAGAGCGGCGGCAAGGGCCAGCTGATGGACGGCTCCCCGTCCTACGTCACCAACGACAAGGCGCTGGTGAAGAACCTGAAGCTGGACTACCAGGTCGTCTTCGCCGGTTCCGAGGCGGCGCAGATCACCCAGATCAAGCAGTTCGCCAAGGAGAAGAAGCCGTTCCTGTCGTACTGGTACGCCCCGCAGTGGCTGTTCGAGAAGGTGCCCATGACGGAGGTGAAGCTGCCGCCGTACAAGGAGGGCTGCGACGCCGACCCGGCGAAGGTCGCCTGCGCCTACCCGCGCACCCCGCTGCAGAAGTACCTCAACGCCGGTTTCGCCAAGTCGGGCGGGAAGGCGGCTCGGTTCCTGAAGAAGTTCAAGTGGACGACCGAGGACCAGAACGAGGTCTCGCTGATGATCGCCGAGAAGAAGATGAAACCGGCGGACGCGGCGAAGAAGTGGGTGGACAGCCACCCGTCCGTCTGGAAGAAGTGGCTGTCCTGACACCGATGTCGTGATGCCTCGCTTCCTCGTTCGAGGCATCACACATCCCGCTGAAAAGCGGATCTCCACCGCGCCCGTGGCCCGCGTACGGCCCGCCCTTCAGCAAGCTGGTGTCTTCTGCGAAGGAGACGCCACCGTGCGAATTTCTGACATCCAGCGCTGCGAGGTCCGGCCAGGACGGCTCGTCGAGTGGAGGTTCAGCCCGGCGACCATCGCGGCCGCGGCGGCGCTGCCACCGGATCCGCGGCCGCCGGCGTACATCCAGGAGTCGCACATCAGGACCGCCCGGTCGGTACGGGAGGACGGGCTGTTCGTACCGACCTGGCTCGGCGCGGCCTTCGACCTGCCCGGCCGGGCCGACCTCGACGCCCTGGAACGGGCGTTGCGCGGCTGGACGCTGCGGCACGAGACGCTGCGCAGCGGCTTCCGGTGGGCCGGCGACGAGATGCAGCGGTTCACGCTGGACGAGAACGACGTGTCCCTGCACCGCGAGGAGGTCGGCGACTTCACCGACCCGGCCGCGCTGGTCCGCTATCTCCAGGACCGGTTCGACGCCACGGCGGACGCGCTCGGCTGGCCCAACCTCATCTACGCGGCGGTCGTTCGCGACGACACCACCAGCGTGTACCTGGCCTTCGACCACACCAACGTCGACGCCTACTCGATCCACCGCATCCCGGAGGAGATCACCGCGCTGTACACGGCGGACGTCACCGGCGTGCCCGTGAGCAGCCCGTCCGTGGGCAGTTACGTCGACTTCTGCGAGCAGGAGCGGGCGAACGCGGACGGCATCGACGATACCCACGCGATCGTCGCGCGCTGGCGGGAGTTCATCGCCCGGTGCGACGGCCGGCTCCCGGAGTTCCCCGTCGACCTCGGTCTGCAGCCGGGCGGCGAGCTGCCCACCCAGAAGCTGGTGTGCGAGCCGCTCGTCGACGCGGACGCCGCCGCCGCGTTCGAGGCGTACTGCCGGCCCTACGGCGGCAGCCTCGTCGGCATCCTCGCCGCGACCAGCCTGATCGTCCACGAACTCGGCGGGCAGCCGGTCTACCGCACCGTCGTGCCGTTCCACACCCGGCTGAAGTCGGCGTGGTCGGACTCGGTCGGCTGGTACGTCGGCGGAGCGCCGATCGAGGTGCCCGCGGCGCCGGACCTGCAGACCGCGCTCAGCACCGTACGTGCCGAACTGCGGGCCAACCGGACGCTGGCACGCATTCCGCTGGCGCGCGTGCTCAGGCTGCTCGGCGCGGACTTCCGGCCGACCTCGCCCGACATGTACTCGATCATCTCGTACGTGGACGCCCGGCTGCTCCCCGGCGCCGCCGACTGGGCCGAGCAGAAGGCGTACGGGCTGATCCGGGTGTCGTACGGCGACCAGCTGTGCGCCTGGGTCAACCGGCTCAACGAGGGCCTGTGGTTCGCCTGCCGCTACCCCGACACCGACATCGCGTACAAGAACGTACGGCGGTACGTCGAAAGACTGCGCGACCTGATCCTCTCCGTGCCCGCACCCGAGCGCCCGCTGCTCGCGGAGCCGGCACTCTCCTGACGCCCGTTCCCGCCCCCGGGTGATTCGTCATCTGATGTGTCTGGTTGAGGCCGGTTGACACCCAACGGGTGATTCCGGGTAACCACATCCCACTTGGGACGGATAGTCCGTACGAAGCGGGTTTCACCACCACCGCCAGTGCGCGTTGCAGCCGCACTGGGCCATCAATTCGCCGTATGAGCAAAGGACCGAGGGTTCCATGCGCAAGCTTCAGCAGGTCGTGATCGCAGCAGTGGCGGTCGCAGGCGGACTGTCCGCCGTGGGCGCCGCCCCCGCCATGGCGGACGGCTACGGCAGTGAGCCGCAGGCGACCACCACGTACCGCCCCTACCAGGAGTGCAGCCCGCAGACCGTGTCCGAGAACGACGTCCCGGTCCCCGTCCTCGGCTACGCCGGCACCGTGAACACCAATTGCCGCCAGTACAACATCGCCGGCTGAGTCCGGTCGCGTCATCCGGGCATCCCTACCAAGGAGAGCGCACCACATGTTCAGCAGGAAGAAGATCGCGGCCGTCTCGGGACTCGTCGGCGGCCTCGCCGCGTCCTGCCTGGGCCTCACTCCGGCGCACGCCGCCGCAGACCCGGGAACCTGTACGCGCGACCTCCTGGGCAACCTCAGCTGCACGCAGCGGATCAAGGGCGAGGTTCCCGAGGGTGGCAGCCTGCCGCACCAGGACACCTGCAAGCAGCAGCAGCCGGTGCGGGTGCCCGCCGTCCTGGGCAACGGCTCGGAGCTGTACGGCCCCACGGTGACCTGCAACCCCTCGACGGTGGGGGTCTCTCCCACGCAGCCCACGATGGGCGTCGCCCCGACGCAGCCCACGATGGGTGTGGCGCCGCTCAGGGCCGACGAGCCGGGCTGGGCCGGAGACGCGGCGATGCGCCCCATGGGCCGGATCCTTCCGGTGGAGGCACCCTGATTCCGCTCGGGGCACCGTAACTCCGTACGGCAGTCGGGGCATACGCGCCGCATGAGCGTGGCCAGATCCTCGGGAACTACGTTTTGTGTGTATATGCTCACACTAAGTAGTCAGGCCGGGCGTCCGCCCGGACACGAAAGGGTCTTTCCATGCGTAAGTTTCAGCGCGTTGCAGTCGTAGCGGCGGCCGTCGCGGGGATCTCCTTCCTCGGTGCCGGGGTCAGCTCCGCCGCCGGCGGCGAGGACGCGCCCCCGCAGATCACCGCTGTGGCCAACTCGACGGCCAACGCCGTGGCCACCGGCGGCGACTACCTCTACAACATGCCGGCGACCCAGCCGGAGATGCAGCCCGCGGCTCAGCCCGAGGAGCAGCAGGCCCAGCCCGAGGCGCAGCCGCAGGTGCAGGGCAACGCCGGTCCGGAGCAGGGCGGTTACGAGCAGAACCAGGGTGACCAGTAAGTACGCACCCAAGGCGGCCCGGACGCACGTCGACCCTGTCGGGGGCGGGCGTCCGGGCCGCGCCGCTGTCTGGACCTCTCCGGCCCGGGCGCACGGCCGGTGACGGCACGCGCGCCCGGGCTCCCTCGTACTCCCGACGGAACTCCCCAAACAACTCACGCCGCAAAGGAAGACAACTCATGTTCGCTACACGGAAGATCGCCACGGTCACCGGGCTCGTCGGAAGCCTCGCCGCGTTCTGTGTCGGCGCCGGACACGCGTACGCCGCCGGGTCCGCCGACGGCTGCGAGACCACCGCGCAGGGCGGCACCGTCTGTGTGCACAAGAGCGAGACCCTGCAGGACAAGGACGGCAAGCACGTCATCAGGCAGGCGCAGGACTGCTCCACGTCCGACCGCCCGCGCGTGGTGTTCCCCGACGACCGGCTGACGGACGGCGGCTCCACCAGCGTCGGCGAGCACATCGACTGCTCCAACACGGCCAAGCTGCCCAAGGGCTTCAAGAAGCCGCACATCGAGTGGTGAGCACCCGCGCGGACCGCCCGCACAGACGACGGTCCCCGGTGTCCCGACCACTGGTCGGAGCGCCGGGGACCGTCGTTCTTCGGCCCTGCGTGCCGTGCTTGCTCGTCCTACTTGAACGAGTTGTTGCAGCCCATGCTCGAACCCAGGGACGACTGCTGCGCACCCGCGTTGCCCTCGCCGTTCAGCAGGTTGCCGCCCAGGCCGTTGAGGATGCCGACCGCCCCGAGGATGTCGACGTTGCTGTCGTGCGACCGGCAGGTGCTGCTCTGCGTGATCTGGAATTCGTCACCGTGGCCCCCGCCCTGGCCGGCATAGGCGGTTCCGGCGCCCAGGAGGCCGAGGCTTCCGAACGCGGCCAGGAGAACGGCGGTGGTGCGGAGCTTGTGCATGTGATCTCCGGTGAAATGAGGTGGGTGCGATCTTTTGCGAAATCGCCAGCTGTGCCATAAAGGCTGATACGAAATTCTCGAAAATATCGTGCGACGCGCCGAAACCGATTGTTTTTCACTGGGTTTGACGGGTTCGGCAATTCCGGCGCACACAAATGGTCCCGGCACCCGGCCTTCGGCCCGGTGCCGGGACCATTCACCGTCCCGCGCCGCAGCGCCGGACAAGGTCTCAGAACGCGCTGTTGTTGCAGCCCATGGTCGAACCGAGGTTGGTGGCCTGGGCGCCCGGGTTGCCCTCGCCGTTCAGGGCGTTGCCCAGAACACCGTTCAGCAGGCCGACCTCGCCGAGCACGTCCAGGTTCAGGTCGTGCGACCGGCACTGGGAGCTCTGGGTGATGTTGAAGCGGTCGCCGTGGTCGCCGCCGTGCTCGCCGCCCATGCCGCCGGCGTAGGCGGTACCGCTGGCGAGCCCGATCGTGCCGAGGGTGGCGACGAGGACGGCGACGTTGCGAAGCTTGCGCATGTCATCTCCGAGGGAGTGAGTGGTGCGATCTGTGACAGATCGATGTTTTACAGACACGGGAGATTAGTAGGAAATACGCCAAAAACGGGCAGCGGCACGCCGCTCGGTCGGCGGCGCGTCAAAAACACCCCAATGTCGTATCGCACAGCGAACGGGCCTCTCGGCCGTGCATACCGAAAGGCCCGTGCACGACGGCGAATTGAGGCCGTCAGCCCTGGTACTGCGACTGTGACTGTGCGCTGGCGAAGGAGTTGGACTGGCTGTTCGCCTGCGTGCAGTCGACACCCCGGGTCTCGGCGGCGGCGAGCAGGGCCACCGGGACGTTGGCGCCGAGCAGGGTCTGCGGGCTGCACTCCTGGTAGGGGCGGAACAGGTTGGCCTGGCCGACGGGCCCGTTCTGCGCCGTCTGCTGCGCCGGCGCGGGCGAGGAGATCTGGGGGCTGATCTGCGGGTTCAGCTGGGGGTTGACCTGCGGGGCGACCTCGGTGCCGCGCGACTGCTCCGGGGCCGGCGTGCCGTACGACTGCACGCTCGCCTGCGCGTTGGTGGCCGAGGCCGCCTGGGCGTCCTGCTGCGAGACGGGAGTTGGCGCGGTGCCGGGATACAGGGGGGCGGCGGAGCCGGGGCCGGCGCCAACTCCGGCCAGACCACCGGCTGCTGCGACGATGAGCGCGACTTTCTGAAGCTTGCGCATGGAATCCTCGGCCCTTCATTGACCTGTGCGGGGAAACTGATGAAATGACTTATGAGGCAGCGCGGGTGGTGCTGTCGCCGTGGCCCTGAATGGCAAGGGCAGTGAAAGGCCGCGACGGACCATCGTCCTCGCCCCGTGGGGGAACGAGATCCGCGCGGACTCGGATACGGCCGCCGCGCCGTGGTCACCCGTTTGCCGCACGCCGTACGGGCGGCGACACGCGTCTTGAGGGTGGCAAACGGGTGATGGACGTTTGGGCGGCCGTGACCCCCGCCGGACAATCCTCGTTTCAGCGGGGAGAGGGCAGTGGACGCGGACCTGCGGAGAGTGACGCGGACGCTGTCGGCTCCCAGTCGACTTCCTCATTCAGGTACTGAAGGGCCGAGGGTTTCATGCGCAAGCTTCACAAGGCCGCGATCGTGCTGGCAGCGGCCAGTGGTCTGTCCGCCATCGGCGCCGGCGTCAGCCAGGCCGACGCCCCCGTGGGATATGGCGGTCCCGTGCCGGCGCCGGCTCCGGAGCAGCCGGCTCCCCTGGCCGCACCCCCGGCGCCCGCTCCCCAGCAGGCCGCCTACGCCGCCGGCTCCTCGCAGGGCACGGCCCGGGCCACGGCCGCCCCCGTCTACCAGCAGCCCGCGCCCGCGCCGCAGTACCAGCAGCCGGCCCCCGCCTACGGCCAGCCGCAGCCCGCGCCGGCCCCGCAGTACCAGCAGCCCGCACCCCAGTACCAGCAGCCGGCCCCCGCGCCGCAGTACCAGCAGCCCGCGCCCCAGTACGCTCCGGCGCCGCAGTACCCGCAGCAGACCGGGTACGCCGCCGCCTCGGCCTCCTCGCAGGGCACCGCCCAGGCCACCACGTCGCCGTACCCGCAGCAGCAGGCGGCGCCGGCCCCGCAGTACCAGCAGCCGGCCCCCGCCTACGGCCAGCCGCAGGCCGCGCCGGCGCAGGTCGTCCCGCAGGTCGTGCCCCAGGTCATGCCGCAGGTCGCCCCGCAGGTGGCCATGCCCCCCGGCCTCGCCCCCCAGTCGGGTCCGACGCAGGTCACCCCGCAGGTCAACCCCCAGCTGAACCCGCAGGTGAACCCGCTCATCAACCCGGTGCTGGGCCAGCCGAGCGTGCCGCAGCTCTCCCCGGTCGGCCTCGGCCAGATCGCGGCGCCTCCCGTCGGCCAGCTGGGCCTGCCCCGACTCGGCTGACAGGGGCCCCGCAACCCCCCGCTCCGCCCGCATCCCCTTTTCGACCAACCGCTCGACCAACGGAGAACCAATGCGCAAGCTCCACAAGGCAGTCCTCGTGGGCGCCGTCCTCGGCAGTGTCTGCTCCTTCGGCGCCGGCACCGCCCTCGCCCACGGAGAGCCGGGCCACGACATCGACGTCACGCAGGGCACCGAGTGCCGCTCGCACGACATGAACATCGAGGTCCTCGGCAGCGTCGGCGCCCTCACCGGCCTCGCGGGCAACGCCCTGAACGGCGAGGGCAACCCGGGCGCCCAGCAGAGCCACCTCGGCTCCGACATGGGCTGCAACAACGGCGCTTTCTGACCTCACCGGCTGACAAACCACCACTTTTTCGTTTCTTTTGCGTTTGACTGGGCGCGGGTGAGTGCCCGCGTCACGTCTGGAAGGGCAGGGAACCCATGAAACGGGCTACCCGAAACAGTTTGATCGCGATGGCCGTCGCCTCCGGTGCGATGGCGGTCGCGGGGCCGGCGCACGCCGACTCCGCCGCGGACGGCTCCGCGAACGGCTCGCCCGGGGTGCTCTCCGGCAACAATGTCCAGGTGCCGCTGGACGTCCCGGTCAACGTGTGCGGGAACACCGTGGACGTGGTCGGGCTGCTCAACCCCGCCATGGGCAACAGCTGCGCCAACCGCGGCGGCGACTCCGGCGGGGACAAGTCGTCCTCGGCGTCCGGGCAGCACGGCCCGTCGCGGGACCGGCACCACGGCTCCTCGGCGTCGGGACACCACGGTTCGCCGACGTCCAGGGACGGCGGTTCCTCCACGTCGGGCGGGGCCTCGGCCTCCGGTGTCACCGAGGACTCGCCGGGCATCCTCTCCGGCAACGGCCTCGAGCTCCCCATCCACCTGCCCGTGAACCTCAGCGGCAACAGCGTGAACGCGGTGGGCGTCGGCAACCCGGTCTTCGGCAACGAGTCCGTCAACGGCCCCGCCGACCAGCCCACCAAGTCGCGGGCCCACCACACCACCAAGGTTCACCGGACCACCGTCGTACGGGAGCGGACGGGCCCCATGCTCGCCCACACCGGAGCGGACAACCCCTGGGTCCCCGCCGCCGCGAGCCTCGCCTCCCTCACGGCCGGAGCGGTCCTCTACCGCCGCTTCCGCCCGAGGATCGCCCACCGCGAGGCGTAAGCCCCGGCCAGGGCAGCGGCCCCAAAGGGGCGCGGGGCTGTGTACATATGCGGCTCCGCCGCGTGGGCGCGACTAGCCACAGCGGCGCCGCAGACGCAGGACGACGCCAGAGGGCACCTCAGCGGAGCCCCCGGCACAGATCGCTCAACGCGGCCAGAGCGCCCCGCTGAAGCCCAGGCCCGAACGTAACCCGAGTGGCCCCGAGTTCGCCCAGCACGGCGAGCCCGGGGCCCTCGCCCCCCACCCGCGCCAGCATGTTCAGAGGCCCCGGGATCCCCTCCCGCAGCACCGGCAGCACCTCAGCGGGCGCGAGGATCGGATACACGCAGTCGGCCCCGGCAGCCACATAGGCCGCAGCCCGCTCGATCGCGTCCGCGGCATCCCCGTCACCGTGCACGAACACATCGACACGGGCGTTGACGAACAGCCGGTCACCAGCAACCTCACGCACCTCCGCGAGGAACTCGGCCTGCTCACGCGGGTCCTTCAGGACGCCCCCCGCACCCGAGTCCTCCAGGTTGCACCCCACGGCCCCCGTCTCCAGCAGCCGCTCGACGAGTTCCTTCGCGGGGAGGCCGTAGCCGCCCTCCACGTCCGCCGACACCGGTACGTCCACGGCCCGTACGATCCGGGCGACCGCCGCGAACATCTCGTCGGTCGGCGTCGACCCGTCCGCGTACCCGAGGGCGGCGGCCACGCCCGCGCTGGGCGTGGCCAGCGCGGGGAACCCCGCCTCGACGAAGGTACGGGCACTGGCCGCGTCCCACGGGCCCGGCAGCACGAGCGGATCGCCGGGAGCGCGCCCCAGGTGCAGCGCGCGGAAGACGTCCACCTCGCTCACGCGTGCTGCCCCGGCTGGTAGTGGCCCGGCGTCATCCGGGTGGTCACGCCGAACCGGTTCCAGGCGTTGATCACCGTGATCGCGGCGATCAGCTGGGCCAGCTCGGCCTCGTCGAACAGCTTGGCGGCCCGCTCGTACACCTCGTCCGGCACGAAGCCGTCGGTCAGGACGGTCACCGCCTCGGTCAGCTCGATCGCCGCCAGTTCCTTCTCGGTGTAGAAGTGCCGGGACTCCTCCCACGCGCTGAGCTGCACGATCCGCTCCACGCTCTCACCGGCCGCGAGCGCGTCCTTGGTGTGCATGTCCAGGCAGAAGGCGCAGTGGTTGAGCTGGGAGGCGCGGATCTTCACCAGCTCGTACAGCTTGGGGTCCTGGCCCTTCCTGACCGCCGCCTCCAGCCTGATCATCGCCTTGTAGACCTCGGGGGCGTGCTGGGCCCACTGCAGGCGGGGGGCGTGCTCGGGGGCGTATTCGACCGTTTCGTCAATGCTCATGCTCTCGACCCTACGAGCCAGGCTGCCCAGGGGTATGGTCCATTCCCATGGTGGAATCATGGGCCACTTTGGGTATCGACCTGCATCTCGAACCGTCCGGCGCGGGCGGGGTGCGCCGCGGCCTCACCGACGCGCTGCGGGACGCGGTCCGCACCGGCCGGCTCGCGCCCGGCACCCGGCTGCCGTCCTCCCGCGCCCTCGCCGTCGACCTGGGCATCGCCCGCAACACGGTCGCCGAGGCCTATGCCGACCTGGTCGCCGAGGGCTGGCTCACCGCCCGCCAGGGCTCGGGCACCCGGGTGCCCGAGCGGGCCGTGGTGCCTCCGGAGGCCGGCGCCCCCCGGCAGCGGGAACCCGCCCGCCCCACCCTCGACCTCATCCCGGGCACCCCCGACCTGGCGGCCTTCCCCCGCACCGAGTGGCTCAAGGCCGCCCGCCGAGCCCTGGCCACGGCCCCCTTCCACGCCCTCGGCTACGGCGATCCGCGCGGCCGGCCCGAACTGCGCACCGCCCTCGCCGGCTACCTCGCGCGCGCCCGGGGCGTCCGCGCCGACCCCGCGATGATCGTGATCACCGCCGGTTTCGCGCACGCCCTGCGCATCCTCGGCACGGTGCTGCGGGCGCGCGGGGCGCGGACGGTGGCGGTCGAGTCGTACGGCCTGGACGTCCACTGGTCCCTCCTGCGCGAGGCCGGCCTCAGTACCCCACCCCTCCCGTTCGACGAACTGGGCACGGACCCCCGCGCGTTGGACGACACGGCCGCGGCGGTCCTGCTCACCCCCGCCCACCAGTTCCCCATGGGCACCCCGCTCCACCCGGACCGGCGGGCGGCCGTCGTCGACTGGGCGCGGCGCACCGGCGGACTGGTCCTGGAGGACGACTACGACGGCGAGTTCCGCTACGACCGCCAGCCCGTCGGCGCCCTCCAGGGCCTGGACCCCGACCGGGTCGTCTACCTCGGCACCGCCAGCAAGTCCCTCGCGCCGGGCCTGCGCCTGGGCTGGATGGTGCTGCCGCCGTCCCTGGCCGCGGAGGCGCTCGCGGCGAAGGGCCGCATCGACACGTGCGGGGTCCTGGACCAGCTCACCCTGGCCGAGTTCCTCACGTCCGGCGCCTACGACCGCCACGTCCGCGCCTCCCGCCTGCGCTACCGCCGCCGCCGGGACGCCCTCACGGCGGCCGTGGCCGACACCGCCCCGTCCGTCACGGCGACGGGCATCGCCGCCGGCCTCCACGCCGTCCTCCGCCTGCCCCCCGGCACCGAACAGTCAGTGGTCCAAGCCGCCACCTGGCAGGGCCTCGCCCTCCACGGCCTCTCCCTCCACCGCCACCCCCAGTCCCACACCCCCCACTCCGACGCCCTGGTAGTCGGCTACGCCACCCCACCGGACAGCGCCTGGCCCACCACCCTGGAAGCGCTGTGCCGAGTCCTCCCATGACCACCACCGCACCACCCCAACGCCCCCGTAGGGGCGGGGAACTGCGCGATCAGCGGAAGACGCTCCGCACTGGTCGACGTACCCAGCCGTCCAGCGCCCCCGTAGGGCCGCGGGGAACTGCGCGATCAGCTGAAGGCGACCCGCACTCGCCGACGCACCCGGGGCCCCAACCCCTCAGGCGCCCTCGCCCCCCGAGGCAACTGGCACATCCGGGGCGGCCGGCGCCTCCGGGGCCTCGCCGAAGCGGGCCAGCGCCAATGCCCCCGCCACGGCGACGGCGAAGCCCAGGACGGCCAGCCAGCCCAGTCCCTCTCGCGTCCGGTCGCCGAGCCAGATCACGCCCACCGCTGCCGGGCCGATCGTCTCGCCGATGACCATGCCGGCGGTGGCCGTGGTCACCGAGCCCCGTTGCAGTGCTGAGGTGAGCAGGAGGAAGGCGGCGCCGCCGCCCACCAGCAGGGCGTACGACGCCGGGTTGGTGAGCAGGTCCACGGGGTGGAGGGAGTCGATCAGGCGGACCGCCACCTCGACCACGCCGAAGCCGAAGCCGGCGCCGAGCCCGAGCAGCAGGGCGCGCGTGCGGCCGGACAGCCGGCCGCCGACCGCGCCGAGGAGCAGCACGCCGACGGCCGCCGCGAGCATCGCGTAGCCGAGCCAGGACGGGCCGGACCGGTCGCCCTCGCCGCCCGACGCCAGACCCAGCATCGCCAGGCCCGCGCAGACGACCCCCACCGCGGCCCACTCCACCCCGCTCAGCCGTACCCGCAGCAGTCGCGCGGCGACCACCGCGGTCACCGCGAGGCTCGCCGCCAGGGCCGCGCCCACCGCGTAGATGGGGAGGGAGCGCAGCGCCGCGATCTGGAGCAGGAAGCCGAGGCCGTCCAGGGCCAGGCCCGCCAGGTAACGCCACTGGCGCAGTGCGCGCAAAAGGAGCGCGGCGTCCCCGCCGCCGTCGTCCGTCGTGGCCGCCTCCCGCGCGGCCACCGCCTGCAACACCGTCGCCGTACCGAAGCAGACCGCCGCGCCGAGCGCGCACACCATTCCGAAGAGCACGGGCTGACTGTAGGTGCCCGGTGCGCCGTGTACGTAATGCACGCAACCGTGACGCCCCCGCCGGGGTGGGGGAGAGTCACTGCCACTCCACCCCCACTCACCCCCAACTCCCCAGTGATCCAAGGACAAGGAGTCGTACACGTGCCGAAGACGTCATCGCGCCGTCCGGTGGTCCGCCGCGCCCTGGGTTCCACCCTCCTCGCCGCGGCCACGCTGCTCGCGGCGGCCCTGCCGGCGACGGCGGCCGCCCAGCATGGTGGTCCCGCTCTGTCGCACCGTTCGCCCGGCTGCGGCGAGAACCCCGGCCAGGCGGCCGGCACCTCCGCCGACCACACCCTGGTCTCCGGCGGCATCGAGCGCCGGTACCGCGTGCACCTGCCGGCCGGCTACCGCACGGGCCGCCCGCTGCCCGTCGTCCTCGCCTTCCACGGCCAGGGCCGCACCTCCGCCTACATGGAGGAGCTGACCGGCTTCGACGCGGTCGACGCCATCGCCGTGTACCCGCAGGGCGTCCCCGGCACCGAGAAGGGCAAGCCGTCCTGGCAGGGCGCCCCGTACTCGGCGCCCGGCGTGGACGACGTGCGCTTCGCCGGCGACCTGATCACCGCCCTGGAGCGGAACCTGTGCGTGGACGAGACCCGGGTGCACGCCGCCGGCAAGTCCAACGGCGGCGGCTTCACCGCGCTGCTCGCCTGCCGGATGCCGGAACGCATCGCGTCGTTCAGCATCGCCTCCGGTGCCTTCTATCCGCAGTCCGGACCGTGCGAACCCGGCGCCCCCGCCCCCGTGCTGGACTTCCACGGCCTCGCCGACACCACCATCCCGTACGACGGGAACCCCGCGAAGGGGCTGCCGGCCGTGCCGGACTGGCTGGCCGGCCGGGCCGCGCTCGCCGGGTGCGCGCCCGCGTCCCGGGACAGGGACCGCGCTGACGGCGTGACCGTGCGCACCTGGCGGCACTGCGACGGCCGCGGCGCCCTCGTCCACTACCGCGTCGCAGGCCTGGCCCACGACTGGCCGAGCACCAGCCCCAACCTCGACTCCGACCAGCCGGCCGTGCTCGACGCCACCCCGGTCATGTGGCAGTTCATGCGCCACCACCCGTTGCGGTCGCGCGCCGGAAGCTGAGGCACCGAAGGCACCGGCCCCCGCCGGACGGCGCCGCCCGCCGAGGCACTAGGCTCCCGGCACAGCAATCAGTACGCCGTTCGACGGGGGACAGCTTCACCATGGCAAACGCACGCCGGCAACTGCGTTCGGGGGCGGTCGTGCTCGGCAGCATGGGCCTGCTCGCCGCCGCCCTCACCGCCTGCTCCTCGCAGCCCGACAAGCGCTGCGTCGACCGGGACAGCTACCACTACGGCAAGGGCTACAAGGTCGTCGCCGACAAGAACTGCAAGTCCGTCAAGGCGGCCGTCAACGGCTCCTGGTACTACGGCGGCGACAAGGACGGCTCCTGGGTCTCGGGCGGCTCCTTCACCAAGCCCCGCAAGAACTCCGGCGGTTCCTCGGGCGGGCACGGCAGCGGCTACCACGGCTCCGTCAAGCGCGGCGGCTTCGGCGGCGGCCACGGCAGCTCCGGCGGCTGAACCGGCCACGCCCGCATGGAACGCCGTACGATCACCCCCCGCCCCGGCTGGCAGCAGACCGTCGAGGAGCAGGGGCTCGTCTACCCGCTCACCCGTCACCCCGACGGCACCCTCCGCCCGTACTGGGACGAGAGCGCCTACTACGTCTTCTCGCTCCCCGAGGTCGAGGCACTGGAGGAGACCGTCGAGGAACTGCACGCCATGTGCCTCGCGGCGGCCGGCCACCTCGTCGCCGAGGACCGCCTCGCCGACCTCGGCATCACCGACCCGCGGGTGGCGGACGCGGTCACCGAGGCCTGGCACCGCCGCGCCGAACTGCCGTCCCTGTACGGCCGTTTCGACCTCCGCTACGACGGCACCGGCCCGGCGAAGCTCCTGGAGTACAACGCCGACACCCCCACCTCGCTCGTCGAGGCGGCCTCACCGCAGTGGTTCTGGATGGAGGACCGCTTCCCCGGCGCCGACCAGTGGAACTCCCTGCACGAGCGCCTCGTCGACGCCTGGCGCGCACAGGCCGCGCTGCTCCCGCCCGGCAGCCCACTGCACTTCGCGCACTCCTCGGCCGACGAACTCGGCGAGGACCTGATGACGGTCGGCTATCTGAAGGAGACCGCCGAACAGGCCGGCCTCGACACCGACTGGCTCGCCATGGAGGAGATCGGCTGGGACAGCCTCTCCGGCCGCTTCGTGGACAACCGACTGCGGTTCATACGAGCGCTGTTCAAGCTGTACCCGTGGGAGTGGCTCACCACCGACGAGTTCGCCGGCCACGTCCTGGACACCCTGGACAACGGCGGCGGCACCGGCAGCACCCTGTGGATCGAGCCCGCCTGGAAGATGCTGCTGAGCAACAAGGCCCTGCTGGCCGTCCTCTGGGAGCTGTACCCCGGCCACCCGAACCTCCTCCCCGCCTACCTCGACGGCCCCCGCGAACTCGCCGGGACCACCGGCTACGTCGCCAAGCCGCTGCTCGGCCGGGAGGGCGCCGGGATCACCGTGCACGAGCCCGGCGAGGCCGGCGAGGCACGTGACTCCGCCGCACCCGGTGCCGTACGCGAAGAGCCCTGCTGCTACCAGCAGTTGGCGCCGCTTCCCGCCTTCGACGGCAACCACGTCCTGCTCGGCGCCTGGGTCGTCGGTAACGAGTCCGCCGGCCTCGGCATCCGCGAGTCCAGCGGCCTGATCACCGACGAGTACGCCCGCTTCCTGCCCCACGTGATCCTGTAGACCCACAGCTCCGCATCGCCAACGGGCCGACAGGGAAACCCCTCACACTTCGCGCAGTGCCTGGCAGCCGTGCGCGCGGATTCCCCAGACTCATGCGTCGGCGCCGCTCCCCACCCACGAGCGGCGCCGGCTCACCCCCGCATGAGGCGAAAGGAACTCCCGCCGTATGTACATACGAAGAGCCGCGAGACTCCTGACAGTCACCCTGGCCTGCGTATCCGCATCCGCCATCGCCCTGCCCGCCGCGACAGCGGCCCCGGCACCGCACGCCCACCCGCACGCCCACCCGCACGCCCGGCCCGCCCCGGCGGCCGGCCCCGACGCCTTCGCCAAGGCCACCTTCACCACCCACCCGTCGGCCGCCGTCCGCGACCGGGTCGTGGACCACGCGAGGAAGGCCCTCGCCGACCACTCCCACGCCGCCCACCAGGCGGCCGGCGACACCTTCTCCGTGCGCAACATGGTCGTCGACCACGACGGCTCCGCCTCCGTCCGCTTCGACCGGACGTACAAGGGCCTGCCGACCTACGGCGGCGACGTCGTCGTGCACCTCAAGAAGGACGGCACGTACGACTCGCTCGCCACCGGCTCCCGGACGACCGGGGCCGTGTCCACCAAGCCCGGACTCCCCGCCTCCCGCGCCGCCGAGGCCGCCAAGGCCGCCTTCCACGGGCACATCAAGTCCGTCTCCGGCTCGCACCTCGCCGTCCAGATGAACGGCACCCGCGCCACCCTGGTCTGGGAGACCGTCGTCAGCGGCGTACGGCCCGACCAGACACCCAGCAGGCTGCACGTCCTCGTGGACGCCAAGAGCGGCAAGGTCGTGCGGACCAGCGACGACATCGACACCTTCGTACCGGAGGGAGCCGGGCACGCCGATGGTCCGGCCGCCGCCCCGAAGGCCGTCACCCCGTCCGTCGCCGCCAACGGCCAGTCCCTCTACAGCGGCCGGGTCTCCCTCGACGTCACCCAGTCCGGCGGCGGCTACTCCATGCAGGACCCCGCGCACGGCAACGGCTACACCACCAACCTCAACCACGCCACCAGCGGCACCGGTTCCGTCTTCACCAGCTCCACCGGCACCTTCGGCAACGGCTCCACCAGCGACCCCGCGTCCGCCGGTGTCGACGCCCACTACGGCGCGGCCATGACGTTCGACTACTACAAGAACGTCCAGGGCCGCAACGGCATCTTCGGCGACGGCCGGGGCGTGCCCTCCCGCACCCACTACGGCAACGCCTACGTCAACGCCTTCTGGGACGGCTCCCAGATGACCTACGGCGACGGCCAGGGCAACGCCCGGCCGCTCGTCGAACTCGACGTCGCCGGGCACGAGATGAGCCACGGTGTCAGCGGCGCGCTCACCGGCTGGGACGAGACCGGCGAGACCGGCGGCATGAACGAGGGCACCAGCGACATCTTCGGCACCATGGTCGAGTTCTACGCGAACAACCCGGTCGACACCCCCGACTACACCATGGGCGAACTCATCAACATCAGCGGCGACAACCGTCCGCTGCGCTACATGTACAACCCCTCGTTGGACGGCAGTTCGCCCAACTGCTGGAACAGCGGCAACGGCAGCCTCGACCCGCACTACTCGATGGGCCCGCTGAACCACTGGTTCTTCCTGCTGGCCGTCGGCAGCGGCAACCACGGCTACGGCAACAGCCCGACCTGCGACAACTCCACCGTCAACGGCATCGGCAACGACAAAGCCGCCAAGATCTGGTACAAGGCCCTCGCGTCCTACGCCAACAGCAGCGAGAACTACCACCAGGCCCGCATCGACTCGCTGCGCGCCGCCGCCGACCTGTACGGCGCGCACTGCACCGAGTACAACACGGTGAACGCCGCCTGGGCGGCCGTCAGCGTCACCGGCAACGACCCGGTCCCCGGCACCTGCGGCACCCAGCCGGGCGGCTCCCCGACGGTGACCAGTCCCGGCAACCAGACCTCCGCCGTCGGCACCGCCGTCTCCCTGCAGATCCAGGCGAGCGACCCCGGCGGCGAGTCGCTGAGCTACAGCGCGACCGGCCTGCCCGCCGGGCTGTCCATCAGCTCCTCCACCGGCCGGATCACGGGCACCCCGACCGCCGAGGGCACCTCGTCCGTGACCGTCACCGCGAAGAACACCGACGGCGCCACCGGTACGGCCTCCTTCACCTGGACCGTCAACGGCAGCGGCACCCCGCCCCAGGGCTGCGGCAACCTGCCGGCCTGGAGCGCGAGCACCGCGTACGTGCCCGGTGACGAGGTGTCGTACAACGGCCACAAGTGGTCCTCCACCTGGTACTCCACCGGCGCCGAACCGGACGCGCCCGGCTCCTGGGCCGTCTGGAGCGACGAGGGGGCCTGCTGACCACCTGAAAACCCGCAACACCCAGGTACGACCGGGCCGTTGACCTCCCCGCCGACGGCCCGGCCGGCCTGCCCGGCAGCCTCCCGGCCGCCCCCGCGATTGGTCTTGACCTTTCCCCGGGGGCGGTCCTACATTCGGCGCGGCAGAGCCGTGCCGGGGCGGGTTCACGACCGGGACCCGCGGGGTGCACGAGGCCGTGTCCAGGCGGGCACGAGGCCGTGTCCGAGGGGGCCTGCGATGACCGAGCCGTCCACGCTGCCGGCGCAGCGCGCCGAGCCTCCCGCACCGCCCGTCGTCGGCCACGGCGCCCTGCACGACACCGCGCGCGCCCACCTGACCGGCCACGGCGGAGTCCTCCTCACCGGGCCGCCCGGCATCGGCAGGACCACCCTCGTCTCCCGGCTCGCCGCCGACCTCGCCGCCCGCGGCCACCGGGTCCTGCGCTGCTCACCCTCCCCGGCCGACCGCGACACCCCCTTCCTCGGCCTCATCGACCTGCTCACCCCCGTCGGCGACGACACCCTCGCCGGTCTCGCCCCGTACGAGCGGGCCGTACTCGAATCGGCCCTGCTCCGCAGCACCCCACAACCGACCCCGGCCACCGCGTCGCTCGGCGGGCGTGACGCGCTCGTCCTGCGGATTGCCGTCCGCAAGACCCTCGCCCTGCTGGCCGCCGACCACCCGGTCCTGCTCGTCGTCGACGACGCCCAGTGGCTCGACCCGCCCACCGCCGGCGTCCTGCGGTTCCTCGCCGCGCACGGCGGACCGGGCCCCGGCCCCGCCGTCCTGGCCGCACTGCACACCGGCGTCCCCGGGCACGAGGAGCCGTACGCCGGCTCCGTCCAGCCGCAGGACCTGTGCCCGCAGCCTGTACGCCGCGTGCCCGTGCCCCCGCTGACCGCCCACGAGATCGCCGACCTCCTGGAAGCCCACGACCAGCCCACATGGCCCCGCCCCCTGATCGCCCGCCTGCACCAGGCGAGCGGCGGCAACCCGCGCACCGCGCTGGAACTCGGCGCCGCGCTCGACGAACGCGTCCGCACCGAGGGCGCCGACCCGCCCCACGCCGAGGACCCCCTCCCCGTACCCGACTCCCTGCGCCGCCCCGTCCTCGACCGCGTCGCCGCCCTCCCCGCCGGCGCCCGCCGGACCCTGCTCACCGCCGCGGCCGCCGCCCGCCCCACCGTCGACCTGCTGCGACGGGCCGGCTGCCGGCAGGCCCCGGCCGACGTCGACACCTGCGTACGACGCGGACTGCTGCAGACCGGCGACCACGGCGTCCTGCGGTTCCCGGACCCGCTGACCCCGCTGGTCCTGCACGCCGACACCCCCTACGACCAGCTCATGGACGCCCACCGCGCACTGGCCGACGCCGCCACCGACCCCGTCGAACGCGCCCACCACCTCGCCCGCCTCACCGCCGGCCCCGACCCCGCCGTGGCGGCCCGCCTCGCCGACGCCGCCACCGCCGCCCGGCGCCGCGGCGCCCCCGGCACCGCCGCCCGCCTCGGGCGTCTCGCCGCCGACCACACGCCCGTCGGCGAGAGCCACGCCGACACCGACCGTCGGCTCACCGCCGCCGAGGACGGACTCGACGCCGGGGACTTCGACTTCGCTCGCCAACTCGCCCACGAGGTCCTCGGCGACGCCGACCGGCCAGCCGACCGGGTCCGCGCCTGGAACATCGTCATCGACTCCTGCGGCCAGGCCATGGCCGAGATCTCCACCGTCTTCCACGAGGCCGTCCGCGACGCCGGCCGCGACCCCGCGCTGCTCGCCCCGCTGCACTACCGGATGAGCTGGCGTGAATGGATGGTCGGCGGCTCCGCCGCCCGCGCCCACGGGCACGCCGTCCGCGCCGCCGCGCTCGCCGCCCGCACCGGCGACCGCCGCACCGAACTCATGGCACTCACCCAGCAGGCCGCCCTCGAACTCTTCCTCGGCCTGCCCGAGGCCGAGACCACCCTGGCCGCCGCCCTCAGCGCACCGCACGACGCCCACGCCATGGCCCACCACAACGGCCCCCTCTACCTCAAGCACCGCTTCCACCTCGTCCATGACGAACTCGACGAGGCGAGAGCCGAACTCCGTACCCTCGTCTACCGGTTGCGGCAGCGCGGCTCCGCCGACAGCCTCAGCCAGTGCCTGCTCGGCCTCGCCCAGGTCGAGATCTGGCGCGGCCGCTGCCGCCCGGCCCTCACCATCGCCCGGCAGAGCCTGCGTATCGCCGAACAGGCCGGACTCAGCCAGGGGCCCTCCTGGTACGGCGTCTCCCTCGCCGAGACCGCGGGCGGCACCCTCGGCCAGGCCCTCGCGGCCGCCGAGGCCGCCCGCCGGCACAGCGAGGACGACGACGACCGGCTCTTCCTGCCCCGCGCCCTGCACGCCGAGGGCCGCATCCGGCTGTTCGGCGGACAGGCCCACCAGGCCGCCGAACTACTCCGCCAGGCAGCCGAGTCGGAGACCGCGCAGGGCCAGCAGGACCCGGCGACCCGGCGCTGGCACGCCGACCTCGCCGAAGCCCTCGCCGGCAGCGGCGCCACCGACGAGGCCGAAGCCGTCATCGCCCGCGCCCGCGGCCAGGCCGAACGGCTCGGCCGCCCCGGCGTCCTCGCCACCCTCGCCCGCGCCGCGGCCGTCGTCAGCGAGGCCCGCGGCGAACCCGGCCGGGCCGCCGCCGGGTTCGAGGACGCCGCGGCCCGGCTGCGCGCCGCCGGGTACCCCCTGGAGGAGGCCCGCGCCCGCGTGGCCCTCGGCAGGGTCCGCCGCAGCCTCGGCGACGAGGTCGCCGCGCACGCGGCCTTCGCCGACGCGCTGCGCATCTTCACCAAGGCCGGCGCCCGCACCTGGATCTCCGTGACCCGCGCCGAACGCGACAGGTCCGGCGCCGACGACCCGCTCCGCCTCCCCGAGACCGGCTCCGGCTCCTGGTCCGAGGGCCTCAGCGCCACCGAACGCAGCGTCGCCGCCCGCGTCGCCCAGGGCGCCACCAACCGCGAGATCGCCACGGGCCTGATGCTCAGCGTCAAGACCGTCGAGGCGGCCCTCACCCGCGCCTACCGCAAACTCGGCGTCAAGTCCCGCGTCGAACTCACCCGCACCCTCATGACCCGCCCGACCGGCTGAGACGCCATCTCATCCGGCCGGGTCGGCGGCCCCTTCCTGCCCCTGGCCGCGGGATACGGAGCCGTCAGGCCCCCCTTCCAGGGCCCGCGGGTTCACCGAGCGGACTGCGCCCCGCGACCAGTCCGGGTCGGACCGGGCCCCGAGTTCGTCCAGGACCAGGCGGTACGGCTTCACCCGCACCCGGGCCTGACTCCACTCGCCGAAGCGGCGGAACAACTCCCACAACTCGTCCGGCACCAGCCGCCCGATCGACCACCCACGGCCGCGGACCACCGAACACCCCGAATCGCGCGCGAGGAAGGTCTCGCGCTGTTCGACGCCTTCGCCTCGACGGAGACGTCCCCGCACGTGAACTCGGGCAAGCGGTTCGAGGCCGACAGCGCGGGCCGGCCTACCGCGTCGCGGTTCTCAGGGGGGCTGTCGCCGCGGCCGCCCGTCCCCCTTCCTGGTGTGACGCGGGTTACATCGGCTCCATGTCACGAACGGAAGGGCAGCTCGCGTCTGGTGGTCGTCCGCACGGCGGGAAAGACCGACACGATGGAGATGGCAGAGCGATGAACGCGACAGCGGCACAGCAGCACGAGGTCCTGGTCCTGGGCGCCGGCTACGCGGGGCTCTCCGCCGCGATCCAGCTCGCGGCCCGCGCAGGGAAGCGGGGGACACCGCGTGTGACGCTGGTCAACCCCTACGACACCTTCACCGAGCGGCTCCGCCTGCACATGACCGCCACCGGCCAGGAGACGGCCGAGAGGTACATCCCGGAGCTGCTGGACGGCACCGGCGCCTCCTTCGTCCGCGGCTGGGTCACGGCCGTGGACGCCGGGGCGAAGACCGTCCGGATCGACGACGACCGGGTCCTGCACTACGACACCCTGGTCTACGGTCTGGGCAGCATCGCGGACACCGCCGCCGTCCCCGGCGTGGACGACCACGCCTACACCCTCGACAGCCCGGAGGACGCCGTCCTCCTCGCCGAACGGCTGACCCGGTCGGGCGGCGGGACCGTCGTGGTGGGCGGCAGCGGCCTGACCGGCGTCGAGGCCGCGGCGGAGATCGCCGAGCGGCTCCCGGAACTCCAGGTGGTGCTGCTGGGCCGGCAGGAGCCGGGCGCGAGCATGCATCCGAAGGCCAAGGCCCACCTGGATGCGGTGCTCGCCCGGCTCGGTGTGCGGGTGCGCAGTGGCGTCGACGTGGTCAAGGTGCTGCCGGGCAGCGTCGAACTCGCGGACGGCTCCAGCATCCCGGCGGCCGCGGTTCTGTGGACCAGCGGTACCCGCGTCTCACCGCTGGCCGCCGCCGCGGGCCTGACCGTCGACGAGCGCGGCCGTGTGGTCACCGACAGCGCGCTGCGCTCGGTCTCCCACCCGGACGTCTACGCTGTGGGCGACGCGGCGGCGATCTACCAGGGTTACGGCGTGATGCACGGGACCTGCCAGAGCGGCATGCCCACCGGCGTGCACGCGGCCCTCTCCATCCTGCGGGTGCGGGCCGGCAAGGAGCCCAAGCCCTTCCGCTTCGGCTACTACCACACACCCGTCAGCCTGGGCCGAAACGATGGCGTCGTGCAGTTCACCCATCCCGACGACAGCCCGCGCCGGATCGTACTGACCGGCAAGCGGGCCGCGAAGTACAAGGAGACGGTCTCCGCCGCGCCGTGGGCGACTTTCGTCCGCATGAAGAAGATGCCCGCCTCGGGCGCGTTCTGGCCGCACGGCGGCCGCTACACCCGGATCAGGAGCGCCAAGTGACCCAGCCGCAGCAGGCCGGCCCCGACCAGCTCGCCTTCCAGCAGTACGGCACCCTGCTCTTCTCCGTGGCCTACCGAATCCTCGGCACCGCCGCCGACGCCGAGGACCTGGTCCAGGACGCCTGGTTCAAGTGGTCGGCGGCCGACCGTTCCCAGGTCGTCGACCCCAAGGCATATCTCACCCGGATCGTTTCCAACCTGGCGATGGAACGGCTCCGCTCGACGCGCCACCAGCGCGAGACCTACGTCGGGCCATGGTTGCCCGAGCCGATCCTCACCGGCCCGGACACCGCCGACGGCGCCGCCATGGCGGACTCGGTCTCCATGGCGCTGCTGGTGGTCCTGGAGACGCTGAGCCCCCTGGAGCGCGCGGTCTTCGTGCTGAAGGAGGTCTTCGCCTTCAGTTACGCGGAGATCGCCCAGGCGGTGGAACGCTCGGAGCCGGCGGTCCGGCAGGCGGCGCATCGCGCCCGCGAACACGTACAGGCCCGTCGGCCCCGTTTCACCGCGGACCGCGCCCGCCAACGCGACGTCACCGAGCGGTTCTTCGCGGCGGCGACGGGCGGCGACATCAACACCCTGATGGAGCTGCTCTCCCCGGACGTGACGCTGTGGACCGATGGCGGCGGCAAGGTCCGTCAGGCTCTCAAGCCGGTCGTCGGCCTGGAGACTGTCGCCGGTTGGTTCGCCGCACTCGGCACCGCGACCTACCAGGGCATCGAGCCCGGGCAGATGCGGGCGGAACTCACCTGGATCAACGGCGGCCCGGGGGTGGTCTTCCGCGGCCCGGACCGCGTAGTCGCCACGATGACCTTCGACTTCGACCCGGACGGGCGCATCTCGGCCATCCACAATGTGGCCAACCCCGACAAGCTCCACGCCGTCGCCGACGGCACCCGACACGAACTCGCCTGAGGAGCACCGTCGTTGCGGACGGCCCGGCAGCTGCCGGTCGGTGCCGGCGCCAGGTCGGACTTCGGCCTTCGAGCGGCCACCGCCGAACAACCCGGTGACCACGACCCTCCGGCGGAGCGCTGCCGACGCGGGCGGGCGGGCCGCGCGCCGGCAACGACACGGCGGGGACGGCAGGCGCGGCCGGGGAGACCACTAGGACCTGTCCGGCGGATCTTCGTGGGCCCGCGACGACTGGCACGCCCTCTCGCCGCACGCCCGAATCACCCGAGTACGTCCAGTACGAGGGCGATCCGGGCGCACGCCGAGAGCACGCAGCAGACGCCGCGGGCTGCTCCACGAAGATCCGCCGGACAGGCCCTAAGCCCCGTCACCACCGAGCACCCGTCCGATCTCCGCCAGCCCCCGGTCGAGGTCCTCCTCCGAGACGATCAGCGGCGGGGCGATGCGGATCGTCGCGCCGTGGGTGTCCTTGACCAGGACGCCACGGTCCATCAGCCGCTCGGACACCTCGCGGCCGGTGCCGTACGCCGGATGGACGTCCACCCCCGCCCACAGGCCCCGCCCCCGCACCGCCGTCACCCTGCCGGTGCCGGCCAGCGCCGCCAGCGACCCGTGCAGACGCTCGCCGAGCCGGGCCGCCCGCTCCTGGATCTCGCCGGAGCGCAGCATCGCGATCACCTCCAGCGCCACCGCGCAGGCCAGGGGATTCCCGCCGAACGTCGACCCGTGCTCACCGGGCCGGAACACCCGCAGCACCTCGGCGCTCGACACCACCGCCGACACCGGCACGATCCCGCCCCCGAGCGCCTTTCCCAGCACGTACACGTCCGGTACGACCCCCTCGTGCTCGCACGCGAAGGTCCGCCCCGTGCGGCCGAGCCCCGACTGGATCTCGTCGGCGACGAACAGCACGTTCCGCTCCCGGGTCAGCTCCCGCACCCCGGCCAGATAGCCCGCCGGCGGCACGATCACCCCCGACTCGCCCTGGATCGGCTCCAGCAGCACGGCCACCGTGTTCTCCGTGACCGCCGCCCGCATCGCCGTCAGGTCCCCGTACGGCACGATCTCGAACCCCGGCGTGTACGGCCCGTAGTCCGCGCGGGCCTCCGCGTCGGTGGAGAAGCTGATCACCGTCGTCGTACGGCCGTGGAAGTTGCCGCCCGCGACCACGATCTTCGCCATCTCCGCGGGCACCCCCTTCACCCGGTACCCCCACTTCCGCGCCGTCTTCACCGCCGTCTCCACCGCCTCCGCGCCGGTGTTCATCGGCAGCACCATCTCCATCCCGCACAGCTCCGCCAGCTCGGCGCAGAACGCCCCGAACCGGTCGTGGTGGAACGCCCGCGAGGTCAGCGTCACCCGCTCCAGCTGCGCCCTCGCCGCCTGAAGCAGCCGCCGGTTGCCGTGCCCGAAGTTCAGCGCCGAGTAGCCCGCGAGGAAGTCCAGGTAGCGCCGCCCCTCCACATCCGTCATCCACGCGCCCTCCGCCGTGGCGATCACCACCGGCAGCGGGTGGTACGTGGGCGCGCCGTGCGCGTCGGCGGCGGCGATCAGTGCTTCCGTGGCGGTCACAGCGGCTCCCGGGAACGGCGGACGAACGGCACCCCCTGCTTACCCCCTCATCCCGCCCGCCTGGTGGACGCGGCCGCCCGACGGCCCGGCGTGCCGTATAGGCTGGCGGCGGGCCGTGACTGGCGCGCTGGGATGGGACCGACCATCGGGGAGCGGCTTCGTAGCAGCGAGTGCCGTGCGCCTGGGCCGAACCGTGAACCGTGACCGCAGCAAGCACGCCAGCCGGAGGCCGAGCGCCATGTCAGAGCAGCAGCCCCTCTCCACCGAGTCCACCGCCTTCCGCGCCGCCCTCGACGTGATCCGCGCCGTGGAGCCCCGGGTCGCCGACGCGATCGGCCAGGAGGTCCACGACCAGCGCGAGATGCTCAAGCTGATCGCCTCCGAGAACTACGCCTCCCCGGCCACCCTGCTCACCATGGGCAACTGGTTCAGCGACAAGTACGCCGAGGGCACCATCGGCCGCCGCTTCTACGCCGGCTGCCGCAACGTCGACACGGTCGAGGCGCTGGCCGCCGAGCACGCGAAGGAACTCTTCGGCGCCCGGCACGCCTACGTCCAGCCGCACTCCGGCATCGACGCCAACCTCGTCGCGTTCTGGGCCGTCCTCGGCGCCCGCGTCGAGGTCCCCTTCCTGGAGAAGACCGGCGCCCGCCAGATCAACGACCTCACCGACGCCGACTGGGCCGAGCTGCGCCAGGCCTTCGGCAACCAGCGGATGCTCGGCATGTCCCTGGACGCCGGCGGCCACCTCACCCACGGCTTCCGCCCGAACATCTCCGGCAAGATGTTCGACCAGCGCTCCTACGGCACCGACCCCGCCACCGGCCTCATCGACTACGAGGCCCTGCGCGCCCAGGCCCGAGAGTTCAAGCCGCTGATCATCGTCGCCGGCTACTCGGCCTACCCCCGGCTGGTGAACTTCCGGATCATGCGCGAGATCGCCGACGAGGTCGGCGCGACCCTCATGGTCGACATGGCCCACTTCGCCGGTCTCGTCGCCGGCAAGGTCCTCACCGGAGACTTCGACCCGGTCCCGCACGCCCAGATCGTGACGACGACCACCCACAAGTCGCTGCGCGGCCCGCGCGGCGGCATGGTCCTGTGCGACGACTCCCTCAAGGACCAGGTCGACCGCGGCTGCCCGATGGTCCTCGGCGGCCCGCTGCCGCACGTCATGGCCGCCAAGGCCGTCGCCCTCGCCGAGGCCCGGCAGCCCGCCTTCCAGGACTACGCCCAGCGCGTCGTCGACAACTCGCGCGCCCTGGCCGAGGGCCTGATGAAGCGCGGCGCCACCCTGGTCACCGGCGGCACGGACAACCACCTCAACCTGATCGACGTCGCCGGCTCCTACGGCGTCACCGGCCGCCAGGCCGAGGCCGCCCTCCTGGAGTCCGGCATCGTCACCAACCGCAACGCGATCCCGGCCGACCCGAACGGCGCCTGGTACACCTCCGGCATCCGTATCGGCACGCCCGCCCTGACCACCCGGGGTCTCGGCGCCGCCGAGATGGACGAGGTCGCCGGCCTCATCGACCGCGTCCTGACGACCACCGAGCCCGGCACCACCAAGTCCGGCGCCCCCTCCAAGGCGGCCCACGTCCTCGACCCGAAGATCGCCGACGAGATCTCCCACCGCGCGACCGACCTGGTCGCCGGCTTCCCGCTGTACCCGGAGATCGACCTCGGCTGAGCCGGCCCGGTCGCCGGCTCACAGATCGATCAGCTCCTGACGCGGCTCCCCACGCGGCGGCCCGGCCTCACGCCGGGCCGCCGCGCGGCGCACCAGCAGCGTGCCGCCCACCCCGGCGCCGAGCCCCGCGCCGGCCCACCACCACCCGGCCCCGCCACCGGACCCGCCCGGAGCCCCGGCCTGTCCGCCCAGCAGCCCCGTGCGCTCCAGTTCGTCGTAGACCGCCCGGGACGCCCGGTGCCAGCGGATGTCGTCGTCCTCCACGTCGGGCGCCGGGTCCGAGCGCACCCACGGGGTGCCGTCCTCGGCGAGGAACAACTGGTCCTGCCGCTCCACGGCCACATCACCGCCCGGCGCCCGACGCGTCCGCGGCCAGCCGCCCACCCCGCTCAGCCCCCACACCACGGTCAGCCGCACCGCCGGGTACCGCCCCTCCGCCCACGCCTCGGGCACCCGCTCCGACCCCGCGTACGCCGGATCCAGCAACCGCACGAGCCGCGCGAAGTCCGCCGACCCGTCGGTGAACGCCGCCGTCCGCCCGGTGCCCCCCGCCACGACCATCGCCACGTCCGGCACGTCCGGCGCGTCCGTGCCGCCGGCTTCGGCCCACGCGGCAAAGGCCCCCGCCCACCCGAGCAGCAGCGCCGCCGCCACGGCTCCCACCAGCCGTCCACCCCGCCCGCCCACCGACCGCCCCCTCCCGCTCCGGGGCCCCGGCCGCCCCGCCCTGCTCCCTTGTTACACCGCCGGGCACCGATCGCGGCCCACCTGTTCCCGACCAGTTCCGGATCGGGGTGCCGAACCTGAGAGAATGGTGAACATGGCCAACGATCGTCCCCGTGTGCTCTCCGGAATCCAGCCCACCGCAGGCTCGTTCCACCTCGGCAACTACCTCGGCGCCGTCCGCCAGTGGGTCGACCTGCAGAACACCCACGACGCGTTCTACATGGTCGTCGACCTGCACGCGATCACGGTCCCGCAGGACCCGAAGGAGCTGCGGGAGAACACCCGGGTCGCCGCCGCCCAGCTGCTCGCGGCCGGCCTGGACCCCGAGCGGTGCACGCTGTTCGCGCAGAGCCACGTGCCGGAGCACGCCCAGCTCGCCTGGCTGATGAACTGCATCACCGGTTTCGGCGAGGCGTCCCGGATGACGCAGTTCAAGGACAAGTCCGTCAAGCAGGGCAACGACCGCACCACCGTCGGCCTGTTCACGTACCCGATGCTGATGGTCGCCGACATCCTGCTCTACCAGGCCGACCAGGTCCCCGTCGGTGAGGACCAGCGCCAGCACCTGGAGCTGACCCGCGACCTCGCCGACCGGTTCAACCAGACCTACGGCGACACCTTCGTCATGCCGAGCCCGTACATCCTCAAGGAGACGGCGAAGATCTACGACCTTCAGGACCCGACCGCCAAGATGAGCAAGTCGGCGGCCACCCCGAAGGGCCTGATCAACCTGCTGGACGAGCCGAAGGCCACCGCGAAGAAGGTCAAGAGCGCCGTCACCGACACCGACACGGTGATCCGCTTCGACCGCGAGCACAAGCCGGGTGTCAGCAACCTCCTGACGATCTATTCGACGCTCACCGGCAGGGCGATCACCGACCTGGAGGCCGCCTACGAGGGCAAGGGCTACGGCGCCCTGAAGACCGACCTCGCCGAGGTCATGGTCGACTTCGTGACCCCGTTCCGCGAGCGCACCCAGCAGTACCTGGACGACTCCGAGACGCTCGACTCCATCCTGGCCAAGGGCGCGGAGAAGGCGCGGGCCGTCGCCGCGGAGACGCTCGCCCACGCCTACGACCGGATGGGCTTCCTGCCGGCCAAGCACTGAGCCCCGCTGAGCCGAGCGCTGCACATCACCTCGGCCGCACCTGCCGACACCGCGGGTGTGGCCGTACAGTCGAAGCCCGGACACCGACGACAGGAGACGACGTGGGGACCGTAACGATCGGTGTGTCGATCGCGGTCCCGGAGCCTCACGGCAGCCTGCTCCAGGAGCGGCGCGCGGGCTTCGGCGACGCCGCCGCGCACGGCATCCCCACGCACGTCACGCTGCTGCCGCCGACCGAGCTGGACGCGTCCGCGCTGCCCGCCGTCGAGGCGCACCTGACCGAGGTGGCCGCGACCGGCAGGCCGTTCCCGATGCGGCTCTCCGGCACGGGGACCTTCCGGCCGCTGTCGCCGGTGGTCTACGTACGGGTCGTCCAGGGGGCCGAGGAGTGCACCCGGCTGCAGCAGAGGGTGCGGGACGCGTCGGGGCCCGTGGCCCTGGAGCTGCGGTTCCCGTACCACCCGCACGTGACCGTGGCGCACGGGATCGACGAGGACGCGATGGACCGGGCGTTCGAGGAACTGGCCGGGTTCGACGCGGGGTGGTCCTGCACGGGGTTCGCACTGTACGAGCAGGGGCCCGACGGGGTGTGGCGGAAGCTGCGGGAGTACGTGTTCGGGGGGGCTGGGGTGGTGCCTTCACAGGGCAGCGCGTCGAGGGCTGATCGCGCCCGCGCGGCGGAGCCGCATATCGGATGCAGCCCCGCGCCCCCCTTGGGGCGCTAGATCGGCAGCCTTCTGAACAGGGCCCTCGGGGTGTGGCGCAGGGCTGACATGAGCAGGCGCAGGACGCCCGGTACCCAGATGATCTCCGAGCCTCTGCGCAGGCCCAGTTCGATGGATGTGGCGATCGCTTCCGGGGTGGTGGTGATCAGGCCCGTGCGGCGGACGGGGGCGGGGCGTACGAGCATGACGTGGACGCCGGTGCCGTGCAGGGCGTCGCCGAGGCCCTGGGTGAAGGTGTCCAGGCCGGCCTTGCTGGAGGCGTGGATGAAGTCGGCGCGGCGGGGGCGTTCGGCGGTGGCCGAGGAGAGGACCACCAGGGAGCCGTGGCCCTGGGTCTGGAGGGCGCTCGCCGAGACGAGGGCGGCGGACAGGGCGCCGGTGTAGTTGGTCTGGCCGATGCGGACGGCGCGCAGCGGGTCGCGTTCGTCGTGGGCCTGGTCGCCGGGGACGCCGAAGGCGAGGAGGACGCAGTCGACGGGCCCGTCGGCGAAGACCTTGCCGAGCGTCTCCACGTGGGACTCGGGGTCGAGCGCGTCGAAGGCGACGGTGCGGACGTCGGCGCCGAGGCGGCGCAGCGAGTCCGCGGCGGACTGAAGCGCGGGGGAGGGGCGTCCGGCCAGCCATACCGTGCGGGTGCGGCGGGCGATCAGCCGGCGGGCGGTGGCCAGCGCGATCCCGGAGGTTCCGCCGAGGACGAGCAGGGACTGGGGCAGATCGGTGGCGTCCTTCATGACAGTCGACCGTATCGCCCGCATATGTCCGCCTTGGTGAAGAAACGCGGTGTTGACGAGCGCGGGAAGCGGGCAGACGTCCGCTCATGGACTGGCTGAAGAAGCTCCCCGGCGTCGGGCCGATCGTCACCCGCCTGATGGACACGCACGCGTGGCGGTCGTACGAGCGGCTGGACCGGGTGAAGTGGGCGCGCCTGGCCGCCGCGATGACGTTCGTGAGCTTCGTGGCCCTGTTCCCCCTGCTCACCGTGGCCGCAGCGATCGCCGCCGCCACGCTGGACCCGGCCCGGCAGAAAACTGTCCAGCACAAGATCGCCGCCCAGTTCCCGGGCCTCTCCGACCAGCTGGACCTCACCTCGCTGGTCCAGAACGCCGGCACGGTCGGTGTCATCGCCGGTGCCGCGCTGCTGTTCACCGGCATCGGCTGGGTCGGCCAGACGCGGGACTGCCTGCGCGCGGTGTGGGAGCTGCCCGACCACGACGAGAACCCGGTCGTCGCCAAGGCCAAGGACGCGGGCATCCTGCTCGGGCTCGGCGGCGCCCTGCTGGTGACGCTCGCCGTGTCCACCCTGGCCTCGGCGCTGGTGGGCCGGCTCGCCTCACTGTTGGGCCTCGCCGAACACGGCTGGGGCACGGTCCTGCTGCGGATCGCCGCGTTCGCGGTCGCCGTGGCCGCCGACGTCCTGGTGCTGCTCTACGTCCTGACCCTGCTGCCCGGCGTCGAACCGCCGCGCCGCCGCCTGGTGGTGGCCGCGCTGACCGGCGCGATCGGCTTCGAACTGCTGAAGCTGCTGCTCAGCGGCTACATCCAGGGGGTGGCAGCGAAGAGCATGTACGGCGCGTTCGGCGTCCCCGTCGCCCTGCTGCTGTGGATCAACTTCACCACGAAACTGGTCCTGTTCTGCGCCTCCTGGACGGCGACGCCGAGCAAGGAGGCGCAGCCGGCGGCGGCCCCCGTCACGGACGGGGCCGACGGCGCATCAGGTCGGGCAGCGGCCACCGGCGGTTGACCAGGAACGCCCCGCCCGCGAGCAGCACGAGCAGCCCCGCGGCGACGGCCAGGGCGATGCCGATGCCGCGCGAACCGTGCCCGGTCGTCGCGCTCGCCACGGCCGTGGACCCGGCGCCGCCGGTGCGCGGCGTCGTACTCGCCGAGGCGCCGGACGTGGCGTCTGCCGACGGCTGCGCGGACGCCTGTACGGCGTTCAGCGGCGGCACCAGTTCGCCGACGGGAGTGACCTTGCCGTCCGCCTGGAAGCCCCAGTCGAGCAGCTTCGCGGACTCCTTGTAGACCTCGTTGTGCTCGTGTTTCTGCGGGTTCATCATCGTGACCAGCAGCACCTTGCCGTTCCGCTCGGCGACGCCGGTGTAGGTGGCGCCCGCGTGGGTGGTGTTGCCGTTCTTCACCCCGGCGATGCCCTGGTAGACCGGCACGTCGGTGTCGCCGCTCAGGAGCCGGTCGGTGTTCTGGATGGGCTTCGACTCGAAGGTGGCCCGCACGGTCGAGCAGTAGTCCCGGAAGTCCTTCTTCTGCAGCCCGGAACGGGCGAACAGCGTCAGGTCGTACGCCGACGACACCTGTCCCGGCTCGTCGTAGCCGTCGGGGCTGACCACGTGCGTGTCGCCGGCCTGGAGTTCGTCCGCGTGGGCCTGCATGTCCTCGACGGTCTGCGGGACTCCGCCGTTCATCGCGGACAGCACGTGCACGGCGTCGTTGCCGGAGCGCAGGAAGACACCGAGCCACAGGTCGTGAACGGTGTACGTGTGGCCCGTCTTTATGCCGACCACGCTGGAACCGGCGCCCATGCCCTTCAGGTCGGCGGCCACCACCTTGTGCTTCGTCGTCTTCGGGAAGCGGGGCAGCAGGGTGTCCGCGAGCAGCATCTTCAGGGTGCTCGCCGGGGGCAGCCGCCAGTGCGCGTTGTGCGCGGCGAGCACCTGCCCGGACTCGGCGTCGGCGACGATCCAGGACTTGGCGGTGAGGCCCTCGGGCAGCACCGGGACCCCGCCGCCCAGATTGACCTGGGTGCCGGTCAGGCCGAGCCGGGCCCCGCCCAGCGTGGACATCGTCGCCGGGGGACTGGCCGCCGAAGTGGCCGATGAATTGGCCGGTGAATTGGCCCCCGAGGTGGCCGACGCGGTGGCCGAGGGCGTCGGGGCCGCGAGGGCGGCGGGCGCGGCGGCGGACAGGGACAGCAGCGTGGCGGAGGCGACCAGCAGGGCGCGCCGGGCGGTGTTCTTCGGTGCGGGCACGCTCGGAAACGTACCTGGAGCCGCCCCCGGCGCCCCGACCCGGCCCCCACCCCCGGCCGGGAACGAGGAGGGGCACCGCGATACTGGACGTATGAAACTCAGCCGCCCGGTCTCCTGGTTCCTGCTCGCCTTCGGGGTGTGGAGCTGGGTCATCTGGGTCACTTTCGTCAAGAATCTCGTCAAGGACGGCAGCGGACTCGCCTTCGACGACGGGCACCCCACCGCCTACTTCTGGGTGCACCTGCTGCTGGCGGTCGTCTCCTTCGTATTGGGGACGGTCATCGGGGGCATCGGGTTGCGCGGACTGCGCGCACTGCGCCGGACGTCGTAGCCGGGCGTCGGCCCCTCGTCTGTGCGCACCCTGTGAAAGCCGGGCCTTCGTAAGTTCTGGCACATCTGTCGGATTGCTCTTCCCCCAGGTGAAAAACGTGTGATTAGGTGAGCCGCGCCACTAGGGGGTGGCGGTATGTGTGCTGAGCCAGGGGTAGGGCCTTGGCAGGCCTGGGAGGGGCACCACCATGCGATCTGTTCGCATGCGCATTCTCGTGACACTGCTCGTACTCGCGGTCGTGGGAATCGGCGGCTGGCAGTTGCTGCCGTCGCAGGAGAACAAAGACAAGACGATCACGGTCGGTACGACGGACGCCGTCACCTCACTGGACCCGGCCGGCGCCTACGACGCCGGTTCCTGGGCCCTGTACAGCAGCGTCTTCCAGACCCTGCTGACGTTCGAGCCGGGCGGCGTGCAGCCGGTCCCCGACGCGGCCAAGAGCTGCGCCTTCGTCAGCGGCAGCGGCCTGAAGCAGTACCGGTGCACACTGCGTGACGGCATCACCTTCCCCAGCGGGCGCGCGATGACCGCCGAGGACGTGAAGTTCTCCTTCGACCGGGTCAAGAAGATCCACTCGGACGTCGGCCCCGTGTCCCTGTTCTCCACGCTCGGCTCGGTGAGCGCCGACGACGCGCACACCGTCACCTTCCACCTGTCGTCGCCCGACGCCACGTTCCCGCTGAAGGTGGCCACCGGCGCGGGGTCGATCGTCGACCGGGAGAAGTACCCGGCGGACGCGCTGCGCAAGGGCTCCGAGGTGGACGGCACCGGCCCGTACACGCTGACGGCGTACACCAAGAACAGCAAGGCCGACCTGACGCCGTACAAGAGCTACAAGGGCTACCTCGACAGCACCGGGCGCCCGATCGAGCTGCGCTACTACGGCGACTCCCAGAAGCTCAACGCCGCCTGGGCCGGCAAGCAGCTCGACGTGGCCACCCGGACGCTCCCGCCGCACGTGCTGTCCGCGCTGAACCCGAGCGACCCCAAGGAACGCGTGTCCGTCTCGGACAGCGCCGAGACCCGCAACCTGTACCTCAACACCCACGCCGGCTCCCCGCTGCACGACGCGCGGGTGCGGCGCGCGATGGCCTGGCTGGTCAACCGCGAGCAGCTGGCCTCGACGGTGTACGACGGCACGGTCGACCCGCTGTACTCGCTGGTCCCGACCGGCCTTATCGGCCACACCACGTCCTTCTTCGACGCCTACCCGACGCAGAACGTGAAGAAGGCGCGCGAGCTGCTCACCGAGGCCGGCGTCAAGCTGCCCGTCGAGTTCACGTTCGGGTACGGCGAGGGGCGGGGCGCGGGCAAGCAGGAGGCCGCCGAGCTGAAGAAGCAGCTGGAGGCGGGCGGCCTGTTCAAGGTGGACGTCAAGGGCTACGAGTGGACCAGGTTCCAGAAGCTGTGGGCCGCGGGGAAGATGGACGCCTGGGCGGTCGGCTGGGTGGCCGACTACCCGGACCCGGACACCTTCGGCGCCCCCCTCGTCGGCACCGGCTCCACCATGTTCACCGGTTACAGCAACAAGTCCGTCGACAGCCTCATCCGGGACAGCCAGCAGTACGCCGACCGCAGCCGGGTGGCGCAGGACTTCCGCCGCCTCCAGGGTGACGTGGCCGCCGACGTGCCGCTGATCCCGCTGTGGCAGGCCAAGGAGTACGTCGTCAGCAACGAGGACGTGGGCGGCGGGCAGTACCTCGCCGACGGCACGGGCGTGTTCCGCCTGTGGCTCCTGAAGTGGATCTGATCAGTCGCCGTTGACGGACCCGGGCCGGCCCTTGGCCGCCGGGTCCGGCAAGGCCTTCGTCATGCCCGGCAGGAAGTCCGTGAACAGCTCGTGGACCTCCAGCACCAGGGGGCGCAGGGCCCGGAACCGGGCCAGGGCCACCCCGCGCGCGGTCAGCCGGGCGCCGCGGCGGGCCAGCCGGTAGCTGCGCTCACGGCCCTCGGTGCGGTCGAACACCCAGTACAGGACCAGGCCCATCTGGGCCAGCCACATCAACTCCGGGAGGGCGTCGCGCAGTTCGGGCGCCACCTTGGACTTGGAGCCGGCCAGCACCTCCCGGTGCACGCTGATGGCCTGCGCGCGGGCGTGCTCGCTCTCGGGGGAGAAGGGGCTGAGCGGGCTGTCCGGGTCGGCGGCGTTCTTGAAGAACTGGACCGCGAACTCGTGGTACGGCCGGGCGATGTCCAGCCACGCGGTGAGGACCCCGGCCAGCCGTGACTCCAGGTCGGTCTCGCGGTCCAGGACCTGGCGTACGGCCAGCTGGTGGTCGGCGGCGATGCGGTCGTAGAAGCCCTGGATCAGGTGTTCTTTGCCGGCGAAGTAGTAGTAGGCGTTGCCGACGGAGACGCCGGCCTCCTTGGCGATGGCCCGCATCGTCGTCTTGTCGTAGCCGTTCTCCTGGAAGAGGCGCATGGCCGTTTCCAGGATGAGGGCGCGGGTCTGCTCGGACTTGCTGCTGGGCGCGGCCGCGGGGCCGTCGTTCTTGGCGGGCACGAAGGTGAGCCTATGCGGTTGGCTGCGCCCCCCGGGGGGTGGTGGTTCGGCTACAGCACCGTCGTGGCTGGTCGTGCCCACGCGGCGGAGCCGCATATTGATACAGCCCCGCGCCCCTTCAGGGCGCTTCAAGCACACGGAGTTATCCAGTCATGCTTGTTCGCCTGCCCAGTTCTGGGCGTTTGGTGTAGTCGGTCAGGCCGAGGGTGTTGCCCCAGGGGTCGGCCAGTTCTACGGTCCAGCCCGTTGCTGTGGGGAAGGGAGTGTCGAGGAGGGGGATGCCGGCTGCGGTGAGTTCGCGGGCGGCCGTGCGGGTGTCCGGGACCTCCAGCCAGATGCGGGGGGAGGGCCAGGGCGGGGTGCGGTGGCCCAGTTCCTCCTCGACGCGGAGCAGGATGCCCGGTGTTTCGCCGCCCACCTTCAGCAGGGCGATCCCGGCCTCGTCGAAGCGGAAGCCCACGGTGAACCCGGCGCGCTCGTAGAACCCGACGGCCTCCGCGAGGCTGCCGACGGGCAGGACGACGTTGTCGAACCCGAGCAGTTCGTACGACTCTTCGTCTGACATGTCGTCAGATTAGCGCCCGACCCTCCCCGGACCAGGGAGACGCGCACGGCCTCACATGTTGCTGAGCGAGCGCGCGTAGTTGATCTGCCCCATCACCTGGGTGAAGCTCTGCGGGCTGTGGGCCGGGAGCATCGTCGAGTGGTGCCGTCCCGCACTCGTCACGGTGACCTGGATGAAGCCCGTGGTCTTCTTCTCCTTCATCAGCAGGAACAGCAGGCCGAGCAGGCAGAAGATGAAGAAGATGATGGCGAGCACGATCGCGTGCGACGGCATCTTCTCCTCGGTGTGAGACATGTCCGTGGCGTTCCACACCGCACCGCGCAACGGCAGCGTGCCGGCCGGCGTGATGATCTGATCGCCCATCACGGTGATGTCCCCGATGGACAGCAGGGGCGCACCGCCCCCGCCCATGGGTGCCGGACCGGGCGGCTGCTGGTGCGGGAAACCGTAGGCCGGGCCCGCCGGGACGGGCATGTTGGGCTTGGCCGGGTAGCCGTAGCCGGGTGCGGCCGGCGGCTGACCCGGGCCCCACTGTTCGGCTCCGCCCTCATACGGATTCGGCGTGCTCATGCTCTCGTCCCCCGCTTCCCGGCCCTACTGATCACCCTGTCGGATCAGCGCCTCATCCTGCCAGTTCCGGCCCTGGCTGGCGAACCCGTCCGCAGGACCCGCCCAGGACCCGCCCACCACGGCCGAGGGCCCCGCCTCCGGTCCGGTACGGACGGAAGCGGGGCCCTCTCGGTGGACCGGGGCGGACGGTCAGAAGCGGCGCGTGATCAGCGCCCGCTTGACCTCCTGGATCGCCTTCGTGACCTCGATACCGCGCGGGCAGGCGTCCGTGCAGTTGAACGTCGTACGGCAACGCCACACGCCGTCCCGGTCGTTCAGGATCTCCAGGCGCTGCTCGCCCGCCTCGTCACGGCTGTCGAAGATGAAGCGGTGGGCGTTCACGATCGCGGCCGGACCGAAGTACTGGCCGTCGTTCCAGAACACCGGGCAGGACGAGGTGCACGCCGCGCACAGGATGCACTTCGTGGTGTCGTCGAAGCGCGCCCGGTCCTCGGCCGACTGCAGACGCTCGCGCGTCGGCTCGTTCGTCTCCTTGGTGACCAGGAACGGCATGACGTCCCGGTACGCCTGGAAGAACGGCTCCATGTCCACGACCAGGTCCTTGAGGACCGCGAGACCCTTGATGGGCTCGACCGTGATCGGCTTCTCGGGGTTGATGTCCTTGATCAGCGTCTTGCACGCCAGCCGGTTCTTGCCGTTGATCCGCATCGCGTCCGAGCCGCAGATGCCGTGCGCGCAGGAACGGCGGAACGTCAGGCTGCCGTCGAGGTCCCACTTGATCTTGTGGAGACCGTCGAGGACACGCTCCTTCGGGTCGAGCTCCAGCTGGAAGTCTTCCCAGACCGCCTCCGCCGAGACCTCCGGGTTGAACCGGCGGATGCGGAAGGTGACCGTGATGTTGGGGGAGTCGGCGAAGCCGGGCTCGGGCGCTCCGGCCGCTTCTTCCTTGTCCATAACGGGGGTAGCCATCAGTACTTACGCTCCATCGGCTGGTACCGGGTCTGGACGACCGGCTTGTAGTCCAGACGAATGGATTCGGACCCGTCGTCGCCGACCTCGCGGTACGCCATGGTGTGGCGCATGAAGTTGACGTCGTCGCGGTTCGGGTAGTCCTCGCGGTAGTGACCGCCGCGGGACTCCTTGCGGGCCAGCGCCGATGTGGCCATGACCTCGGCCAGGTCGAGCAGGTTGCCCAGCTCGATGGCCTCCAGCAGGTCGGTGTTGAACCGCTTGCCCTTGTCCTGGATCGACACGTTCTTGTACCGCGCGCGCAGCTCGGCGATCTTCTCGACCGCCGTCTTGATCGTCTGCTCGGTGCGGAACACCATGACGTTGGCGTCCATGGTCTCCTGCAGCTCCTTGCGGAGCGCGCCCACCCGCTCGGTGCCGGTGGAGGCGCGCAGCTGCTCGATCTGCTCGACGACCATCGTCTCCGGGTTCTCCGGCAGCGCGACGAAGTCGGACTTCGCGGAGTACTCGGCGGCGGCGATGCCGGCGCGGCGGCCGAACACGTTGATGTCCAGCAGCGAGTTGGTGCCGAGGCGGTTGGCACCGTGCACGGAGACGCAGGCGACCTCGCCGGCCGCGTACAGACCCGGGACGACGGTGGTGTTGTCGCTGAGGACCTCACCCTCGACGTTGGTCGGGATGCCGCCCATGGCGTAGTGCGCGGTCGGCTGGATCGGGATCGGGTCCGTGTACGGCTCGATACCGAGGTAGGTCCGCGCGAACTCGGTGATGTCGGGCAGCTTGGCGTCCAGCTGCTCCGGCGGCAGGTGGGTCAGGTCCAGGTAGACGTGGTCGCCCTCGGGACCGCAGCCGCGGCCCTCGCGGATCTCCGTGTAGATGGACCGGGACACGACGTCACGGGACGCCAGGTCCTTCATGACGGGAGCGTACTTCTCCATGAAGCGCTCGCCGTCCTTGTTGCGCAGGATGCCGCCCTCACCGCGGGCGCCCTCGGTGAGCAGGATGCCCATGCGCCAGATGCCGGTCGGGTGGAACTGGAAGAACTCCATGTCCTCCAGCGGCAGACCCCGGCGGTACACGGCGGCCTGGCCGTCACCGGTGAGGGTGTGTGCGTTGGACGTCACCTTGAAGAACTTGCCGCAGCCGCCGGACGCGTAGATCACGGCCTTCGCCTGGAAGACGTGGATCTCGCCGGTGGCCAGCTCGTAGGCCACCACACCGGCGGAGCGCTTGACCCCGTCGACCTCGGTGATCAGCTGGTCCAGGACGTAGAACTCGTTGAAGAACTCCACGCCCTCCTTGACGCAGTTCTGGTACAGCGTCTGGAGGATCATGTGGCCGGTGCGGTCGGCCGCGTAGCAGGAGCGGCGGACCGGGGCCTCGCCGTGGTTGCGGGAGTGACCGCCGAACCGGCGCTGGTCGATGGTGCCGTTGGGCGTCCGGTTGAACGGCAGGCCCATCTTCTCCAGGTCGAGGACGGCGTCGATGGCCTCCTTCGCCAGGATCTCGGCGGCGTCCTGGTCGACCAGGTAGTCACCGCCCTTGACCGTGTCGAAGGTGTGCCACTCCCAGTTGTCCTCCTCCACGTTCGCCAGCGCGGCGGCCATGCCGCCCTGCGCGGCGCCCGTGTGGGAGCGGGTGGGGTAGAGCTTGGTCAGCACGGCGGTGCGGCTGCGCTTCGTCGCCTCGATGGCGGCGCGCATGCCGGCGCCACCGGCGCCGACGATGACGGTGTCGTACTTGTGGATCTTCATGTTTCTCGCAGCCCCGTGCCTAGCGGATATTCGGGTCGAAGGTGAAGATCACCAGCGTGCCCAGCAGGATGGTCCACACCGTGGCGGTGTACAGCAGCGCCTTCAGCCACATGCGGGAGGCGGGACGCTCCGCGTAGTCGTTGATGACGGTGCGCAGGCCGTTGGCGCCGTGCAGCATCGCGAGCCACAGCATCAGCAGGTCCCAGACCTGCCACCAGGGCGAGGCCCAGCGGCCGGCCACGAAGGCGAAGCCGATCTTGGAGACGCCGCCGTCCAGCACGAGCTGGATCAGCAGGTGGCCGAGGACGAGGACGACCAGCACGATGCCGGACAGCCGCATGAACAGCCAGGCGACCATCTCGAAGTTGCCGCGGGTGGAGCGCGGGGTCTTCTTGGTGCGCTTGCGCGGCGCCTCGATGACGGGGGCCGGGTTGTCGACGTCGTAGAGGGACGAGCCGGAGCCCTCGACGGGGCCGATCCCGGGCGCGGTGGTTTCAGTCGTGGACATGGCTGTCAGCTCCCGAACAGAACACGAACGGCGTGGCCGAGGACGGGGTAGATCGCCCCGAGCATCAGCACGACCCAGACGCCGACGACGGTCCAGAGCATCTGCTTCTGGTAGCGGGGGCCCTTCGACCAGAAGTCGACGGCGATGACACGCAGGCCGTTGAGCGCGTGGAAGAGGATGGCGGCGACGAGGCCGTACTCCAGCAGGCCCACGATCGGCGTCTTGTAGGTGGCTACGACCTTGTCGTAGTCCTCGGGGCTGACACGGACGAGAGCGGTGTCCAGCACATGGACGAACAGGAAGAAGAAGATGAGGACGCCGGTGACTCGGTGAGCCACCCAGGACCACATTCCTTCCCGGCCGCGGTACAGCGTTCCAGCCGGCACGGAAGAACCCTCCGGGAGCGGGGACTAGGGCCGCGCCGGCTTCGGTGTCGGTCGGGCCCGGCCGGGTACGGTCCACCGGCCCTCAGCATCGTATCCATGCGGGCGGGAGTGGTTTACGGGGGGCCTTGTTGTGTGATCAAAGTGGCACCGGATGGGGTATCGGCCACGGGGGTGCGGGCCCTGTCAGCTACCGAGCGCGGGTGCGTTGTGGCTGGTCGCGCCCCGCGGCGGAGCCGCTGATGGGCACGGCCCCGCGCCCCTGAGGCAGGTGGAGAGTCTGCTTCTTGCGACGCGCCGGAGCTGCTCAGCCGCTACTACCCGCTCGTCCTCGGGATCGTTGGTCAATCGTGACCGGATGCCTTCGAGGGTGTGGTCGATCGCCTCGTTCGGGTGCGCATTGCCCAGGTAGATGACGAAAGCGTGGCCGAAGCGGGATTCGTAGGCTGCGTGGGCCGCGGCCAGGGCCGTGTGGGCGGCGGAGTAGGTGTCGGCGGGGAGCTCGGGGAGGGACTCGCCGGCGAGGGCCTCGGAGAGGTCGGTGGGGGAGAGGTCGTAGGCCGCCTCGTCCGCTGCCGCGAGGAGGGCGTCCAGGTCGGGGTAGGGGCGGTGGTCGGCGATCCGGCGGGACCAGCGCAGGCTGCGCAGGCAGCGCAGGAGCAGGGCTCGGGCCTCGTCGGCTGGGGCGGCGTTGAAGGCGTCGAGCGGCGTGGGCAGGTACGGGAGACGGTGCGCAGGCAGCGTGGGTCCTCGCGTCACATGTGGTGTGGCAGGGGATGGTGTGAAGAGTGTGTGCCAGGTTATCGAGAGTGATCAAGCCGTGTCCGACCGATAGCCGAAATTCACCCGGACGGGAGAGTTTCGGAACGTCTCGATGACCACAGGGGGCGCGATCGGTCGTACGTTGGCGGAGTGAGCCAGCACAAGCGCCGGGTCGCGGTGCAGCAGGTGGGGCGGAAGCAGGCTGTCGTGGCCGTGGCGTTCGTCGGGACGGTCGCGCTCGGTGTGGGCGTCGGCGTGTGGGCCTCGGCGGACGGCGGGCGCGGTGGCTCCGCGGGGGCGGCGCCGTCGTCGTCCGGTGGGGCGACGGCCTCCTCGGGCGCCGGCGGGAAGTCGGCCCCGCCGACTCCCTCGCCGACCAGGTCGTACCCGCTCTCCCAGGCGCCGCGCACGATCCCCGCCGTGCGCTCCCACACCGCCGAGCACGGGCCCGGCTGGCAGCCCCGGCGGGCGGACCGGGTGGTCGTGACCGACGGCAGGCTGGCCGACGAGGGCCGGCTGATCGCAGGTGAGCTGGGGCTGACCTACGCCGGGCAGAAGAGCGACACGCGGTCCGGGGACGTACGGCTCGCGCTCAAGGGCAGCGGGAACCCGGAGTCGTACACCATGACCGTCCGGGGCGGGCGCGTCGACATCAGCGGCCCGGCCGACGCGGGCGTCTTCTACGGCACCCGCACCCTCAAGCAGGAGGTCCACGGCGGCGGTACGGCCCCGGAGGGCGTCGTACGCGACGAGCCGGCGAAGCCGGTGCGCGGGTTCATGCTGGACATCGCGCGCAAGCCGTACTCCGCGGGCTGGATCGAGGACCGGATCCGCGAGCTGGGGGACCTGAAGTACAACGAGCTGGGGCTGCACTTCTCCGACGACCAGGGCTTCCGCATCGAGTCCAGCAGCCACCCCGAGATCGTCTCCCGGGACCACCTGACCAAGGCGCAGGTCAAGGACATCGTCGCCCTCGCGGCGAGCCGGCACATCACCGTCGTGCCCGAGATCGACTCGCCCGGACACCTCGGCGCCGTCATCGCCGCCCACCCCGACCTCCAGCTGCGCAACGTGAACGGCGTCGCCACGCGCGGCGCCATCGACATCTCCAAGCCCGGGGCCGCGAAGATCGTCGACGACCTGCTGAACGAGTACGCCGGCCTCTTCACCGGCGGCCAGTGGCACCTCGGCGGCGACGAGTACCAGGCCCTGACCGTGTCCGACCCGCAGGCGTCGTATCCGCAGCTCGCGGCGGCCGCCCGGCAGAAGTACGGCCCCGGCGGCACCGTCACCGACCTCACCACCGGCTGGCTCAACGACCGCGCCGCCACGGTGCGCGCCCACCACAAGACCATGCGGGCGTGGAACGACGGCTTCTTCCGCGGCGCGTCCGTGCAGGCCGCCAAGGACCTCCAGGTCGCCTACTGGACCGGCAAGGAGATCGGCGCCCGGCAGCCGGTTGAGTACCTCGGCGCGGGCCGCAAGGTCATCAACTACAACGACGAGTTCCTCTACTACGTCCTCGGCCAGCCCCAGAGCTTCGTCTACCCGACCGGGCAGCGCATCTACGAACAGTGGACCCCGAGGGTCATCCGCGGCACGACAGCCGTCCCGGCCCGGTACGACAGCGAGATCCTCGGCGGCTCCTTCGCGGTCTGGTGCGACTACCCCAACGCCCAGACGGAAGCCCAGGTAGCCAACGGCATCCACCTGCCCTTGAGGGCCACGATCCAGAAACTCTGGGACCCGGGCACCCCGAAGTTGTCGTGGACATCTTTCCGTCAACTTTCAGCCAAGCTAGGCTGACGCGCCCCAAAGGGGCGCGGGGAACGGCGCGAGCAACCACGACGCGCCCGCACCTGGCGAACGACAGGCACGCGACTGCCCATCAGCCGCCCTGTAACACGCGGAGCGCCCCGCACGCAGAGTAAGGGGAAGTGTGGGTTCCGCAACGATGGGGCCCCGGGGAGGCAGACCGGCATGACCCTAGTGGAACGACTCGCACAGGCGGACGACCGAGCCCTAGCGGCCAGCGCCCTGGCTTGTTTGGATCGGTGCGTACCCCTGCTCGGCGGCGACGACGAGGCCCTGCGCCCCCTGTGGGCCGCCCTCGCCGACAGCTCCGACTGGTCCCAGCACCTGGACAAGGCGTGCGGCGCACTCACCGCACCGGGCGACCCGGACGACACCGGCTCCGCCGAGACGGAAGCCGCCACCCTCGCCCGCGGCATGCTCGACGCCGCCCCCGCGGACCGCACCGCCGACGCCCTACGCGCCTGGGCCGACACCTGCTCGGTCGACGCCCTCCGCGTCCACCGGCTCCTCGACCCCGCCACAGAGGGGACCGACGGCCTGGAGGCCCGCGGCACGGGCGGCACCGAGGGCGTGTCCCCGCTGGTCGCCGCCGAGCTGCGCCGCCAGATCGCCGTCCTCGACCTCCTGGCCGAGCACGGCGCGGCCGGCCTGCGCGGCGCCCTGGAGGCGTCGGTCGAGGGCCGCCGCATCCTGCGCGCGGTGGTCTCCCGCCGGGCACGCGGCCGGGGCTGACCTCTGCTGACCGGAGCGTCGTAAACCCGCACGGCGGGGGAAGTCCTGTGGCAGTCGTGCGGTGGACGTGGGGCGGTGTTGCGCCGGTTGCCGGAACCGGGCCGATCGGCGTGACGGATGGCGCGGCCGGACCGCTTTCCCCTATGTGACAGCCCAGTACGTGACAGCACACGTGACCCAGGAGACCAGGCCGCACGCCGCCGCCAAGCCCGTGCGGTGGGCGGCGGACGCGGTGGCGACGATGCGCGAGGGCGCGCGGGTACGGCTCGACTACTCGGCGCAGAGCCTGTGGCGGGTCGACCGGTTGATAGAGGAGATACGGCGCGAGGGCCCGCCGTACGCGGCGGTCGAGACCGTGCTGCGCGGCCTGGGCGCCTACGCCGGGGAGGTCGTCGCCCGCCAGACCGGCGCCGAGTGGTGGGCGACCGGCGGTGAGCACTGGATCCGCACCCCCGACGGCCGCCTGTGGGACCCCATCGACGAGGCCCGGCGCTGCTTCGGCGGCCACGGCTCCCTACGGCTGCTGTGCAGGGACGCGACGGCCGCCCACTGACCGCGCGCCGGCCGGGAGCCGCCCCGAGTGGGGCGGGGCCCCGGCCGGCGGGAAGTCACGGCGTCAACGGGAGGTCGGCGCAGCGTAGTTCTCGCTTGTCGGCGGTTCACGGTGGTTACTCCGGGTCCTTGTCGAACGTCGCCGTCGACCACACGTAGCCCAGGACCGTCAGGGCCGCGCACCAGGCGAGGGCGAGCCAGCCGTTGTGGCCGATCGGGGTGCCGAGGAGGAGGCCGCGGAGGGTCTCGATGGCCGGGGTGAAGGGCTGGTACTCGGCGACGGGCCGGAACCAGCCCGGCAGCGCGTGCAGGGGGACGAAGGCGCTGGACAGGAGCGGCAGCAGGATCAGGGGCATGGCGTTGTTGCTCGCCGCCTCGGCGTTGGGGCTGACCAGGCCCATGCCGACGGCGATCCAGGTGAGCGCCGTGGCGAACAGGACGAGCAGGCCGAAGGCCGCCAGCCACTCCAGGGCGGTGGCACCGTGGGAGCGGAAGCCGATGGCCACGGCGACGGCGCCGACCAGGACCACGCTCGCGACCGACTGCAGCACGCTGCCGATGACGTGCCCGACGATCACCGAACCGCGGTGGATCGCCATCGTGCGGAAGCGGGCGATGATGCCCTCGGTCATGTCGTTGGAGACGGAGACCGCGGTGCCGATCACCGTGCTGCCGATGGTCATCAGCAGCAGGCCGGGGACGACGTACGCGATGTACGCGGAGCGGTCCGGATGGCCGCCGCCGATGCCCGCGCTCATGGCGTCGCCGAAGACGTAGACGAACAGCAGCAACAGCATGATCGGCGTGAGCAGCAGGTTCAGGGTGAGGGACGGGTAGCGCCGGGCGTGCAGGAGGTTGCGGCGCAGCATGGTCGTCGAGTCGCGTACGGCGAGGGAGAGGGCGCTCATCGGACGGTCTCCTGGGGCTCGTTCGGCTGGGTGGGGACCGGGGTGCTGGTCAGGGCGAAGAACACGTCGTCCAGGTCCGGTGTGTGCACGGTGAGTTCGGCGGCCTCGACGCCGGCCGAGTCGAGCGAGTCGAGGAGCGCGCGCAGATCGCGCTGGCTGCCGTCGCCGGGAACCCGGAGGGTCAGGGAGGTGTCGTCCGGGGAGGCCGAGCCGAGCGCGGCGGCGGCGCCGCGGTACTCCGCCGGGTCGGTGAAACGGAGGCGGACGTGCCCGCCGGGGACCAGCCGCTTCAGCTCCTCGGCGCTGCCCTCGGCGGCGATCACGCCGTCGTGCAACACCGCGATGCGGTCCGCGAGTTCGTCGGCCTCCTCCAGGTACTGGGTGGTGAGGAAGACGGTGACACCACCCGTGACCAGCTCGCGGATGATCTGCCACATGGTGTGCCGGGAACGCGGGTCGAGGCCGGTGGTCGGCTCGTCGAGGAAGATGACGCGCGGGCTGCCGACCAGCGTCATGGCGATGTCGAGGCGGCGCTTCATGCCGCCGGAGTAGGTGGAGGCGGGCTTCCGCGCCGCGTCCACCAGGTCGAACCGTTCCAGCAGCTCGGCGGCGACCCGTCGGCCCTCCCGCCGGGAGAGGTGGTGCAGGTCCGCCATGAGGAGCATGTTCTCCTCGCCGGTGATCAGGCCGTCGACGGCGGAGAACTGCCCGGTGACGCCGATCGCGGCGCGGACCGCCCGGGGGTCGGCGGCCAGGTCGTGGCCGCCGACGCGGATCACCCCCTCGTCGGCGCCGATGAGGGTGGAGAGGATCTTGACGACGGTCGTCTTGCCGGCGCCGTTCGGGCCGAGCAGGGAGAAGATCGTGCCTTCCGGGACGGTCAGGTCGATGCCGTCGAGCACGACCTTGTCGCCGTAGGACTTGCGCAGCCCGCTGGCCGCGATGGCCGGTTCGGTCATGAGGGTGCCCCCTGATTCGCTCGTGGTGGAGGTGGGTTACAGGCTTCGGGCGGTGATGTCGCCGTGCGAGGTGGTGGCGCGGATGTCGAGCTCGGCGGTGCCGTCGCTCTTGAGGGCGTTGCTGACACGGCCGTAGGAGGTGCCGGCGTCCAGGGAGGCGGAGACCCCGTGGGCGGCGGTGACCGAGATGTCGCCGGACTGCGTGGTCAGGACGACCGTGCCGGCCGCGGCCTCGGCGACGCTGATGTCTCCCCGTGCGGTGCTGATCTCCGCCGAGCCGGCCAGCCGGCCGATCTCGACGTCGCCGTCGACGGCCGTGAGGCGGAGGCTCGCGGCCTCGTCGACCTTGATGTGCCGGTAGGCGCCGTCGAAGGTGACGTCGCCGAGCCGGCCCACACCGCGCAGTTCGGCGGCGGCCGCCGTGCCCTCGACGCGGGAGCCGGCGGGCAGTTGGACGGTGACCTCGACGGATCCGGAGGGGCCGAACAACTGGTTCTTCTCCGCCTCCGGGGCCGTGATCCGCAGGACGCCGTCCTCGAAGGCGACCCCGATCTCCCCGGCCGCCTTCACGTCCCGGCCCTTCGAGGCGTTCGCGGGGAGGACCTCGACCGTGGTGTCGGGGCGGTCGGCGGCGATGAACTGGACGCGTCCCGCGTTGACGGCGAGGACGACAAAGACGGGGGCGGGGGTGTCGAACTTCGGCATGGTGTTCTCCTGCTGGTCCGTTGTGCGTTCGTTGTTTCCGACATTGGAAACGCTACGTTGCGTTCATGGTCCTGGCAACAAGCTTGTTGCATGCGATGTTCGTAATCCCAGCTCAGGACCCATCATTTGTTGCAATGGCGCTGTTGGCTAACGCAACGTCAGAGCCGGGCTCGTTGCAATGGAATGAATGTGAACGCTATGGTCGAGGCATCGCACACCACGAAGGAGGCCGTGATGCCGGGCGGCAGACTCACCCAGCAGGAACGCCGGCAGATCGCGCTGGGACTGGCCGACGGCCTCGCCTACGCCGAGATCGCCCGCCGCCTGGACCGTCCGACCTCGACGGTCACCCGCGAGGTCATGCGCAACGGCGGCCCCACCGCCTACCGCGCCGACCTCGCCCACCGCGCCACCGGGCAGCGCGCCCACCGCCGCAGGCAGGCCGCGCCCCGGAGCGCGCAGGCGGCCCCGCAGGCCCACGGCCGCGACCCCGAGGCCGTGCGCGCGTACGAGGAGACCCTCACCACCGTCTTCATGCAGTCGGGTACGCCCCAGATGATGGCCCGGGTGATGGCCGCGCTCACCATCAGCGACACCGGCAGCCTCACCGCGTCCGAACTCGTCCGGCGCCTCCAGGTCAGCCCGGCGTCCGTGTCCAAGGCCATCGCGTTCCTGGAGGGCCAGGACCTCGTCCGCCGGGAGCGCGACGAACGCCGCCGCGAGCGGTACGTCGTCGACAGCGAGGTCATGTACCAGGCGATGATGGCCAGCGCCCGCTCCACCGCCCAGGTCGCCGAGACCGCGCGGCAGGGCGTCGGCGTCCTCGGCCCCGGCACCCCGGCCGGCGCCCGCCTGGAGAACACCGCCCGCTTCCTGGACTTCGTGTCCGAGAGCCTCGCCCGCGCGGCGAACCAGGCCCGCGAGATCCTGACGTCCGACGGCACCGCTCAACTCCCGGACGACTGAATGGGCGTACGGATGCTCGTGAACGCCCTGGTGCTCGTGTCGGTGGCGGCGGCGGTCGCGCTCGCCCCACGGCTCGCGGCCGGACGGCCCCCCGGCACCGACGGCCCGCGCCAGCCGCGGTCCCCCCGCCGGTCGCTGTCCCCCCTGCTGCCGCTGGCGCTGGTCACCGCCCTGATCTACGTCAACCAGGTGCTGTTCACCGTGTACGTGCTGCGCGTCCACGACGGCGACCCGTCCTTCATCGCGCGCTATCTGCCCGGCGGCTGGTTCGAGTTGGCGACACGCGACCCCGTGGTGCGTTCGCTCGCACGGGACTTCCCCGCCCCGTGGACGCTCGCCCCGACCGTCCTGCGGGTCCAGGCCTTCCTCGAACTCCCCTTCGTCCTGCTGGCGTTCGCGACCGTCGTGCGCTGGCTGGACGCCGGCCTGTACCGGCGGATCGCCCGCTCCCCGCTGCTGCCGCTGGCGTCGGCGTCGTACACGGCCGTGTTCTGCCTGGTCGAATGGGACCTGCACAACCCGTACACGGCCGACGACCTGGCCGTCCGTACCGTCTCCGCCGTCCTCACGCCCCTGTTCCTCGCGCGCCTGGCGGCCCGGGACCGCGGCAGGGACCGGACCCCCGCCTCCGTACCTGGGCTGCTGACGTTCATCGCGTCCCTCGGCGCGCTGGGTGTCCTCGTCCTGGTCGTGTACGACACCGCGCTCCTCTACAGCCTGGGCCGGCTCGGCGGGCGCCTCCCGCTCGCGCTGGGCGCGGGGGCGGTGCTGGCCGCGGCCCGCCTGACCGCCGCACGCCTCGCCGAGCCCCGCCCGCAGCTCGCCGTCGGTTTCCTGCACCTGGCCCTGCGCCACTGGCTGACCCTGTTCCTTCTGCCGGCGCTCGCAGTGCGCTACGGCGTCCTGTTCGGCACCCCGCTGCTCGCCGCCGTAGCGGGGACGGTGCCGGCGGCGGCGGCGGGCGCGTACGCCGTACGGGACACGCTGAGGTTCCGGGCCGGCCGCCGCCGCGGGCCTCTGCTGCGCACCCTCGCCGCCCGCCTCGGCTGCGCGGTCCTGGCCGGGACGGCGGCGGCGTACTCGGTCACCCGCCTAGCCCCGGCCACGTACTACGAGGCCACGCTCCTCCCGGCCGCGGCCGCCTCCCTGTCCGTCGCGGTCGCGACCTGCGGCGCCCTCGACGGCATCCTGGGCGCCCGCCGGGGATTTGCTGAGCTGTGACACTTCTGTGTGGTCCGGCGCTGATCAAGGTGGGGGCGGCGGGACACGTCTGATGTGTTCCGCGTGCTGATTCGGTGCGCGTGCGGGCACGGCGCGCGTTCGGTGCGGACGAGGACGGTTCTTGGGCCAGGGAGGGCAGCCCCGTCGCGGGCAGGCGCGGGACGGGGAGCTGGGTGACGCCGTCGCGCGGGCCCAGGACGGCGACGAGAGCGCCTTCGCGGTGGCCTACCGGATCGTGCAGCCGGGGCTGCTCGGCTACCTGCGCGGCCTGGTCGGCGACGACGCCGAGGACGTGGCCTCCGACGCCTGGCTGGAGATCGCCCGGGACCTCGGCCGGTTCCGCGGCGACGGGGCCGGCTTCCGGGGCTGGACCGCGACCATCGCCCGGCACCGGGCCCTGGACCACCTGCGCCGGCGCCGGGTGCGGCCCACCCCGTCCGCCCTCGAACAGGACGTACTCGACCTGCCCGCCCCGCACAGCACCCACGACCAGGCGCTGGAGTCGCTGTCCACCGAGCGCGCCCTGGCCCTGATCCGGGACCTGCCACGGGACCAGGCCGAGGCGGTACTGCTCCGGGTGGTCGTCGGCCTCGACGGCCCCGGTGCCGCCCGCGTCCTGGGCAAGCGGCCCGGCGCGGTGCGTACCGCCGCGCACCGCGGGCTCAAGCGCCTCGCCCGGCGTCTGGGCGTCGCCGGCGGTGTGACGGATGACGGTCCCCGGACGCTGGGGGAGTCGAGGTGAACGGCGACGGCCGTGGCGGCCGTATGGGTCCGCGAGCGACGGATCCACGAGGAAGCGGGAACGACATGGGTGAGCGACAGAGCGACGGCCTGCTGCCCGGCCGCCGGCACCTGCACCCAGCCGGCACCGGCCCGGCGGAAGCGGATACCACCCCCTTGGAGGCACGGCTCGCCGCCCTGCTGCGTGCGGACGCCGGCCCGGCCGGCCTCGACCCCGCCGCCGAGGAGCGGACCCTGGCCGCCTTCCACGCGGCCCGGGACACCGGCACCCACCGGGCGCGTACCCGGCGCCGGGACGACTGGCGGCCCCGCGAGCCGCGCCGCCTGAGGCTCTCGGTGCGGGCCACGCTCTCCGTCCTCCTGGCCGGCCTGGTCCTCGGCGGAGTCGCCGTCGCGGCCATCGGCTCGGGCGGACCCGGCGCGTCCCGCGCCGGTGGCGGCGGCGCCCGGCAGCCGTCCCGGCCGTCCGCCGGTGTCACCCAACAGCCGGACGCCCAGCGGGCCGACGGCGAATCCCGCTCCGATACGCCATCCCCGACCGGACCCGCCCCCGCACGTCCCGGTCACCCCGTCACCGCCCAGGACACCGCGGCGCACTGCCGCGCCTACCAGCACGGCCGGGCCACGCGCCACGGCAAGGCTCTGGACGCCACTGCCTGGCAGCGCCTCGTCACCGCCGCTGGCGGCACGAACAAGGTCGCCGCCTACTGCACCGCCCGACTCGCCGCCGACACGGCAGGCCGGGACTCCGGCAGGAATGACAAGGACGGCACGCCGAGCAGCGGTGCCAAGGGCAACGGGAGTGGCGACGCCCACAGTGCGGCAGGCGGTACGGGAGGCGGAGGCAAGGCCGTCGAGCCGGGGCACGGCAACGCCGGCAAGTGACGGCCGTGACGGCTGCGGTCGATCGGCTGCCGCCTGCGCGGTCGGACACCGCTCGCCATGGCAACGACCGGGGCCGCCACCCCCCACAGGAGAGGCCCCGGTCGTCGCGCGGGACGGGCCGCGTGGCGGCCCGTACTTCCTTCAGCGCCGTGAGTGCTGTTTCTGTCACACCCAGTCCGCAACCGAACGCGTCACGAGTTAGTTGCATCTTCTACAGACGTGGACGAAGAGAGGTTTCACGCCGTAACGTGCCTTTCGCGCCGACCAGAAGACAGGCGTTAGGGAGTCAGGTGCTGGGGGACGACGCGGAGCTGACCGCCGCGGTGCGATCGGCACAGGACGGTGACGAGACCGCGTTCCGGACTGTGTACCGTGCGGTGCACCCACGGCTGCTCGGGTACGTACGGACACTCGTCGGCGATCACGACGCCGAGGACGTGGCGTCCGAGGCGTGGCTGCAGATAGCCAGGGACCTCGACCGGTTCAGCGGCGACGCCGACCGGTTCCGCGGCTGGGCCGCCCGGATAGCCCGCAACCGTGCGCTGGACCACATCCGGATGCGCGGCCGCCGCCCCGCCATCGGCGGCGACGAGACCGAGCTGACCGGCCGGGCCGCCGATTCCGACACCGCCGGTGAGGCCCTGGAGGCCCTGACCACCGGCCACACCCTCTCCCTCATCGCAACGCTCCCGCAGGACCAGGCCGAAGCGGTCGTCCTGCGCGTGGTCGTCGGCCTCGACGCCAAGACCGCCGCCGAGACCCTCGGCAAGCGCGCGGGCGCCGTACGCACCGCCGCGCACCGCGGTCTGAAACGGCTGGCCGAGCTGCTCGGCGACGATCCGGAATCCGCGGGCGCCCTCGACGCGCTCCCCCCGCAGCGAGAACCGCGCGGTGGCGCGGTGACGTCCGCCACTGTGACGCATACGCGCGCGCGGACGCAGAAGGACATGTGATGGCCGACGAGCAGGACAAGTGGCTCAACCGTGAGACAGCGGAACGTCTGCTGAGCGGTGAGTCGCTGGAAGCCGTCGACGCCTCTGCCCCTGACCAGGCAAAACGGCTCGCCGAGGCGCTCGGCGCGCTCTCCGCCGGGACCGCTCCGGCGACCGCCGAACTCCCCGGTGAGCAGGGTGCCCTGGCCGCGTTCCGCAAGGCCCGGGAGGCCGCGGACGCCGAGCGGACCGCCGCCGGAGCCGGCGCGGACGGCGCCGGCCGCCGCTTCGGCCTGACCGCGCGCGCGGCCGACGCCGGCCTGGTGCGCATCGGCTCCCCGGCCCGTAGCGGAATCCCCGGCCGGCCCGGAACCCGGGCCCGCGGCGGACGCCCCGGCTGGGCCCGGCCGGCACGGCTGGCCCTCGCCGCCGCCCTCACCGTCGGCACGCTCGGCGGCGTCGCGATGGCCGCCCAGACCGGGGTGCTGCCGACCCCCTTCCGCGACGACCACCCCCGTCCGGCCGCCTCCGTCACCACCGGGCCGACCCCGGACCACCCCCTCACCTCGCCCTCCCCGCCCGACACCTCCGGCACGGGAACGTCCGACGGCGGTCCGAGCGCGGACCCCGGTTCGGACGGTTCCGACGCGGCCGGCGGACCGGGCGGCGACAAGAGCGGAGCGCCCGGCGCCCATCACCCCGCCACGTCCGACGGCACCTGGTGGCGCGGCATCGCCAGAACGTGCCGGGACGTCCGGGACGGCAAGGACCCGGGCGCCGACCGCCGGCGTGTCCTGGAGGGCCAGGCGGGCGGCTCCTCGCGGGTGAACCACTACTGCAAGACCCTCCTGTCCGGCCTCTCCGACAGCTCCGCCGGCTCCAAGGGCACCGGTGGCTCCAAGGGGACCGGTGGTTCCGGCGACTCCGGTGACTCGGGTGGGTCCGGCAAGGGGCACGGCGGCGGCAAGGGTGGTGACAAGGGCAAGGGCGGCGGCGACGCCGGCCAGGGCGGTGACGACGAGGGTCACTCGGGCGGGGGGCGCGGTCATGCGGGCCATGGCCACTCGGGGGGTGGACATTCGGGTGGCGGACATTCCGGTGGTGGCCACTCCAAGGGCGGTCGTCCGGGCGGCGGTCATTCCATCGGCGGTCATTCGGGCGGAGGCCACCTCGGCGGCGGTCACTCGGGTGGCGGTCAAGTCAGTGGTGGCCACGGTTCCGGTGGCGGTCCACGGTCGTAGCGGCGTCGCCGCATCCTGACCCACCCGCACCCCACGCCCACTCTGACCTGCGGATTCGTATCTCGCGAAAAATTCTCCGCGCAGGGTGTGACGTTTCTGGAGCCGGTGACGCAGTACTGAGTGAGCCGACTGGTCATCGGCCGTCGCACTGAGCCGGGGTTCCCCCCGTACCTACGGCTCGTGCACCTGGCGCGGGCGGGACACGTTCCCCCGGTCCCGCCCGCGCCCCAAACTCCCGAACTCTCCCGGCACTCGCCCCGGCGTCACCAGTAGACGACGACCTTGTCGCCCGTCCGCACCTGCGCGAACAGCGCCGCGATCGCCGCCTCGTCCCGCACGTTGACGCACCCGTGCGAACCGCCCGCGTACCCGCGCGCCGCGAAGTCGTACGAGTAGTGCACCGCCTGGCCGCCGCTGAAGAACATCGCGTACGGCATCGGGGAGTCGTACAGGGTCGACACGTGGTGCCGGGACTTCCAGTAGACGTGGAAGACGCCCTCGCGGGTGGGGGAGTACTGGGTGCCGAAGCGCACGGACATCGTCGAGACGGTCCGGCCGTCGATCATCCAGCGCAGCGTCCGGCTGGTCTTGCTGACGCACAGCACCCGGCCGGTCAGACAGCGCGGGTCGGGCGCGGCGGCCGGCTGACCGCCCATCAGGTACAGCTCCCATGTCCCGGGCCGGTGCGTCATGGCGAGCAGCCGCTGCCAGGTGACGGTGTCCGTCCGGCCCGTCCTGGGCAGTCGGCGCTTGCCCTGGAAGCCCCGGACGGCCTGCTCGGTGAGGTCGTCGTACGTCCCCGTCGGGCCGTCGGCCAGCCAGGCGACCTGGCGCAGCCGGGCCTGCAGTTCGCGTACGCCCGAGCCGCTGTCCCCGCGCGACCACAGGACCCGGGGCGCGGCGGCCGGGGTCCTACCAGGGGTCGTGGCCGGGGCCCCGCCCGTCCGGTCCGGCGCGGGAGCCGAACGGGACGGCAGCGTGATGTGCACCGGGGAGCGGTGCTTGCCGTCGGCGCCGGGGGCCTGCGCGGTGCAGCCGCCGAGCACGGCGAGAGCGGCGAAGACGGTGCCCGCGACGGCTACCCCCCTGATCCTCATTCCGGGAGGCTTCCCCCGCGTGAGGGCCGCCGAACTACGGGGCATGGTGAGAGGTACGAATCATCCTGCGGAGGCATCCATGGCGCGTGAGTCGGAGTCGGGCCTGCCCATCGAGCCGGTCTACGGGCCGGGCGACCTGGCGGGCTGGGGCCCCGGACCCAAGCTCGGCGACCCGGGGTCGTACCCCTACACCAGGGGCGTGTACCCGACCATGTACACCGGGCGCCCCTGGACCATGCGCCAGTACGCCGGCTTCGGCACGGCCGCCGAGTCCAACGCCCGCTACCGGCAGCTGATCGAGCACGGCACCACCGGTCTGTCCGTCGCCTTCGACCTGCCCACCCAGATGGGCCACGACTCCGACGCGCCCCTCGCGCACGGTGAGGTCGGCAAGGTGGGCGTGGCGATCGACTCCATCGAGGACATGCGGGTGCTGTTCGACGGCATCCCGCTGGACCAGGTCTCCACCTCGATGACGATCAACGCCCCGGCCGCCCTGCTGCTGCTCCTCTACCAGCTGGTGGCGGAGGAGCAGGGAGTCCCGGCCGACCGGCTGACCGGCACCGTCCAGAACGACGTGCTGAAGGAGTACATCGCGCGCGGCACGTACATCTTCCCGCCGAAACCGTCGCTCAGGCTCATCGCGGACATCTTCAAGTACTGCCGGACCGAGATCCCGAAGTGGAACACCATCTCCATCTCCGGCTACCACATGGCCGAGGCAGGCGCCTCGCCCGCGCAGGAGATCGCGTTCACGCTCGCCGACGGCATCGAGTACGTGCGTACGGCGGTGGCGGCCGGCATGGACGTCGACGACTTCGCGCCCCGCCTGTCCTTCTTCTTCGTGGCCCGTACGACCCTGCTGGAGGAGGTCGCGAAGTTCCGTGCGGCCCGCAGGATCTGGGCGAGGGTGATGAAGGAGGAGTTCGGGGCCGAGAACCCCAAGTCGCTGATGCTGCGGTTCCACACCCAGACCGCGGGCGTGCAGCTGACCGCCCAGCAGCCGGAGGTCAACCTGGTCCGGGTCGCCGTACAGGCACTCGGCGCGGTCCTCGGCGGCACCCAGTCGCTGCACACCAACTCCTTCGACGAGGCGATCGCGTTGCCCACGGACAAGAGCGCGCGACTCGCCCTGCGCACCCAGCAGGTCCTCGCGTACGAGACGGACGTGCCCGCCACCGTCGACCCGTTCGCCGGCTCCTACGCGGTCGAGAAGCTGACCGACGACGTGGAGGCCGCCGCGCTGGACCTGATGCGCCGGGTCGAGGACATGGGCGGGGCGGAGGCGGCGATCGAACAGGGCTTCCAGAAGGCCGAGATCGAGCGCAACGCCTACCGCATCGCGCAGGAGACCGACTCGGGTGAGCGCGTCGTGGTCGGCGTCAACCGCTTCCAGCTGGACGAGGAGGAGCCGTACGAGCCGCTCCGCGTGGACCCCGCCATCGAGGCCCGGCAGGCGGAGCGGCTGCGCACCCTGCGCGCCGGCCGGGACCAGTCCGCGGTGGACGCCGCCCTGGACGCGCTGCGGAAGGCGGCGGAGGGCACGGACAACGTCCTGTACCCGATGAAGGAGGCCCTGCGGGCGCGGGCGACGGTGGGCGAGGTGTGCGACGCGCTGCGGGGGGTGTGGGGGGTGTACGTGCCGTCGGACGTGTTCTGAGCTGGGCGGTTAGTCCGTTCGGGTGATCATGGGCGGAAGGTGGCCACGTCCGGTTACGCTCGTGAAGGGTGTTTCCGAAAGGAGGGTGCCGTGGCTGTGATGCTGCACGAGTCGTCGCTTGCCGATGCTGCCGACCGGCTCTGGGAGGAGCTGCCCGGGCACCGGGTCGAGATCCTCAACGGGAGCATCGTTGTGACACCGCCGCCGGACGGGCCGCATCAAGTGACACTTTCTTCGTTGATCGTGGCGTGCCACGAGGCCGGGGACCGGCGGGCTGGGCTCAGAACCGTCGCGGGCATCGGGCTCTGGCTGCCTACAGGCCCGGACGACTATGCGGTGCCGGACCTGGCGATCGTGGACGCGGACTTCCAGGACGCGCTGGTCGAGAAGAACTGCTACGCACCCCACGTGTTCCGACTCGTTCTGGAGGTGACGTCCTCCAACTGGACCAACGACACCGCCACCAAAGTCGACGTCTATGCGCGAGCCGGTATTCCCGTGTATCTCATCGTCGACCGCCGGCACGCCGAGGTCCTGCTCTACACAGATCCGGTCGACGGCAAGTACGTCGACCCCGTCCACTACAAGCGGGGGCAGTCCGTCCCCGTCCCGGAGTCCGTCGGCGTCTCCCTCGACCTGTCCGTCGACACCCTCCTCGACGGCGAGGACTGACGCGCACCCGACGGGGTGTTCAGCGCCCGGCGCAGCCGGGGTGTCAGCGGTTCCTCCACGAAGCGGTTCAGCAGCCGGGCCAGCAGCAGCATCGCGGTGAGCGTCGCGGCGAAGGTCACCGCCGACGCCAGGTGCAGGTCGCGGTGCAGGACGCGGATCACCACCCAGCCCAGGTGCTCGTGGACCAGGTAGAAGGGGTACGTCAGCGCCCCGGCCACGGTCAGCCAGCGCCAGTTCACCCGGTCCAGCCAACCCAGCGCGATCGCCGTGACGGCCAGGAACCCGAAGGCCACGACCGCGATGATGCCGTGCGACGTGCGGTGCGCGAAGGCGTGCGGGTCGGCGGCGTTCCACAGGTCGCGCACCGCGTAGTGCTGGCCGGTCAGGAAGCTCACCGCGACGATCCCCCACGCCAGGGCGTCCCGCCGGTCGCGGTGGACGAGGTACAGCCCGATGCCGCCCACGAAGAACGGCGCGTACCGCGGCATCAGCACGATGTCGAGGAGGGGCTGCCCGGCCCCCTGCGCGACGGCGGCCGCGAGGGTCCAGCAGGCGCAGAACATGACCACCCTGCGCCGGCTGACGCCCGGCAGGACCACGAGCAGGGCGAACAGGGCGTAGAAGCGGATCTCCGCCCACAGCGTCCAGTCGACGCCCAGCACCCGGTCGACGCCCAGCGGTTCCTGGAGCAGCGTGAGGTTCACCAGGGCGTCGCTCGGGGACACCGTCGTGTACGCCACCGCGGGCAACGCGAACACCGCCGTGACCAGGACGACCGCGACCCAGTAGGCGGGCATCAGCCGGGACACGCGGGAGGCGAAGAAGGAGCGCAGGGGGCGCCCCCAGCCGCTCATGCAGATGACGAACCCGCTGATCACGAAGAAGATCTCGACGCCGAGGCAGCCGTAGGCGAACGGCGTGTGCAGCGTGGGGAACTGCTGCTGGGGCGAGGTGCCCCACGCCTGGGTGACGGGACCGCCGCGGCCGCCGTAGTGGTAGAGCGCCACCATGAGCGCGGCGATCAGCCGCAGTCCGTCCAGGGCGCGGAGTCTGCCGCCCCCGGCGCGTGCGGCCGCCGGGGCGGGCGGGGCTCCCTCGGCCGCCGTGTTCCCGGGAGGCGGTACGTCCGGTGTGGTCACGACCGTCTCGGTCACAGTGGTCCCCTCTTGGAAAGGCTGGTGTTCGGGAGTCAGCGCCGCACGGCCCTTCTCAACGCCCTGGCCCGCCGCGCGACGCGGCGCAGGGTGGGATTGCGCGGGATGAACCCCAGCGGTGCCGGGAGACCGCCGGGCAGCGCCAGCGACGTGAGCCGCCTGCGCTTGAAATAGCGCAGCGCAGCGTCGTCCGGGCGCGCGGACAGGAACGCCTCCGTCTCCGGGCGCAGCCCCGGGAGGATCTTCGGCTGCATCGCGAAGCCCACCGCGCGCACCAGCGCGCCCAGCGCCGCCACGTCCATGCCCTGCCGCTGCTCGGTGACCGCGGCCGGGTCCGCCAGATCGGGCAGCAGCGCGTCGACCACGGTGACCGGTATCCGGTTGCTGTTCTCGAACGGCGTGAGCCGCTCCAGCAGCAGTTCGGTGCCGGTCCGGGCGACGGGGAGGCCGTACAGCGCGCGGGCGGTGAACAGGGCGGTGGAGAAACAGCCGACGACCAGGGCGGGACGCAGCCGCTGGTACAGCACCTCCGCGAGGACCGGGGTGGCCGGCACCGTCAGGTCCACCCCGAGCGTGTCCGCCTCGGCCTCCAGGGTGCGGGTGAAGCGTGCGGGTGCCGTGGGGTGCGGTGTGAAGACGACCTTGTCGTGCCCGAGCCGGTGGACGCCCCTCAGCATCCGCACGTGCAGGTCCTCCTCCTGCTCGGTGGTGAGGATGCCCAGGGCCGACAGATACTGCCCGAGCAGCAGCGCGGGCTCCGCCACCTCGGGGACGCCGTCGCCGAGGGAGGCCAGTGCGGCCAGCACCTTGGTGAAGGCGGCCGTCGGCACGATCTCGGTCGGCACGCCGAACTCGGTGAGCAGCAGCGGGTCCAGGCCCGGCACCAGGTCCAGGTGGAGGACGCGGTCCACCCGGGTGCCGACCAGCGGGTCGATCTTGTTGCGGGTGGGCCCGTAGCTCATCAGGCCGTCCGCGTAGACGGTGAGCGGGCAGCCGGTGAAGATCTGGGCGAGCGCGAGCGACGGGTTGACCTGGATCGACTCCACCGCCAATTGGACGTCGTCGTCGCCGAGTCGCCACTCGTGGCGCAGATAACGCTCCCAGAGCGGCAGGTCGTCCGCCCGGGGCGCCCAGCCCCCCGGGTGGAAGGGGAAGATCGCCTCGTTGTACGACAGCACGTCGTCGAACCGCTCGCGCAGCAGCTCGAAGCCGGGCATCCGGTCCGGGCCGGGCGTGGTCTCGGGGGTGGCCGCGTTGTTGCAGAGCAGCAGGACGCGGCGGTCGGCGGGGCCGAAGCAGCCCGAGTCGAGGGCGGCGGCGAGCGTGGCCGTGCCGTACAGCGTCGACGCCTGGAAGATCTGAGTGGTCACGCGGCGGCTCCCGAGGATGCAGAGTCGGAGGCGGGGGAGCCGTAGCCGGTGCCGGGGGAGGGGCGGCGGCGCAGCCGGCGCAGCCGTGTGGCCCGCTGCACGTCCATGGAGTCCAGCGCCTCGTCCAGCACGTCCTGCGGCATGTTCCGCAGCGCCGCGGCACTCAGGGCCCTCAGTTGTCTCGCCACCGCCGGCTCGAACCTCTCGATGGACCCCAGGTGGTGGGAGATGATGGCGCAGTAGGTGCGCACGGCCTTCGGCAGCAGGACGTCCGCCCGCGGGTCCCCGGCCGTCTCCGCGATCACCTGGTCGAAGGCGCGGACGAAGTCGAGTTGGCGCACATCGCCGATCTGCGTGAGCGACGAGGCGACGCCACGCCGGTAGAACACCCCGAGCAGGCCGACCGCGGCGAAGGACTCCGCCTCCCGGTGCAGCCGCCAGATCCACGGCCGGTCCTCGGCCGTGCGCAGCCCATCGGTGAAGTGCAGCAGCCCCCGGTCCACCAGCCGGCGGTGGTAGACGCCCGCCCAGGCGTAGGCGTAGTCCACGGACGTCGACCGGTCGGCCGGCAGGATCGCCGCGCGCGGGTCCGTCACCACGTTCCGCCGGCCGACCGGCACCCGGTGCACGGTGCGGGCGCGCGCGGTGCACTGCACGTGGTCGGTGCGCAGGAAGTCGCAGCCCAGTTCCTCGGCGGCGGCGACGAGCCGCGGGTAGTAGCCGGGGGCGAGCCAGTCGTCGCCGTCCAGGAAGGTCAGGAACTCGCCGCGCGCCCGGTCGATGCCCGTGTTGCGGGCCGTCGCCAGCCCGCCGTTGCGCTCGTGCCGGACGAGCACGGCGCCCGGCAGCTCGCGCTCCGCGCGCGCGAGGATCTCGGCCGTCCCGTCGCGGGAACAGTCGTCGACGAGAATGAATTCGAAATCCTCACGTGCGTTGGCACCAAGGCTCCTGAGGGTGTCGGGCGCGTATTGCCGCACGTTGTAGAACGGCACGATGACGGAGAGCTTGACCACGTGGGGGACGTTAGGACGGGGCCCCGTCATTCGTCCTGACGGCCGTCTTGACGGTGGGTGAATGACGCGTGGCGAAGCTGTGAACCGGGCCTTTTCCGGCGGCCGTCGCGGCCCGATTCGCCATTCGGCGGCGTGCTGTTAACCGTTTGTTGCTTTCGGGTTGGGCGGAACAACGAAATGCCTTCCTAGCGTCTTCGGCGTGCCAGCAAGTGCAACGAAGGCCCTGCGGGTCGCCGTCCTCGCGGATTCCGACACCCGGTGGAAATGGGGCGCGCTCACCGCGCAGCGCGTCACCCCCACCGGCGGCGGACTCCGGCTCGACGGCTACCTCCTGCGCGGTCGCGCCACCCCGACAGCCCGCCAGCTCACCGAAGTCGGCGTCCACGCGGACTCCCTTCGCGAGGTCACCGGCGCCGAGTTCCTGCGGGCGATGAGCGAGACGTCGTACGACGTCCTCGTGCTCGCGCTCGTCGGCGGCGGCGTCCAGGCGATGCTGCACGGCCTGAAGGCCGCCCGGGGTTCCGGGCGGCGGCCCGTCGTCGTCACCGGCTACGTCGGCGTCGTCTACGAGAAGCTCGCCGACGGACTGCTGCTGCGGCACGGCGCCGACCTCGTCCTCGCCAACTCCCGCCAGGACGCGGAGCGCTTCCGGGCCGTGTACGAAGGGGTGGGCGCCGACGCGGGCGCGGTCACCGAGGTGGCGCTGCCGTTCCTCGGTGGAGAGCCGTACGGCGGTGAACACGAGCCGTACACCGTGGTGTTCGCCGCCCAGCCCTCCGTGCCGGACAGCCGCCGGGACCGTACCTACCTCCTCGACCGGCTCATCGCCCACGCCCGCCGGTACCCAGGGCGCGAGGTGCTGCTCAAGCTGCGCTCCCGGCCCGGCGAACACACCACGCACATCGAGGAGCTGCCGTACCAGAAGCTGGTGCGGGGCCGGGACCTGCCGGCCAACCTCCGCCTCGTGTACGGCCACATGGGCGAGGTGCTGGACCGGACCGACCTGCTGGTCACCGTCAGCTCCACGGCCGCCCTGGAGGCCCTGCACCGGCGCGTCCCGACCGCCGTACTGACCGACCTCGGGGTGCGCGAGGCGCTCGGCAACCACCACTTCACCGGCTCGGGCTGCCTCGCCTCCTGGAACCAGCTGGACGCCGGACACCGCCCGCGGCCGGACGACGGCTGGCTGGCCCGGCAGGGCGTCGCCGCCGACGGCCGCTACGACACGGCCTTCGACACCGCCCGCGCGCGCATCGCCGCCCTGCTCGGCAGCCCCGGCGGCCTGCCGCCCCTGACCCCCTACTACACCCCCGACACCGCGCCCGGCTATCTGCCCGGCATCCTCGCCCGCCACCACCTCGGCCCCGACGGCGCCCCACTGCCCGGCGCCCCCGCCCCCGACCGGACCCCCGGGCCGGTCCGCCAGGTCGTCCGCCGCGCCGCCCGCGGTGCCTACCGGCACGGCGTCCAGCGCGTGGCCCCCGTGATCCGGCGGATGGGGGAGCTGTGAACGCCGCGAGCGCCTCACCCGAAGGAGTCCCAGCCATGTCATCGACACCCCCGGGGGTGCGCCGCGTCCTCGTCGTCATCCCCGCCCGCGGCGGCTCCAAGGGCGTGCCCGCCAAGAACCTCGCCCCCGTCGGCGGAGTGCCGCTCGTGACGCGGGCGGTGCGCGAGTGCCGGGCCGCGCGGCTCGTCACCGACGTCGTCGTCTCCACCGACGACCAGGCCATCGCGGCCGCAGCCCGGCAGGCCGGCGCAGAGGTCGTCACCCGGCCCGTCGCCCTCGCCGGCGACACCGCCACCTCCGAGACGGCCGTCCGGCACGCCATGGACGCCCACGAGACGCTGCACGGCGCGGCCGTCGACGTCGTGCTGCTCGTGCAGTGCACCAGCCCGTTCCTGATCCGCGAGGACGTCGACGCGGTCGCGGCGGCCGTCGCCGAGAACGGCGCCGACACCGCCGTCACCGTCGCCCCGTTCCACGGCTTCCTCTGGCGTGACGAGGAGGACCGTAAGGACGGCGGACACGGGGTCAACCACGACAAGGCCCACCGCCCCCGCCGCCAGGACCGCCCGCAGGACCTACTGGAGACCGGCGCCGCCTACGCGATGGACGCGGCCGGCTTCCGGGCGCACGGCCACCGCTTCTTCGGCCGCACCGCACTCGTCCGCACCGACCCCGCCCGGGTCCTGGAGATCGACGACCCGCACGACCTGGCCCGCGCCCGCGCCCTCGCTCCGCTGTTCGACACGGTCCGGCCCGGCGCGCTGCCCACCCACGACGACATCGACGCCGTCGTCCTCGACTTCGACGGCACCCAGACCGACGACCGGGTGCTGATCGACTCCGACGGACGGGAGTTCGTCTCCGTGCACCGCGGCGACGGACTCGGCATCGCCGCGCTCCGCAGGAGCGGCCTGAGGCTGCTGATCCTTTCCACCGAACAGAACCCGGTCGTCGCCGCCCGCGCCCGCAAACTGGGGCTGCCCGTGCTGCACGGCGTCGACCGCAAGGACCTCGCGCTGAAGCAGTGGTGCGGCGAACAGGGCATCGCGCCCGAGCGCGTGCTCTACGCCGGAAACGACGTCAACGACCTCCCCTGCCTCGCCCTCGTCGGCTGGCCCGTCGCCGTCGGCAGCGCCCACGACGCCGTACGCGGTGCCGCACGCGCCGTCACCACCGCACCCGGCGGCGCCGGCGCCGTCCGGGAGATCGCCGGCTGGCTCCTCGGCCCCACGCTCGACCTCGACCTCTCAGACCTCTCCCTCGAACCCCGCCCCACTCTCCCCACCTCCGCCAAGTAAGGACACGCCTCTCCATGAGCACCAACTCCCGTATCCGCACCCTCGGTTCGCGCGAGGCCGGCCCCGGCCGCCCCGTCTACGTCACCGGGGAGATCGGCATCAACCACAACGGCGAACTGGAGAGCGCGTTCCGGCTGATCGACGCCGCCGCCGAGGCCGGCTGCGACGCCGTGAAGTTCCAGAAGCGCACCCCCGAGATCTGCACCCCGCGCGACCAGTGGGACATCGAACGCGACACCCCCTGGGGCCGGATGACCTACATCGACTACCGCCACCGCGTGGAGTTCGGCGAGGACGAGTACCGCGCCATCGACGACTACTGCCGCACCAAGGGCATCGACTGGTTCGCCTCCCCGTGGGACACCGAGGCCGTCGCCTTCCTGGAGAAGTTCGACGTCCCCGCCCACAAGGTCGCCTCCGCCTCCCTCACCGACGACGAACTCCTGCGCGCTCTGCGCGCCACCGGCCGCACGGTCATCCTCTCCACCGGCATGTCCACCCCGCGCCAGATCCGGCACGCCGTCGAGGTCCTCGGCAGCGACAACATCCTGCTCTGCCACGCCACTTCGACCTACCCGGCGAAGGCCGACGAGCTGAACCTGCGCGTCATCAACACCCTCCAGGCCGAGTACCCGAACGTCCCGATCGGCTACTCCGGGCACGAGACCGGCCTCCAGACCACCCTGGCCGCCGTCGCCCTCGGCGCCGCCTTCGTCGAGCGGCACATCACCCTCGACCGCGCCATGTGGGGCTCCGACCAGGCCGCCTCCGTCGAACCGCAGGGCCTGACCCGCCTGGTCCGCGACATCCGCACCATCGAGGCCTCCCTCGGTGACGGCGTCAAGAAGGTCTACGACTCCGAGCGCGGCCCCATGAAGAAGCTGCGCCGCGTCACCGGCGTCGTCGCCGAGGCGGAGATCGCGGCGGCGGCGGGCGAACCGGTCGCGGTCTGACACCGGTCCACCGACCACGGGACGGTCCTACGACGATGAGACCCCGAGCCGGCCGGGCCGGCCACCCCGGCGAGCCGGACGAACCCGGCCACACGCTCGCCTTCGTGGAGAGCCCGGTACAACTGCTGAACGTACTGGAGTGGGCGCACGCGCGTGGCCCCGGCCAGGCCGACGCCCACACCCACGGCCCGGCGGGCGCCGATCTCACCGTCGTCGTCCTCGCCCCCACCGACCCCATGACCCGCGGCCAGCTGCGCCGCATGGCCGACCTGGCCCGGGACGAGGGGCACCGGGTGTGCTGGGAGGAGGCGCGGGGCGGCACCACCGCCCCCTTCCACACCATCGGCGGCCTGGCCGGCCGGCTGCGCCGCGCCGGCCGGGTCGTCATGGGCGACCCCTTCTCCCGCTACGTGCAACTGCTGCTGACCATCACCCGGGCCCACGACCTGGTCGTCGTCGACGACGGCACGGCCACCATGGAGTTCGTCTCCCAACTCGCCCACGGTGAACGGCTGGTGCGCTGGCACCGCAAGGGCGGCCACCCCGGCCCCCGCGACCTGCTGTTCGCCCCGGTCTCCGCGGCTGCCCGCCGCCGTCTCACCCCGGCCGGGGGCCGCCGGGTCGAGGTGTTCTCCTCGATGCCGGTGACCCGGGCCCCGGACGGTGTCACCCTCACCGCCAACGACTTCGCCTGGACCCGCGCCCGCTTCGGCCCACCCCGCATCACCAAGGGCGCGGATCTCGTGGGCACTTCACTGGTGGAGACCGGAGTGGTCGACGACGGCGCCTACCTGGACGCGGTCCGCACCCTGGCCCGGACCCACGGTGCCACCCGCTACTTCGCCCACCGTCGAGAGAGCACCGGCAAACTGCACCGGCTGGCCGGGGGGACGGGACTGGAGATCGTCCGCCCCGACCTGCCCCTCGAACTCATCGCCCGCCGCGGGCCCATCGGCCGTACCGTCCTCAGCTTCCCCTCCACCGTCGTCCACACCCTGCCCCTCGCCCTGACCGGCACCGGAGTCCGCGTCGCCGTCTGCGACATCGACCCCGCCTGGCTGACCCTGACCGCCTCACCCCGCGCGCACGGATTCCTGTCCTCGGTCACGGGGACGGCACGGGACGTACACCGTTTGGCGACGGTCGCACCCGCGTAGCCGAGGACACGGCCGAGCGGTGTCCGGTCACGCTAAGATCCGTGCGCCGCTGACCAGTTTGCGTGACGGGGGAACGATGAACGGCGAGGGCATGGCCCACGGGGTTTTCCAGACGCTGGCCGAGGACGACCCGAGGACGATCGGCGGGTACCGGCTGGCCGCCCGGCTCGGCGCCGGCGGCATGGGCAAGGTGTACCTGTCGCACACGCCCGGCGGACGTGCCGTCGCCATCAAGGTGATCCGGCCCGAGTTCGCCGAAGACCCCGAGTTCCGGCGGCGGTTCGCCCAGGAGGTGCGCGCCGCCGAACGCGTCCAGGGCCTCTACACCGCCCCGGTGATCGACAGCGACACCGACGGCCCGCACCCCTGGCTCGCCACCGCCTACGTCTCCGGCCCCACCCTCGCCGCGGCCGTCGCCGAACACGGGGCGATGCCCGCCGCGACCGTCCTGCTGCTCACCGCGGGCGTGGCCGAGGCCCTCCAGGTCGTGCACGGCGCCGGCATTGTGCACCGCGACCTGAAGCCGTCCAACGTGCTGCTCGCCGCCGACGGCCCGCGCGTCATCGACTTCGGCATCGCCCGCGCCGCCGACACCACCGCCCTGACCGGCAGCGGGGTCACCGTCGGCACGCCCGCCTTCATGTCCCCGGAGCAGGCCGCCGGCCGTACCGTCGGCCCCCGCTCCGACGTGTTCGCACTCGGCCAGGTCGCCGCCTTCGCCGCCCTCGGCCGCTCCGCCCACGGCGACGGCCCCTCCCACGCGGTGCTCTACCGGATCGTGCACGAGGAACCCGACCTCGCCGGGCTCCCCGCCGAACTCACCGAGCTGGTACGCCGTTGCCTCGCCAAGGAACCCGACGAGCGCCCCACGCTCGCCGAGGTCCTCGCCCTGTGCAACGCCGCGTCCGGGGCGACGCAGTTGCGCCGCCCCGAGGACTGGCTGCCGAACGCGGTGACCACCGTCATCGCCGACCGCTACAACGCGCCCCAGCCGCTGCCCGCGACCCCCGCGGCCGTGCCCGCGGCGCCCCAGCACCCGCCGACGGCCGCCGCCCAGCAGCCGCAGCAGCCCTCCCAGCCCCCGCGGCCCGCCCAACAGCCCTCGACGCAGCCCCAGCAGCCTCCCGCCCAGCCGCAGTACGTCCCCACGCAGATGGCTCAGCCGGTCCAGCCGGTGCAGTCTCACCACGCGCCGACGCAGACCGCGCAGCCGGTCCAGCCCGTTCAGCACACGCCCGCCCCGCCATGGGCGACCGGCGGCCACGCCCCCTACGGCGGTCCCGGCGCATCCGGCGGCCCGGCCGGCCCCGGCACCACCACCCCCGGCACCACCACCCCCGGCGCCCGCCCCGCCCGGCGCCGGAAGTCCGGGCTGGTCGTCGGTGCCGTCGTGGGAGTCCTCGTCCTCGCCGGCGCGGCCGTGGGCGTGCTCAAGAGCGGCGTGCTCGACGGCAGCGGAGGCTCTCACAAGAACGGCGCGGCCACCCAGCCCACCGGCACCAAGACCTCCGGCACGAAGCCCACCAAGAGCGCGCAGAGCGACGACCGGAACACGGGCGACCAGAACACCGGCGGGCAGGCCGACGCGTCCTCCGGCAGCACCGCCGCCCCCACCGTCTACAAGTACTTCAACCTTGCCGACGGCTACTACCTGAAGTTCAGCGACCAGCCGCTCGTCCCGCACGACTCCAACTACGACGACCTGTACCTGAGCTGCGACAGCGACTCCTGCTCCTTCGGCTCCTACAACACCAAGCTCGTCCTGCTCGACCAGGGCGAGGCGGGCTCACTGGACGCCTGCAAGCAGGACACCCGCTACCTCCCCCAGGAGATCTCGCTGAGCCGCTTCTCCAAGGGCAGGCAGCTCTGCGCGACCACGCAGGACGGCATCGTCGCCCTCATCACCTACGAGAGCCAGTCGCCCAGCAGCAGCGCCAGCCAGTACGTCACCCTGGACATCAGCATCTGGCGCGACGCGGTGCCGCCCGTGCAGGACTGAGGCTCAGGACGACACGGGTGAGGTCCACCCGCGAGCGCACGCCCAGCTTGCGGTAGGCGCGGGTCAGCGCGGCCTCCACCGTCTTGACGCTCACCACCAGTTCGGCGGCGATCTCCCGGTTGCTCGCCCCCTCCGCGACGCGCTGCGCCACCCGCCGCTCGGCGTCGGTGAGCAGGTCCAGATCCACCGCCGCCGTCGCGGACGGCGGCCCGGCGGTGCCCCGCGGGGCCGGCTGGTCCTGCGCGGCACGGGTCAGCGCCAGCCACGGCCAGGCCCGGGCGCGCGTGAACAGCGCGTGCGCGGACGCCAGTTCACGCCGTGCGCCGGCCAGGTCCCCGGTGCGCAGGCACAGCCGGCCGAGGGCCAGCCTGGTCCGGCCCTCCTCCAGCGGATAGCCCAGCTCCCGGAGTTGCTCCGCGGCCAGCCGCAACTGGTGCACGGCCGCCTCGGCGTCCCCCTCGGCCTCCAGCAGCAGTGCCCGGGGCCGCCGTAGCGTCGCCAGCACCCCCTGCCGGCCGAGCCGCACCGCCTGCTTCCAGGTCAGCTCCAGGAGCTCGTCGGCGTCCGCGCCGCACCCTTCCAGGACCAGCGCCTCGGCGAGATCGCTGTGCCAGCGGCGGATCGCCGGATCGCCCTGCCCCTGCGCGAGTTCCAGGTCCCGCACCCGCCGCAGCACGGGCAGGGCCGCCCCGGACTCGCCCGTGACCAGCCGGACATGGCCCTCCGCGTGCAGGGCGCGGGGCAGGAAGAGCCGGTCGGCGTCGTCCTCGGCGTGCCGGCGCGCCTGTTCCGCCGCCACCAGCGCCTCGCCCGGGTCACCGCCGGCCGCCCTGGCCACCGCCAGCGCGTGCCAGGCCGGCCCCTGGCTGAACCCGGCCCGCGCGGCGACGTCCAGGCTCTGCGCGGCCAGGTCCAGCGCGCGGGCGCAGCGCCCCCGGTGCACCTCGACCAGCGCGAGGGAGGCCAGGCACTGGCTGAGGCTCTCCGTGCTGCCCCGGGTGCGCACCGTGTAGACGAGGGCGCGCATCTCGGCGCGTGCGTCGTCCAGCCGGTCGTGCAGCAGATGGCGGCGGGAGCGGACGAAGGCCGGCCCGTTGTGGTCGTAGAGCGCCCGGTGGTCGGCCCGCGAGGTCAGCGCGGCCCGCAGCGTGTCCTCGGCCTCGGGCAGGCCGAGGTAGAACTCCACGGAGGCCTGCAACGTCAGGCCGAGCTGGTGGGTCCGCCAGTCGTCCGCCTCCCGCGACAGCCGGGCCGCCCGGACGGCGTGCGGGTGCGCCCGCACGGCGGAACCCTCGGCCACCCAGGCCTGCCAGGCGAGCCGGTAGTGCACCTGGGCCAGCAGGTCGGGACAGCACTCGGCGTCCCGCAGCGCGTACCGGAGCACGTTGGCCACCTCGGCGACGGCCTGCCCGCTGGAGTCGATGATCGCCATCCAGGCGCGGATCCGGTCCGCCGGGTTCCGGCAGTCGCGCAGCGCGTGGTGGGCGAGGCGCCGCACCAGCGGGTAGTCCCCGGCGGCGAGCGCGTCCTCCGCCGCCGTCAGCAGCCGGTCGACGCTGTCGGCGCCGGTGCCCGGGGTCAGCTCGGCCGCGCTCAGCCCCAGCTGCGCGGCGTTCGCGCGGGCACCCCGGCGGCGGGCGATCGCGGCCGCCTCCGACAACAGGGCGGCCAGCGCCGCGTCCTCGCCGGTGGCGAGCGAGGCGAGCTGCTGGGCCCGCTCCACCGGATCGGTCGCGGCGTCGGCGAGCGCCCGGTGGACCCGGGCCCGCTCCTGCGCGCCGGCCTCCTCGTACAGCAGTACCGCCGTCAGCGGCTGCGTGAACCGGACCGGCCCGTCGCCCACCGGCGCCACGAGCCCCAGCCGTACGGCCTCCCGCAGATCGTCGGCCGCGCCGGCGAACCCGGCCCGGCGCAGCAGCGCCGCCGTGGGGTAGGCCGCGGCGCCCGCCGCCAGGAGGGTCCGGCGGGCGGCGGGGCCGAGAGCGGCCAGCCAGTCGTGGAGGTACGGCCGCAGCGCCTCCGGCAGGGGCGGCACCGAGGCGGGAGTCAGCGGCCTGCCCCAGACCGGGCTGCCGTCCTCCTGGCAGGTGCGGGCGAGTTCCAGCGCGAACCGGGGGTTGCCGCCGGCGGCCCGCCGGACCCGCGCGGCCATCTGCCTGGGCCAGCGCATGCCGTGTGCCGCGAGCACCTCGGCGATCTCCGGCTCCGTCATGGGCGGTACCGCGAGCGTGGTCGCCGGCCCGGGACACAGCCGCACGGCACGGTCCACGGCGTCGAGGGACTCGCCGTGCCGCCCCACGTCCGCGTCGTGCGGGGCCGCCGTCCCGGCCGCCTCGGTCCGCGGGTGTACGGCCCCGGCGCCCGGGTCGGTGCGGACGGCCGCCGCGACCGCGAGCCGGCCGCCGGTGCTGCGCCGGGCGACGAAGGACAGCGCGTCCGCGCTCGGTTCGTCCAGCCACTGCGCGTCGTCGACGACCAGCAACAGCGGGCCAGGCAGCGCCAGTTCGGTGAACACCCGCAGCAACGCCAGGTGCAGCGTGAGCAGCTGCTCGCCCCCCTCCAGGCGAGCAGTGCCCGCGCCCCGGCGCAACACCCCGTCCAGCAGGGCGCGTTCGGGGTCCCGGAGGTGATCCAGCTCCTCGTCCCGGACCTGGGCCATGAGGTCGATCAGCCCCAGGTGGGGGAGTCGCCGGTCGGAGCGGGCCGGTGCGCAGCGCAGCACCCGGTGGCCGCTCTCCGCGCACTCCTCGGCGAGCGCCGACAGCAGCGTGGACCGGCCGGCACCCAGGTGCCCGGTGAGCACGAGACCGCCCGCGGCGAGCGCGGCCCGCGCCCGCGCGAGGACGGCCGGACGGCCGGCGGCAGCGGCCGCCGGCCGTGGCTCAGGCACGGCCCGCGCCGAGCGGGCCACCGGGACCGGGCCGGTGCCGGTGGCGTCGTCGGCACCGGGACGGGTCGCTCATGGGTCCCATGGGTCCCTCCCCTTCGTGAGCGCGTCGGGGCCGCCCCGCCGGACGGGACGGACTGTACGACCTTGAACCAGTGGGGGACACCCCCCTGAGCGGGCTCAGCCCTCGATGCGGTGCTGGGCCCAGAACGACGTCAGGTCGGTGCTGGTCAGCGCCTGTGCCGTCGCCTTGAACTCGGCGGTGGTGGAGACGCCGTACCAGTGGGCCTGCGCGTAGTCGTGGAGCAGCTCCTGCATCGCGCTGTCGCCGAGGACGCGCCGCAGGTCGTGCAGGGCGCATTTGCCGTAGCCGTAGACGACGGTGGAGTACCGGGAGGAGTGGGCGTCCCAGTACGCCATCGAGTTGGTGATCGCCTCGCCGCCGGACGCCCAGGAGACGTTGTTCCAGCAGCCGGAGCCGTCCTTGCCGAGGGCGAGGTCGGTGGCGTAGTCGGTGAACGACTCGTCCAGCCACGGGTGGTTGTACTCGTCGTCGCCGACGATGCCGTAGAACCACTGGTGGGCGAGTTCGTGCGTGAGCGCCGTGCGGTCGACCAGGTCGAGGACGAAGCCGGGGTACTCCATGCCGCCGAACCAGAAGTCGTTGTCGAGGACCGCGTCCACCTCGCCGTACGGGTAGGCCCCGAAGCGCTGCCCGTGCGCGTCGATCGCGGACTCGGCCACGCTCAGCATGCTCTGCAGGTCGGACGAGCCGATGCCGTCGACGCCGTAGACGTTGACCTTCGTGCCGTCCTGCGCCGTCCCCGACACCTTGCTGAACGGGCCGGCCGCCCAGGCGAAGTCGCGCACCGAACTGGCGGTGGCCCGGGTGACGGTGCGCCCGGCGGACCCGGGACTGTCCACGGAGGTGCCGGTGGCCGGGACGGACAGCGACGTCGGGTGGTCCAGGGTGACGTCGAAGTCGGCGGCCAGGGAGTAGAAGGACTCGCCGTTGTTCGTGTACGGGTCCAGGTGCCAGCCGTCGCCGTCGTGGACCGCGAGGACCGGCAGGGCGTTGCCGAGGAAGTCGAACTGCCCGTCGTGGCCGAACCGGTCGGCGCCGCTGGGTACGTCGATCGCCAGGTCGAAGCCGACCGTGCCGCTCTGCCCCTGCGCGAGCGGGGCCGGCAGCGTCACCTTCAGGGCGGTGCAGTTCACCGACAGCGCGGCCGGCGTGCCGCCGGTCACGTGCGTCACCGTGATCGGTGTGGTCGGGCAGCTGCCGTGGGCGTTGTCCCACAGCCGCAGGTACACCTCGTTCAGCGGGTCGGCCGAGGCGTTGGTGAAGGTCACGCTCTCGTGCCCGCTCCAGTGCGCACCGGTGGAGTCGCTGCTCAGCGAGACGGTGTACGACGGTTTCGCGGGCGTCCGGACGGAGTCGCCGGGCGGGGGCGGGGTCGTGCCGCCGGCCGAGGTGTCGAGGGTGACGTCGTCGAGGACGAAGCTGGTCTGGGCGCCGGAGTCCTCGCTGCCGGTGAAGGACACGGTGACCGTCTGCCCGGCGAACGAGGAGACGTCCACGGTCTTCTTCACGTACCCGGGGGCCGCGTCCAGGTTCGAGTACGTGGCGAGGGTCGTCGTACCCACCTTGGCGGTGAGCTTGTCGTACGCGGTGGACGTGGTCGTCTCGTCCGTGTCGACGTGCAGATAGAAGCTGAGCGAGGCGCTGGTGCAGCCGGCCGGGACCGTCACGCTCTGCGAGAGGGTGTCGGTGTGGGTGGAGCCGTAGCCGTCCAGCCAGGCGAAGTGGCTGCCCGCGTGGGCGCTCTGCCCGCCGGCGTCGGTGATCACACCGCTGCTCGCCGACCAGGGCGACGTGCCGTTCTCGAAACCGCCGTTGCCGACCAACTGCCCGCAGGCCGGGTCGGCCGCCCGCGCGTCCGGCGCGGGCGCCGCCACGGCCAGCCCGCCGGCCGCGGCGATCACACAGGCACCGGTCGCCCAGGTGAGGAGTCTTCGTCTCATGGTGTCTTCCTGTCCTCTCGGGACGGGGTGGGGGGAGACGGGCCGCCCCTGGGGAGAGAGACCATGTGAGGCAGGTCCGGGCGGCACCACGAGGAGTCTGAGAGCCACCGCCCCGCCGTGGAAGCGGCGCACGGCGGCCGTAGGGATATCCCTACGGCCGCGCGGGTGCTCAGGTCGTGTAGTCGGCGTTGAGCTTCACGTAGCCCTCGGTGAGGTCGCAGCCGTAGACGGTGAACGCGCCGTCGGCGATGCCGAGGTCCACCCGGATGACCACCTCGTCGCCGGTCAGATACCGTGCCGCCCGCTCCAGCAGCGCGTCGCTCGGCTCCTCCGGGTGCATGGGGAGGTCGCCGAACCAGATCCGCACCCGGGGCGGCTCGATGTCGGTCTCGTCCTCCAGCTTGCCGACGGCCATCGCGACCCGCCCCCAGTTGGGGTCGGCCCCGTGCACGGCCGTCTTCACCAGGGGCGAGTTGACCACGCTCTTGCCCACCCGTTTGGCCTGTGCGTCGTCGCGGGCCCCGGTGACCTGGACCTCGATGAGCTTGGCGGCGCCCTCGCCGTCGGAGGCGATGTCGCGGACGAGGTGCAGGGCGACGGTGTGCAGTGCCTGCTCGAACCCGTCGAGGTCGACGGGACCGGCCAGGCCGTTGGCGAAGATCGCGGCCGTGTCGCTGGTGGAGGTGTCGGTGTCGATGCTCAGGGCGTTGAACGTGCGGTCCATCACCCGGCGGAACAGAGCGTCGAGTTCGGCGGCCGGAATGTCCGCGTCGGTGAAGAAGAAGGTCAGCAGGGTGGCCATGTTCGGCTCGATCATGCCGACGCCCTTGGCGATGCCGGCGAGCACGGCGTCACCGACCCGCACGGCCAGGTACTTGGGCCGGGTGTCCGTCGTCATGATGGCCGCGGCCGCCGCCGCGAAGTCGGCCTCCGGGAACGGCCAGGACAGCGCGTCGAGTCCGGCCCGGATGCTGTCCATGGGGTAGGGCCGGCCGATCACCCCGGTGGAGCCGATGACCAGTTCCTCGGGGTCGACGCCGGCGATCTCGGCGACCCTGCGGCGCACCTCGGCCGCGTTGGCCGCGCCCGCGCCGCCGGTGGCGACGTTGGCGTTCCGGGAGAGCACGACCATGCCGCGGCTGTCCTGCCGGGCCGCCGCCGCACGGCTGAGCACGACGCTGGGTCCCGCGAACCGCGAGCGGGTGAACACGGCGGCGGAACGGGCGGGCACCTCGGAGACGACGGCCGCGAAGTCGTCCTCGACGTCCTTGAGCCCCATGTTCCTGGTCACGCTGCGGAAGCCCCGGGGCGAGTGAATGATCATGCTAAGTAACGTACATTCACTCACTCGGGGCGGCAATGTATTTTGGTAAGCTTCACGCTAGAGCGGGATCTTGAGCGCCTGGGCAACATCAGAGACATCTGCATAAACATGCAGTGGCGAGGCGTCGGCGACGGCATCGCGCAGCTCGCCCTCCCCGCGGCCGGCCGCTGCCGGGCCGGTTCCGATCTTTGGACATGTCGCGCGTGAGACCGGCCAGGCGTGGTATGCGTGGAAGAGGAAGCAAAGGTTTTACCCACCGCAGTCCGCCGCCATGCGTCCGCCGGTCAGATTTTCTTCCCCCACGGGGCTGAACTTTTCTGGATCCCGCTCAGCCGACCGGTCGGGCGTCCTACCCTTCAGAGGGTGAAGCAATTGATGTCCCTAGAGTCCGAGGCCGACCTCCCCGGGGATGTGCTCCCCGGTGTGCTGAGCGAATCGCTGCACGCCGAACTCGTCGCCTTCCGCCGCGACTTGCACATGCACCCCGAACTGGGCAACCAGGAGTTCCGTACGACCGCTGCCATCAAGGAGCGGCTGGAGAAGGCCGGCCTCCGCCCCCGCGTCCTCGCCTCGGGAACCGGGCTCATCTGTGACATCGGGCTGGCCGAGGGGGAGCGGTTCACCGTCCCGCTGCTCGCCCTGCGCGCCGACATCGACGCCCTGCCCATCCCGGACACCAAGGCCGACTGCCCCTACCGGTCGACCGTGCCCGACCGTGCGCACGCCTGCGGCCACGACGTGCACACCAGCGTGGTCCTCGGCACCGGCATCGTCCTCGCCGGGCTGCACGAGGAGGGCCTGCTGCCGCGCCCCGTGCGGCTGATCTTCCAGCCGGCCGAGGAGGTGCTGCCCGGCGGCGCCGCCGACGCCATCGCGTGCGGGGCGCTGGACGGGGTGGGGCGGATCCTCGCCGTGCACTGCGACCCGCGCGTCGACGCCGGCAAGGTGGGGCTCCGCGTCGGCCCCATCACCAGCGCCTGCGACCGGCTGGAGATCGCGCTCGACGGCCCCGGCGGCCACACCGCTCGCCCCCACCTGACCACCGACCTGGTCACGGCCGCAGCCCGCGTCGTCACCGACGTGCCGGCGCTGGTCGCCCGGCGCGTGGACACCCGCGCGGGACTCGTCGTCACCTGGGGCCGGATCGAGTCGGGCCACGCCCCGAACGTCATCCCGCAGCACGCCGAACTGTCCGGCACCGTCCGCTGCCTCGACCTGGACGCCTGGCGGGAGGCCCCCGACGTCGTGCACGCGGCCATCGACGAGGTCGCCACGCTGCACCGGGCCAAGTCGGAGATCAACTACGTGCGCGGTGTGCCGCCCGTCGTCAACGACCGGGGGGCCACCGAACTGCTGCGCAAGGCGATGGTCGCGCGGCGCGGAATGGGGTCCGTGGAGAACACCGAGCAGAGTCTGGGTGGCGAGGACTTCTCCTGGTACCTGGAGCACGTGCCCGGCGCGATGGCCCGCCTCGGCGTCCGCACCCCCGGTGACCCTCGGGTCCGCGACCTGCACCAGGGTGACTTCGACGCCGACGAACTCGCGATCACGGTCGGCGTGGAGATGTTCACGGCAGCGGCGTTCCTGGACGACCTCGAGGCGTAAACCCTTCCTCGCCCCCGCCGCCCCTTCCCTTCCCGACCTTTGGGGGCAAGCCCCCGGACCCCCTTCGCGCAGTTCCCCGCGCCCCTTCAGGGGCGCGGGCACCTACCGGCAGCTCGACTACTGGGCCCGCACCGGCCTCGTCGAACCGAGCGTACGGCCCGCGTACGGGTCGG